>JANPNA010000022.1:0-9595 GCA_031427235.1 Pirellula sp.
GCCTACGGCGGTCGAGCCAGGAGGGGAGTGCTCGAATTTATTAGCTGAACCGCGCATTAGGGCGCCAAAACGGCGTCCGTCGGAGGCAAGCTCCGATCGGACAACAGAATGCTTCACAGCGTTGCCCGTTGAGGTTTGGAATTCTATCGTTCACTAATAAATTCACAGCCTAAGAGCGAAAGGCGACAATCAGCCCGGCTACTCAATTGATCCAAAACGAGAAAAACGGCAAGCGTCCACCGAAGGACCCTGACAAATCCTGCCAAGCTTGCAAATCAATCGTCTTACCCTCTTCTAAAAACGGCGAGACTCCCGTCCCTTGCATCCACAACACGAGATCAAAGCGTTTGGGCTGCGTAAACACTTTGCGGAGGTTGATGCCAAGTTTTGGATGAAATTTCGTGTCGCTGCTATTATTGAAAATCACCCAAGCATTGCCACCCTCATATCCTCGCCAGAATGGAATAAGTTCTTTACCCTGCAAAACCAACTCGGTTCGGTCAAGCACTTTCTCCCAGTTTTCACCCAAAGGCCCTCCTACCCGGCCTTCCAACACGACTGAGTTTTGTGTCGGCCCTGGAAGCCATTCTCGATCGTTATCGGTCTCGTCGCGTATCCATTTCCAAGTGGTTCGACTCAGTGCAACGACTTGTTCAAAGTGTGCTAGTGCTTCTGCCATCCGTTTTGGCTCAATGACTTCGAAGTTGATCACATGGATGAATGCAATGAGGTCGGCAATTTGATTGATGGACCAATTCTTTTGTTCACCTTCCTCGAGCAAAAAGGGATAGGCTGTTTTCGGCTTGGCGAAAATCAAGTGCGCAGTGCGTTCGAATGCATCCCGCCAATCGTGTGCCAAAGCGATGTTCACCGTTCCCAACATGACATGGATGTACCCTCGGAGCCAAAGAACGTCCGCATCGTCAAATGCAAAGGTGACCGAATTGCCGACCAAGGTCGCGTTGTTCGGATTGCCCCTCGCGCCTGCGGCAATGACCGATGCGAGGGCAACGTTTCCAGTCGTTTTGCTATCGTGGTTGATGTCCAGAGATATTTTGGTAACATCGATCGGGAGTTTAATTCCCGTAAAACGGAACTTAGAAAGGGTCTTCTCGGCCTTGATCAGTCGTTGCTCAAAACGTTCCAAAATGCCTCTCGCATCTTCGTACCCGATAGGCTCTGGCTTGGGGTTGCCAGTTCTTTGTATCAGCATATTCCCAATCGCGATGCCGCGTTGAGGCTCCATGCCGAAGCGATAATAGTCTTGCGAGAGTTCCTCAACTGCTTTGACAAACTGGACAATGCCGAGCGAAGCTCGAATTGCTTCGTTTTTCGCATTGGTCGCCAGTTTGGCCGCCAACTCGATCTCACCTTGGGCAAACCGCCCCTGGTAAAGTATCTCGCAAAGCTGAACTGCGATCGGATCTTCTTTTTGTGCATGGGTGCATGCGTGCGTCGCTAAGACGGTGACAAAGGCAAGTACTATGGATAGGATTCGTCGCCGACTGAAAATCGTTGTCAACATCTTTTTTGTCTCCAAATACGATGGAACTTGGGTGGATAGTCGTATCATTTAAACGCTGGTGTCGCTCGGCGACACCAAGACCACTTGTTTGCCAATGTTTTGCCCCTGTAGCATTCCCATAAAGGCCTGTGGAGCATTTTCGAGTCCTTTGACGATGCTTTCGCAATAACGCAGCTTGTCGGTCCGAAGCCATTCAGCTAGCTGCGTGAAGCCTTCTTTAAATCTTGGAGCGTAGTCCGAGACCAGGAAACCTTGGACCTTGGCCCGTTTCTCGATCAGTTTCCAAAGCAACCGCGGACCGAGTTCGGGTTCGGTTAGATTGTACTGTGAAATCTGCCCGCAGACACAAACGCGAGCATGGACATTGAGGTAGTGGAAGGCGGCATCGGTAAGTTCGCCCCCGACGTTGTCGAAATAGACGTCGATGCCTTGCGGGCAAAGTTCTTTCAGTTTTGCAAAGTAGTTCTTTTCGTTGTGATAGTTAAACGCGGCATCAAAACCAAACTCCTCTGTCAGCATACGCACCTTGGCGTCCGTTCCGGCTATGCCGACGACCCGACAGCCTTGGAGCTTGGCAATCTGGCCAACGATAGAACCTACGGCGCCGGCTGCGCCGGAGATAAGCACAGTTTCCCCAGACTTCGGTTGGCCTATGTCTAAGAGACCAAAATAGGCGGTCAATCCTGGCATGCCAAGCACCCCCAGATAGGCTGAAAGGGGGGCAAGTTCACGGCTTATTCGTTGAATGCCCGTGCCATCGCTCAAGCTAAAGTCTTGCCACCCCAACAGCCCTTGGACATGCGCCCCCTCAGGAAATTTGTCGAGGTTCGATTGCACGACCTTCCCTACCACGCCGCCGGTCATCACTTCGCCAAGTTGAAATGGGGCGGCATAGGATGCCCGGTCGTTCATGCGGCCTCGCATATAAGGATCTACCGAAAGATAAAGAGTCTGGATCAAAACTTGCCCAGGTCCAGGAACCGGGACCTCAGATTCAACAAGTTTAAAATCCGACGCCTTTGGCGTTCCAATCGGTCTGGCGGCAAGTGTAACTTGGCGATTCATGGCACTCATGTGAACATCCTATTGTAGAATTACTTGACTAGCGATACCTCGGAAGAGTATCGTCCGTGACTGGTCACGATAGAATTGAGAACTAAATCACCCTCCCTCTGGGAGGGTCTCGCGAAGCGAGGGGAGGGGAGGGTGAAGTGCGAGAAACACTTGTATAAATCAGTTCACCCTCCCCGGCCTTCGGCCGACCCTCCCAGAGGGAGGGTGAGTTGGCAAGTCATCACACGTCGAATTCCGCCAGTATTAAGCTTCATCATAGCCGCAACGCAATCCGGCGTGTCGGCGTATGCAGAAGTTACGTTGCCGCAGGTATTCGGCTTTGCCCCAAATCCTCGTTGTAAACTTAAAACTTAACAACGGTACAGAAGCCCTCGATCACTTGGTTAGCAAACGGCGATCTCTTTGCGATCTCTTTGCGATCTGGTATTCCACCAAAAGCGAAACGGGAACCGAATTGACCGTGATTGCGAGTCGGCTTAAGGCAGGCCAAGACCAATGGGAGCCATCCAGCGAGTTTTTCAAAGCACCGAATCGAAACATGCATGGATCGAGTATCTTTGCAGAGCTTCGTCGAGTTCTCGCCGCACTCATCGGAAAGCGGAAATGAATTTCCGCACTCCAAAAGTGTCCTACTTTACGACGAAATTAACCATTCTCCCTGGAACCACAATCGCTTTGACGATCTGCTTTCCATCGAGCCACTCGGCAAGCTTTTCGTGGTTTCGAGCCGCTCGTTCCAATTGCTCCGAGTTGCTGTCGGCCGGAACAATGAGCTTGGCTCGCAGCTTGCCATTGATTTGCAGCGGAACTTCGATCTCACTCAAACGTGTAAGGGCTTCGTCGTAGCTCGGCCACGGTCGGTACGCTAGCGATTGCGCATGACCCAACGATTGCCAAAGCTCTTCGGCCATATGCGGCGCATACGGTGATAGCAATAAAACCAAAGATTCCATCCCCTGCTTAGGTCGGACAGCCTCCTTGGTAAAGAAGTTTACGAACTCCATCATGCGAGCGATGGCCGTGTTGAAGCTGAGCGACTCGATATCTCGCGTAACCGCCATGATCGTACTATGAATGACACGGTTCTGTTCGGTGGTTGGCTCAACGTCCTGAATAGAGTCAACCAATCGATTTTCCTCTGCGTGGGAATCGATCATCAATCGCCAAACGCGATCGAGGAAGTTTCGGACACCGTTGACCCCGGTGGTGCTCCAAGGCTTAGTCGCTTCCAACGGCCCCATGAACATTTCATATAGCCTCAGCGAATCCGCTCCATATTCCGTCACCACGGAATCCGGATTGACGACGTTCCCACGAGCTTTCGACATCTTGTGAGCACGGCTATCAATTCGTATGGATGGGTCGGCAACCAACACGAAATTGTCTCCAACCTTGATCACTTGACTGTCGGCGACGGAAACTTGATCGAGCGCTTCTTTGGTAGTCGCGTGGACGTAACCCGAGTCCCCCTTTTCGGTTTGAGAGGTGCTGATCCACGTTCCTTCGGTCGTTTGAAAGCCCGTAAACTCGACTTCGCCAAGAATCATCCCTTGGTTGACCAATTTGTGAAATGGTTCCGCATGCGAAACGTAACCGCGGTCGTAGAGAACTTTGTGCCAAAAGCGAGCGTAAAGCAAGTGCAGGACGGCATGCTCTGCGCCACCGATGTACAAATCGACCGGCATCCACGCTTTCTCCTTCGCACGATCAACGATGATCGAGGAGTTTTTTGGATCAATGAAGCGCAGGTAATACCAACACGAGCCTGCCCATTGGGGCATGGTGTTGGTCTCACGCCGATAGCGTTTTCCGTCGATGGTCACGTACAACCAACTGTCGTCGGCTTTGGCGAGTGGCGGCTCCGGCCTGCCGTGCGGTTTGTAGTCTTCCAGTTGAGGCAAATCGACCGGAAGATCTTGGACATCGACTGCCCGGATGATGCCCGTCGGCTTCCCAGCCGAATCCAACTCATGCAAGATCGGGAACGGCTCGCCCCAAAAGCGTTGACGACTGAAGAGCCAATCTCGCAACTTATAATTGATGGCCTGCCTGGCAACTCCGCTCGCGGTCAATTCCGCAATGATCTTCTCCTTGGCTTCTTCGGTACCGAGCCCATTGAGCGAGCCGCTATTCATCGCCAGACCATCGCCGGTAAAACACATGTCTCCACGCAAGATCTTGTCGCGATCCGAATCGTTCGGCTTGGGTGCAACAACGCATTCGACGGGAAGCCTGAACGCCTTTGCGAACTCAAAATCGCGATCATCGTGAGCTGGCACGGCCATGATCGCACCGGTACCGTAACCAATCAATACATAGTCGGCGACCCAAATCGGAATTGGCTTGAGCGTGACCGGATGGATGGCGTAGGCACCGGTAAAAACCCCCGTTTTCTTTTTGTCGCCGTCGGTTCGATCTCGATCGCTTTTGAACGCGGCTGCGTCGCAATATTGTTTGACCGCTGCCGCTTGATCGGATGTCGTAATGGTTCGAACAACGGGATGCTCCGGAGAGACGACCATGTAGGTCGCGCCGAAAAGCGTGTCCGGGCGTGTGGTGTAAATACGGAGTACATTCTCAGGGATGTTGTCCGGATAATGCTGGCCAACACGGCTCGCTTGCCACTGAGGAAAATCCGACTCGGGGAGAATTGGAAAATCAACTTCCGCGCCGGTGCTTCGGCCAATCCAATCGGATTGCAGTTTCTTAATGCCGGGTGTCCAATCTAGTCCTTCCAAATCGCCGATCAGTCGATCGCCGTAGGCCGTAATGCGGAGCATCCATTGCCGCAACGGCATGCGCTGAACGGGGTGGTTACCGCGTTCGCTCTTGCCGTCGATGACCTCTTCATTGGCCAAGACTGTTCCCAAACCAGGGCACCAATTGACGAGCGCTTCGTCTTGATAGGCCAGTCGGTGTTTGTCGCGATACAGCCAGACAGCATCCGATCCCTTGGACGCAACATCCTCTGGGATCGGCAGTTCGGCAATGGGGCGTCCTCGCTGTTGTTCGAGATCAAACCAAGTATCGAAAAGGAGCAAGAAGATCCATTGCGTCCATCGAAAATACTCGCGATCAGTAGTCGCCAAGCAGCGCTCCCAATCGTACGAGAATCCGAGCATTTTTAACTGGCGAGTAAAATTTGCGATATTCTGTTCGGTGCTAACTCGCGGCGGCGTATTGGTCCGAATCGCATATTCCTCTGCGGGTAATCCGAAGGCATCGTAGCCCATCGGATGAAGCACCGATTTGCCCCGCATTCGCCAGTATCGCGATTGAATATCGGTGGCCGTATAACCCTCGGGGTGCCCTACGTGGAGTCCAGCTCCGCTTGGATAGGGAAACATGTCTAAGATGTAGACTTTATCGCCAGCGGGCATTTCTGGAGTGCGAAACGTTTTGTTGCTTTCCCAATACGATTGCCATTTTGGTTCGATAACAGCGGGGTTGTAACGTGGCATGCGGAGCGGTTGTCAGTTGTCAGTGGTCAGTGGTCAGTGGTCAGTGGTCAGTGGTCAGTTGTCAGTTGTCAGTTGTCAGTTGTCAGTGGGAATTGCGATTTCCTTACGCCTTAATTCTTAATTCTTAATTCTTACGCTGAGTGGATTGCGCGGTTGTCGACGGCAAGGGCGGCTTCGTGGATGGTTTCGGCGAGGGTTGGATGCGCGTGGCAGGACCGCGCGATGTCTTCGCTGCTGGCCCCGAATTCGATCGCGATGGCTGCTTCGGCGATAAGGTCCCCGGCTCGGGCACCGATGATATGAACCCCTAAAACACGGTCGGTCTTGGCATCGGCAAGGATCTTCACGCGTCCCTCGATTTCACCGAGCGTTCGAGCACGTCCATTCGCACCATAAGCACTCACGCCCTTCTTGAACTCGATACCAGCCTCCTTGAGTTGCTCTTCGGTTTTACCGACGGTAGCGATTTCGGGGTGCGTGTAAACGATGGCTGGTATGCAATCGTAATTGAAATGGGAATGGATCCCAGCGATTTTCTCAATGCAAACGACAGCTTCCTCCATGGCTTTGTGCGCGAGCATCGCACCGCCAATGAGGTCACCTAAAGCGTAAATACCAGGTGTTGAAGTTTGGTAGTTGGAATCAACGGTCACAAAGCCTCGCTTGTCGGTTGCGATACCTGCGGTTTCCAAACCGATACCAACCGAGTTGGGTACACGACCGGCAGCCAATAGAACGCGATCACATACGATAGGTTCAGTTCCTTTGCAACGAACAACGCATTTTCCGTTTTCAACGCGGGCACTCTCGACCCAAGAGTTGAGACGGAATTCGATTCCCTGGCGACTGAAAATTCGGAATGCGAGTTGGCTCAATTCTTGGTCCATGCCTGGAAGCATCCGGTCCATGGCTTCCAACACGATAACCTTGCTCCCTAACCGGTTCCAAACACTCCCGAGCTCAAGGCCAATGTAGCCGCCTCCGATCACTGTCAGGTGTTCTGGAACAGTTGGATAAGCCAGAGCCGCAGTGCTATTTCCGATCAAGTCGCCATCTTCCTCGACGCCACGCATGGTAGCAGGACGGGAGCCAGTGGCTAGAATAATGTGCTTGGCTTTGAGAAGTACGGTTTCGTCCCCAATTTGGGCCACGATCGAGTTCGCATCGCGAAGCTGGGCTTTGCCACGATACGGAGTGACTTTGTTTTTTTTGAAGAGCAAATCGATGCCACCGGTCAACGTTTGAACCACTTGATCCTTGCGTTTCATCATGGTTGCAAGGTCAAGCTGCACGTTGCCAACGACGATTCCGTGGTTGGACAATCCGCCCTTGGCTTCGTGGTAAAGGTGGCTAGATTCCAACAGAGCTTTGCTTGGGATGCAACCGATGCGGAGACACGTACCACCAAACTTGGGGTTTTCGTCGATACAGGCCGCATTTAACCCAAGCTGAGCAGCACGAATGGCGGCCACGTACCCCCCTGGACCACCGCCCAAGACCACAACATCATGCTCAACCGTTTTCATGGACAACTCTAATTTGAGATCGATTTCGAATAATAAGCCGACGACAATCCTACCTTTTTGGCGAGCGACGACGTGAAAACAACCAATCACAACCCGATACGTCACCAATCCCAACCCGATACGTAAGTGAGGGACCTGCGAATTTGTCCCTCGCTTACGCGTCGGGTTGGGATATTCCAATCCGACGCTCGCAATAAACAAAAGCTTAACGGTCTTGCATTAAATTCCAAGGTCAATGGGTGGTCAAGGTTGCACACGAAGTGATTACACTAGCGCTCGCTATGATTTCCAAACGAATAGACAGACTGGTGGAATGGACCAAGTGGCCAGCAGCATTCCTTGCTGTTTTGACGCTCCCATTGACTTTCTATGCTTGGTGGCTGCTGTTTTTCCAGGTCCAAACGTACCCTGGGTATGCATTGATGTTTGCGATTGGGGTTGGGGTTTTCGTGTTTTTGGCTCGAACAACACTGGCTCAAACTGCATTTGTGCGTCGATTTGTAGAGTTGGAACGAGATCTCACCCAGTCGCTATTGGCATTCGCCATGCTGCATCCGGTCATCGGCTACGGAGCCAATCAGAATAAGGGTTCGCGTGTCCGTTGGCTTGGCCGAGGCAATTGGATCATGCTGGCCGCACCCTATTTCGTTCCAACCGCAACCATCCTACTTTGGCTGGTTTCACTGATCTTGTTTCAGTCGCTTCGGTCTCTCGTGCTTGGGTTGGGTATTAGCTATCACGTTACTGCCGTGGCGATCCAGTGCCGAACCGGAACGAGCGAGATTCGTCGGTTAGGCCGCCGATTCTGCTGGATGTTTTTGCCTGCGATGAATTTTCTAGTTGCCGGTCTAGTCGCTGCTTACGCCCTCAACGGATTTAGCGGCATGGGGGATTTTTCTTACGACTGGATGGGCCCGCCAAGAATGCTCCTGAATTGGCTGTGGGGGATGTGGTTTCCGATCGATAACGCGAATGTTGGAGTTAAAAGTTAAGAAATCCTGAGCGAGGGCCTCGCTCAGCTACAGATGGTGATGGACATACCTTGCTGTTCACGGTTTTAAGCTACCGATTGTTTTTGAACGACTTGAATCAGGTCCGCCGCGACTGTATCGGCCGGAGTGGGCTCGATTGTGGCTTGGGCAACGTGGAGTTGCGAAACTGCGAGCGCGATGGCAATCGTGAGCAACTGCACCCTAGCACGGTTTAGAAGTGGGATTGTGGGTGATAGCATGGGCTTCTGGCCTTTTTGAGATTCATGTGTCGTAAGGATCGAATATTCAATCGCAATAATAGCAAATAGCAACCGACAACCGACAGCTGACAGCTGACAACTGAAAACTGAAAACTGAAAACTGAAAACCTTCCCTCACGCGAACTTAATTTCAAACGCCCTATCCAACGTATTTCTGGCTACGCTCGACGGATGCTTCCACTTCATTATGTTTGCAAAAGTAGCCGGATGAAGTTGATCGCCAAAAATCGAACCTGTGCTCGGGACGGCATTCAACACCGCTCGTAATCCAGCCGATGCGTCGTCACCTTGCTCTTCCTTCACCGAATCGCTCGCGAAGAGAAGTCGATCAAAACGCGGTGCAGGAACACCATTTAGCGCCGATTGAATCAAATCCACGTGCACGACGACGGCACTCAAAATCGGATTGCAGAGCAATGCGATCACTCGCGTCTCGTCATTGACGCAACCCGTGTCAACAATGCGTCCATTGAATCCCGCTTGACCGTGGCTTACCATTCCGAAGTCGATATTGCGAAGTCTCAACTGCTCAGCAAACTGCTGCACCAACCCATCCGACGATGGTGATTGAACGATCCCAATGATCTTGATGTGGCCATGCTGCCCTGCCGGAAAAAGCATGTTCATGATGGCATCACCAACCTTCTGCGGCTTGCCATAAAGTGGCGATACGTGCGGTGATAGAGACGGTCCTGCGTTGACTTCAACCACAGCTCCCTTTTGTTCGTGTAGTGGACGGCTGATGTCGGTGGCCAAT
>JANPNA010000023.1:0-3984 GCA_031427235.1 Pirellula sp.
CCACACGATGGCAACGTTAATGCTAGAGAACGGCGCAGACATTCGGTACATCCAAGCCATGCTTGGCCATGCGGACTTGCGAACCACTCAAATCTACACGCAAGTAAGCATTCGCAAGCTGCAACAAATCCACAAGCTAACGCATCCGGCAGACTTGCCGCCAACGGCACCGGAACCGGAAGCGTCAGCGAGCGACCCCACAAAGGAAAACGTTAACGATTCGAAGGCCAATGAGCCGCAGGGCGCTAGCCCACGGTTGTCGTCGGACGATGAAAACCCCTCCAACTCCGACCTCAAATAGCTCGCGCGCGTTCTTTCTCTTTAAGCTGCTTCTTAAGGTGCTTGGTCCCTGACTTGGCACCATTGCTCCTCCCGCCTGCGGCCTCCAGTCTGACTCGGCACCTAAAAGAAAAAACTCTTTAGCCCTTGCGGGTCGATGCTGTGAAGTCCATTGCATGGGTTATAATGTTTCCATGACAACTTCAACCGCACTTCACCAACTGTTCGATTCCGTAGGAGACTGCCTTTCCCTGGAAGCTGCATCCAAACTGCAAAAGCTGCGAGTTACCGAGGAACTTCAGTCCCAACTTGATTCTTGGGCGAGTCAAAACTCTGAAGGAGTTCTCGAGTTAGAAGAGCGGCAGCAATACGAAGCCATCCTTCGCGCACTGAACTTCGTGGCGGTTCTGCAAGCCAAGGCAAGACATATAGCCGAAGAATCCAGCGGCTCATGAAGAATGCGGCGGCAGCGCGACGGCTGGTGCGCCAGCGAGCTGCGGAAAAATGCGAATACTGCGATCTGGCGCAATCGAACTTCCCGTTGGTCTCCTTCCACGTTGAGCATGTTGTCGCGAAACAGCACGGTGGCTCGGATGACCTGGAGAATCTCTGCTTGTCATGTCACTGGTGCAATCTATTCAAGGGACCGAATCTATCGTCTTTGGTAGAGGGCAAACTAACTCGACTGTTCAATCCACGAACGGATTCATGGTCCGACCACTTCGCCGCGATAGATGGGCGAATTCAGGGAAAAACAGCGATTGGCGTCGCGACTGTTAGCCTACTAAACATGAATGACCCTGATAGAGTTGAGCTGCGTCGATTGATAACCACCGGGTAGATTACCTCCCGTGGAAAAAGATAACTAAATCATGGCCATTCTCGCCCATTGACGGTAACGCACTGGCTACAATTACACCTATGGTCGCACTTGCCCCGAAAAGTTCCGAAACAAGCACTTGGGATGTCCTCGACACATTCCCAAAACTGCACTCGCGCGCACGCGAGGCAAAAACCACACAATGCACCGAAGTGCCCAGCTCTAAGTCTCGAAGTGGCATCGAGATATGGCTATTGATTTACGAAGGTTGTGATGGATTGGAGTCTTTCACCAGAGACCCAATTGGCTATGAGGACGGGCTTTTGCTCTATCAATATGTGCAGGGACATTCGCTTTCTAGTTTTGATCCACTTGGCTTAAGTGAAAGTTCATGTTGTGCGGCGTGGGATCGAAGATCTACAGTACTTGGATACCCGCTTAATAAAGTTGGGGGCATGGAGTGCATTCTTGATAAGTTCGCGAGCATGGGTACGTTAAACGGAAGAATAGCGTCTATTTTAGTATCCATGGGGATAAGCACCGCTGCGCAACTTGCAGCTGCACTTCAAAACGGCACACTTGCAGCGCGATTAGGACGGGCAGGAATAATCGTATCCATTTTGCAGACAACAAAGCTGATGTACGACTTCGGGCAAGCAGGAAATTGGTGTCGAGAGGAAATCTGCACAAAGTTTGTCGACAAAGTTGAGAAATCCTACATGATTGGTTACGCATGCATTGGGTTTCCATACTATTGGAAAGAGTGTCCACCCGGTTCGACGGAAGTTTGGTTGAATGGGGATGGCGAAGCAATACGAGACCCCTTAGTGCCTGTTGTGTTACCGGACCCACAGCCAGGAGACCCGCCTTTGGTCTGGCCTCGCCCGAGAAAATAGACAGGAACTCCGATCGCATTTGTATGGTGGCTTATGCTTAGAAAGGTGATGGACTGGATATCATTTTTCGTGATCGTTGCTTTGTCATTGTTCGTCCTTTACTTCCTGATGTTTTTGAAGTTTGGGATTAGATAGTTTTTCGGACGAAGTTTGTGGCGTTAAAAATGAAAGGCGTTTAACGAAGTGATCCGACTGCGGAACAACGAGTATCCGCAGCAGACACGGATAATTTTCCAACAGACAATCTATCCCGCGTTTCACTTCAGTTGTTTTAGATTGTCGAGCGCTTACGCTTTCCTGAGACACATGTGCTACTCGAATCCATACAAGACTGACGGAACGCGTCAATTCGAAGTTGATTTACCGAAGCCATTTCGATCTAAATTGCTCGCAATCGGTGCGATTGTACTCGCGTTCCTTACCGCGAGTTTTTTGCATGTTACGCAACAAAACTTCGCGAAAATCTTTGCCGAGTTTGAAATTAAACTGCCTCCGTTGACGGTGATCGTATTTTCTCCGTTCCTCCCTCTGCTACATCTTGCGATCGCACTTGTTTCCGTCGTAATTAGCTTCAATCCTAGTTACCATCGATTGGCAAATCGCTGGAATGCAATGGTAGTTGCTTTCTCAACCATGACTTTCGTGGCTTATGTCTTGGGAATGTTCTCGCTTCTCTACGGTGTCTAATGAAAAGGGGCAACGTCGTTGGGGTCAAACTCGGGATTCGGGATTCGCGACGGATTTGTGTGGAGGAAATAACTTCGTTGTGAAAGGAAAAGGTGGAAAAGAAAAGGTGTCCGGTACCGATAACACGATCCGCGAATACCACCGCGCTGAACAGGCGGCGACGGGAAAACAAAAAGGGGCCGCAGCTCTTTTCGGTGAATGAGCAATGAATTCGTTGTGTTTTCGCTTCGTCTTCTCCGGCGAAACGAAAACTCGCCTTGCAATGCTGAAGTTCGGAAGCGCTGAATGCGATTGAGTTGCCTTCGATGTCCCCACGCATGAAGGCAAGCGAATGGGGACACACAACATTGACGGGGGTAAGTGCTACCGCCGTGGGTGTTGTTCCTTAGATCGCCGGTCAGCGACAACGACCGAAGTTGAAACGCTTCTTCCGGCGAAACGAGCACCCACCTTGTTATGTTGATGCTCGGGATTGATTACCGCGTTCAAGCATTCCGATGCGCTCGACCTGCCACCGCGCAGAACAGGCGGCGAAATGACGGCGTCTAACAAATGGGTAATCGCCATCGCCGCCGCATGGATCGGACGCAGATCGAAGTTGCACGTCGTGAGTCGATATACCAAGTGTCCAACCAAAACACGTTCGAAGCATTGCCCGCTTCAAGACGCACTCTTGGCCACTGGTCTGTCAGAAAAGTACGAAGTGAAAACGGCGGTCACGGATGCCGCCGTTTGTAAGGCTTGGATGGCATGGATGCCAGTCTGATCGCCATCGGCACGAGAGCGGACACGACAGACGCTCTCTCCATCCCAATGAACCATCGCGCCTCTATGTAGTTGATAGTGCATCGCTATAGCGCAGCCGAGGGCGATCAGACCGAGCGATTAGCGAGTCCCAGCCCGCGGAGGCGGAGCACGAGCGGCGGAGATGAGTGATGATGTCGAAGTGCAGTGCCCCGACTCTATGCCAAACAACAATCGCACGCATTGATTGCAACGAATGTATGCCACTTCATCATCGCGATTCTCCCCCGCGTGTCTGTAGGCATGGATGCCGAAAGACCGTGCGACCGCCGCAGCCAGGGCAGGAGGCCCGCGAGAGTTCCGATGAGACAGGAGGTCGAATTCCGGTTAAAGAGGGATGTAGCTCGGGCCCCCAACGGCCCGAGCGGGACATGCCAGCCCTGTTGCAAGGCGGCGGCGTAGCGTGATGTTCGGCGATCCTGTGGGCCAGTTCTAAATGCCAAACCACTCAATGTCTTGCATGATGAGAACGGTAAGTTGGGGTCAAGAATCTCGCCG
>JANPNA010000024.1:0-5478 GCA_031427235.1 Pirellula sp.
TGAGCGAACGATAGGCTGCACCGCATACAGGCTGCTGACCGTTGACTTGCCGGTTGCGTTAAGCGCAGCAAAGTCTTTGCCCAAACGGTAGTCGAGCTTTGAGAAAGCCACACCGAGCTTGGTGCCGAGGTCGCCAACCGGTGCGTTATAGGCCACGCGGCCGTACTTGAGGCCACCGCCAGTGGTCAACACGCGCGCCACAAGCTGGTCGCCGATACCCAGTGCGCTCGATCAAGCACGTTCCTGGTAATTTTCTGTACGCGGACATCTGGCCCGTGCGGTCGACTCCAATGCGACCACGGTAGAGTGTGACCGGGTGGTGACGACAGGCCCTGTACCCAAAAAATGCTCGACGCGTTGAACACAATGTTTCCTTTGGGGCCATCGTAAACGGTCGCTGTCCATTGTTGCGGCGTTTCGCCCCCCACCCAAGCCGTACCAGCACCAACTATCTCGAGTCCTGGAATCTCAGCCGCATCGCCGTGATATTCCCAACCAATGAGTCCGGGGATTTTGTCACCATTCTTCATTCCGGTCCCGTCGAAAATCCAATGCTTCGAATTGGTGCAAATCCAATCCCCACCACCATTGACTGGCTCCACATTTCTAGCACCCATCAAGAAACCTTCGTCAGGACCACTTTCTGGGAAAGGTCCATGTTCCTTGATTCTGTCTCGCACCACTTGCCTGTCCCCTCCGTAAGGTCCGCCGCGAAACAGGATTCGATTTGGGCGCTTATCAAATCCAGGACGCATCGGAGTGACCCAGCACACGCTGTTACCTGACAGGAACATCAGATTAACACCGCTGTCTCGCATCTTTTCGACACTGCGAAACTGACGAATGTCCCAATACTCGTCGTGCCCCACACTGATAAACATCCGACTCTTTAGTCCACGATCCGGCGTAAGCATGTCGCTGTTGCACACATACGACACATCGTAGCCTTGTTGTTCCAGCCAATATGCCAACGGAAACTCAAGTGGCAAATACTCTCCAGCCCCGACGGTCAACGGATCGTTCACCACACTGTCGAATTGCGCTTCGCGGCCATAAGGTCGATCGAAACTCACATCCGCCCAAGGGCCTTGATTGCCCTTCGGGTGCGTGTAAACCGAATAGTGATTTGGCCAGCGATTGTAAGCCTGCCATGTATTGTCCGAACACTGAAACAGAACATCACACGGACGTTCATCCGTCACCACGAAGATAACGTAACTCTGCCAATAGGGCTCCGCGTCCGATTTCGGAATCGTAGTCATCCTGCCAAGATAAACGCCACTCAACCAATCCTTGGGAATAGTCAAACTGTGGGTCGTCGACCATTTGCACTCGTGTAAGTCTTTCTCGCCAGGTGTAGGAGTCATTTGGGTAGTGCCCTCAAGTGGCCCGATGTTCTTCATCAATCGCGCGCCGGCACCGTCATAGTATCCAGTTCGAAAAATCTCCATCTGAAACGAACGTGGCGGATTTGTAGAAACCTTGAAATCAATCGTCTCCCCCGCTTGAACACTCTGACGCGAACAGTATCCCTCGATCCACGGCGATCGATACTTACCGCCATCCACACGCACTCGGGTAAGCTGCCAATCGGTCGACCCTGGCAACGCATTTTCAGCGACGACCGGATTGGCGTTTGGCACCGCATCGAACGCCAATAGCGACTTAGACGTAAAACCAACGACCGCCAAAAGCAGGGCAAAACAAACACGCATCGGATCACTCCGTACTTGGGAACGACAAACATCGCAGCTTCTACTGTTGTTATTCTAGCCTGCGTCAGGGACAATACGGTCGGAGCAGTCCAAATTTGGAGTGCTAGGATTCATCCCAGCTTTAAGATCCATACAAAAACCACTTCGAAGGAAAGTCGATGTCAAAATCTTCGCTTATTGCAACTTTGGCATACCGTGTCGCATCGATTCTTGCGTTACTTACTGCAACCTCGAGTTTGTTTGCACAAACACCCGTTAAAGAATTTACGCCGAAGGAACCATCCACATCCCAGAACACGTCCGAGCGCCTCAGAGAAATCGTTGTGCATCTCAGCCAGACGATTGGCGAAAGGAATTTAACGAAGCCAAAGAAACTGAACGAAACCGCCGATTACATCCAAAAGTCCTTGGAATCTCAGGGGTATTCTATCGAGCGACAACCCTTTCAAGTATCTGGCTACGAATGCAATAACTTGATAGCCGAGGTTGTTGGCAACGACAAACCCAAAGAAATAGTCCTCGTCGGTGCTCATTACGATAGTGCGAGGGGTACTCCGGGGGCCAACGACAACGGCTCTGGCTTGGCCGCACTCATGGTGATCGCGCAACAAATGCGTGGCAAGCAATTTCCGCGAACGATCCGATTTGTCGCATTCTCCAACGAAGAGCCCCCTTACTTCCAACGCGACGGGCAAATGGGATCGTTGGTCTATGCCAAAGCATGTCGTCAACGTCGTGATGATCTCAAGTTAGTCTTGAGTTTGGAGACCATGGGGTACTTCACGGATGCACCAGACAGCCAAAAATATCCTCCTTTGTTGGCAAAGATGTATCCAAGCACCGGGAATTTTATCGGGTTTGTGTCCGATATCAAATCGCGACCGCAATTGACGGCGGCAGTCAAGTGTTTTCGAAAACACTGCACGGTGGATGCGCAGAGCGCTTCGTTGCCAGGCGAGCTGCAAGGCGTAGGTTGGTCGGACCATTGGTCGTTTTGGCAGGAGGGATACATGGGCCTCATGGTTACCGATACCGCCCTTTTTCGATATCCGCACTACCATGAACCGACAGACACCGTCGACAAGATTGAGTTTGTGCGCTACGCTCAAGTCGTGGACGGGCTAGCAAAAATGATTGCAGATTTTGCAAACGTTCAGGAGTGAGACCATTGTCGCCTTTCGCTCCCAGCCTGTGAAGTTATTATTGTCGCCTTTCGCTCTGCGAAAGTGTGCCTCACCAACGCACTTTTGCGGAGCAAAAGGCGACAATGTTCGAAGCCCTGTTTCTATTTCTTTGCTTTGAGCAATTTCAGGTGGATCTTTGCGACGTCGGCCATGTAGCTATCGACTTCCTGCTCAAGGCACTTTTCAAGCCACTGCTTTGACTTCTTCGTATCCCTGAGGGCATCGTAATAGAGTCCAATATAGAGATAGCCATAGAATCGAGAGAGTTTTTGGCTGTTGGCACCCGTCCCCCCTTTTTCGCAAGCGGCAATGACTTCGTCAGGGGTTAGTTTGCCTTGGATTAATTTCTGGACCTGCATCAAGGGTACTCGGCCATCGAATCCAGCCAGCAAAACATCTTTCTCCGCCGCTTCTAGTCCGTTTAACCTTACGTTGCAGAGGAAATGCCAGAACGCATTTTCGACATCGTTTGGATTCACTGCGCGATGCACAGCAAATTGCTCAAGCCCCTCCTTGTACTTTTCTGCATAATAGAGTGCTATGCCACGCTGCCATAGATAGGGCTTGCTTTCCGGACTCAACTCGACGCACTTATCAAAGTCGACGATGGACTCAGCTATCTTGCCGCTTCGAAAATTCAAGGAACCTCGGATGCTTAGCAGTTGTGAGTTGTCTGGACGGCTCTTGATTGCAGCGTCCATTTCACGCAGGGCTTCGTCTGCTTTGCCCTCCTGCAGTGCCTTTTCGACGCGTTGGTGCCATCCCTCAAGCGTCTTAGGAGTCGCAGTTTCTTTTGCAACATCCTGAGCTTGACATCCGCCACCGAAAAACGTCAGAAATAACGCCAAACTCAACACACCAACGATTGCCGGGAAGCAACTCTTAGGATCGATTGGGAATAAGCGGTTTCCGCACTTAAAGTTGGTCACGGGTCGGCCCCATCTGTTGCATAAACGAAATCACGGTAAATTGGACTGAGAAATAGTATACGTCCATGCTCACCGACTTGCACCGTCAATCATGCCACAATCCATTCTCATCAAAAACGTTACTGCAATCCTGTCTAGCGGACGTGCCTTGACGAATCTGCTCATCGAGGGGGGGCTCATTGTCAGTGTGGATGCTGCGCCGACAACCACGGCCGAGGAAATAATCGATGCAACCGGACTAGTTCTCTTCCCAGGTCTCATCGACGACCAAGTGCATTTTCGTGAACCTGGATTAACGCACAAAGAGGACTTGATGACAGCCTCCCGCGCCTGTGCTGCTGGCGGGGTCACTTCGTTCTTAGAAATGCCCAACACCAAACCTGCAGCAATCAACCAGTCCCTCATTGAAGACAAGTACCGATTGGCCGCTTCGAAATCGATCGTCAACTTTGGATTCTATATCGGAGCCACGACAACGAATTTGGACTCGCTGGTTAACGCCACGGGCGTGCCGGGTATCAAGATCTTTCTCGGCTCCAGCACTGGTGATCTGCTGGTGGACGATCAAGAAGCCCTCGAGAGAATCTTCGCCGAAACAAAACTCCCACTCTGCGCACACTGCGAGGATGAATCCACAGTTCGCCAAAATCAAGCTAGGTTAGGCAGCGATCTCAACGTTTCGGACCATTCCAAAATACGCGATGTGGCAGCAGCGGTGATTGCAACTCGCCGAGCGATCGAACTTGCAAAACGTCACCAGCATCGCTTTCACGTCCTGCATGTCAGCACCGCAGCTGAGATTCCGTTGATCACCGACCATGCAGACCTCATTACGGCGGAGCTATGTCCCCACCATTGGCATTTCAATGTAGACGACTACGCTAGGCTCGGCACGCTTATTCAAATGAACCCGTCGATCAAAACTCGAGAGGACAACACCAAACTCTGGCAAGCGTTGTTGGATGGGCATATTCAAGTCGTAGCCACAGACCATGCACCGCACACCCTGGAAGAAAAAAATCAGCCGTACCCCAAGTCACCTAGCGGATTACCAGCGGTAGAAAACTACTTTTCGTTGCTCTTAGAGAGGGCTGCGCGGGGCGAGTGTACTTGGGAGCAGATTGCAAGTTGGACAAGTGACGCGCCGGCTCGTGTTTGGGGTATCGTTGGAAAGGGGCGTATCGAGGTTGGCTACGACGCAGACTTAGTGTTGGTCGATCCGAATCAATCCCGCACGATCGAAAACTCGGAGCAGTTCACCAAGAGCAAATGGTCTCCGTGGGCAGGGGAAACACTTCGAGGCTGGCCAATACGAGTCTTCGTTGGTGGTCGGACGGTCTATTACGACGGCAAGATCGTAACGGAGCAACCGGCAGTCCGATTGCAGTTCGATCATGCCCTCGGTGGATTTTGGAAAACGCCGAACGGAGTTGGACCTCGAGAAACGTTTTGAAGACTTAGGCGATTGAAGAGCTCGATTTGAGCCAAAGCTTATCATAAGGTCTTCCGAGATCGGTTTTCAGGTTGAGCGGTAGTTTGTTTCCCTTCAACCTTGTTTTAGGGTCCTATCCCGCCGCGAGCTACCTAGTGCACACCGCTTCTGCGGTCGTCGTTTCAACCACGAAAAACACCAAATACACGAAAGAAACG
>JANPNA010000025.1:0-19910 GCA_031427235.1 Pirellula sp.
TCGATGTAGCGAGTCCCGGCCACACGATCCGAGTTAAGTAAGCTTACATCGTCGAAATAGTAGTCGTCCGAGGTGGAGCTACCAATTTCGAAACGTGCACTCTCCAAAACTCCGTTCCAACTGACATTGATCGTACTGGAAACCAACGTCCACACATTTTTATTGGCAGTTACAGTGCTACCAAATAAATAAGTTGGAAGAAAGCTGCCAACGGAAGTTACCGTAATAATTGGGTAGAAATCTTCATTTTTCGTCGGTCTCACCCAAAAAGAAACGGTGTAATTGCGGCCTTTAAGCATATGCTCGGTAATGTCTTGGACTGGTGTAGAAATAAACCCTTGACCGGTAACTAGGCACGAAGCAGTACCCGTATGCATTTGGCTAAGGTCGCGCGTAATGATGCAATTCTTCGTTGTCCAGTTTGAGGTGCTTGTTTCAAAACCGCCGTTCTTGATCAATTCGGTTCCGCCCGTTGGTAAATCGCTCGCATTGATTGTCACTCCATTGTCGATATAAAATTTGCCGATATAGGTACTCGACGTTGGCAGCAAGCTGGGCTTGTCCATCGGCCAAGTACCACTTGTAAGTGATCGTTGCAGATGACCGCTACCGCTCAAGCTGCCAGCCAAGCAATTCATGTTGACAATGGGGCTCAAGCTCGAATCGATTTGATTATCGCAGTAAGCCCATTGGTTCGAGGTGATCGTGCAGCCATTGAAGACTATTTTCGTGGGAGCATAGAGTGCCGAGCGACATGCAGCGAACAGTTGACTCTGTGGCTCCAGGTACGCAGTCAGGTTTTGGCTGGCTGAACCAAACGTGCCTGTCGATGTTACGACGATTGGGTCGGTAGTTTGGTCAGAAATAATGCCATCGTCTGGGTCGGTCAGTGTTACGGAGAAACTACCGCCCGTGGTGGTCCGTGTGATCGAAGTTCCATTAGCAAAAAACGTCCGCCAGCTTGGGTCGGTCAAAATTCGGTGTTGAGCAAACTCGATGCCGGATTGCGCAAGTTTTTTTGCGTTGGCTGTTTGCGAAAGTTCGTCGTTGATCCGTCGTTGCACTCGCACAGCGTGTAGACTCGCGACGGACAAGCAAACAACGATAAGGCTGGTACCCATGGCGACGATGTAGATCGATCCAGCTCGGGGATTTAAGCGATCGCGTTTTTTGTATTCGATTCTGTGTTTGTTGGCTGCAATAATCATGGTAGCTAGTTTATTCGTTGACTGTAGTTCCAAATCTGTAGAACAATTGTCCCGATTGTTCCCCCACTGCATTCGGTTCGGGAACAATGGCGATCAATTCAGGCTATTCACCCCGACGACGGTACTCGAACCCGAAGAACCGGAAGTTCTGTATCCGACAACTCGGTAAACCTCGAGCGTACCGCGAAGGACTTTCACGGTGATTCGGTAAACTCCAGCGTAGGTCGCTGTGGTCGCATTCCAATCGGCGGTCGTTACGATATCGATTGCTACTATGCGGCTTAAATCGGAATAGCCGGGACCAACAGCTCCGTCCTTGGACTTGGGTGGCGAATCGATGAGGTTATTGTAATCGTCGACGTCATCGAAGTCTTTTCGACTGACGCTCGATTCCGGGGCTTCGAGTCCATACCCGCAGTCGCAGGTCGGTTCACGCATTGGCAATTGAGATATCTCCGCCATAAGCGCATCGGCAATGGCCAATCCGCGTACTTCGCTTGATTCGGACATTTGGCTTCGCCTGGACGCTGCAATCGTCGAAAAGGATGACACCATCAGTACGCCTACGATGATGGTGGAAACAACCACTTCCGCTTGGCTCAAGCCACGACGAGGCTCACTCTGTCTGCGGACTCTCCGTGTCCGGAACTCAATTAGGCGAGTCTTCGGCAACTCTATCGCCCTCGGTTTACAATGGGTACGCATTAGGGATATTCCGGGACTGCGGGTAGTCGAACGGACGTCTGGATTCTTTGAGGGACGGACCGAGAGCTTCCCAACTTTAGATCAATACTGCTAAGAAACTTTCGATCCGCTTGCCCAGAATAGCCTGGAAAAAAACCGAACGCATAGAATCGCAAGCCGCGTGTGCTGCCCGACGAAGTCCAGCTCACCCCACCATTGTTCGATGTTACCAAGCTGGAGCTGGCTGGCATGCCAGTACCATTCTCGATGAACTGAACTCGGGCCACATCACCCGTGCCGCCACTGTAACTGAGCGTTATGCAAAGCGGCGTACCCTGCGTTTGCCAACTGATGGGAGATGGGATGTCCAGCCATTGGTAGCTGGTACCAAGTCGCGATTCGGCAATTCTAACCTCGCTCAATATCGGAGCGATCGGAAGCCTCGTTGTTGTATTGGCTCGCATGACCCGGACACACAAAATGCCATCGGTATTCGCATCGGCCGCGCGGGCCATGATTCGGATTGTGCCTAGATCCCATTCTACGCCTGAATTCGTTGAGGTGGGAACAAAGTATTGACCGATCGAGTTGCTGGCATTAATGATCTGTTCTCGGAACACGCCACTTGGATACGCATTGATCGATCCGAGTACCGTTACCTCAGGGAGCAGGTGGTTTGGGACAGCGTTCGGGACAGTGACGGTACTGGTTAGCAATTCGAAGGCGCCGATGTCATCGAACAATACACCCAGCGGTTCTTGATTGTACTTCCAGAGTATCTTGTTGGCGTTTGCGCCCGTCGTCCCGCCCCATTCGTATCGCATTTGCTCTGGTAACCCATCTCCATTACGATCTGGAACGACAAACTCGATATGCGCAGAGGAAGAAGAGACGTGTGAGACGGCGTTTTCTAGGTCCGAAGCTATCTGCGTGGCGGCTTTCGAAAGATCGTACGTACTGCGAAACAGGGTGTCGTCTTGAGACTTGGCCCGCATCATGATGGTAATGCTCATGGCCATAGCACCGATAAGAATGGTTGCACTTGGCAAGGTGACCATCAACTCTAATAGGCTCACGCCCGAGCGGCCTCGGCTTGAACTCATTGGACACTCACTCGAGCAGAAGTGGGTGCCACGTCGACTCGCTTTTGATAGACTCCTGAGCGTACCGTAACGGATATGCCTTGGTCCGGCATTCCGAATCGATCAAAGGCAATCGAAACACTGGCGAGTTGCGTAGCGGGCTGTGCCGCCGTGACCAACGACAGGAATTCAGCCCCATAGGGAGGCTGTTTGACAACGACCTGGTAGGGCTGACTGACGCGGTCCAATGAGCTAAGACCGCTGATTGCATAGCTATGATCGATCAAAGTAAAGACAATGGTGCGAGTCGAATTGGTTTGACGAGCTAGACGTTGGGTCCGAAGAATGTCTTGAACAATCCTCTGAGCGGTGACATCGACTCGGTACCGAGAGAGACTATTGGAATATATAGGCAATGCAACCGCCGCTAGAATTCCCATGATCATGGCCGAAATAGTAACCTCAACCAACGTCACTCCAGAACATGGACCTTTTAGGTAACATGGACCATTTAGGCGAGCGGCAGGTTGAAATCTACGTGCCAAGTCTTCATTTGGGAGAGCGAGGCTCCTGCCGAGCTTGGCTTTGGCTTGGCAGGAGCCTCGCGCTCCCGGAAAAAGCATATCCGCCGCTCGCCTTAACGAGGATGTTCGCTGGCTTGACATAGTCGTTATTCCACCACCAAACTATTGATAGAGTTGGCAATTCGCCGCATCAGGCTGATATTGGAGTTTGCGACTTCCCCCATCGAATTGGCAGATGCTATTGGATCGATGGTGTGTGGTTGAATTTCATCGTTGGCTAGGCACTCTAAAAAGACACTCACGATATCGGAATCCCACATCTTGCCCGCCTCGGACCTCAGGATCGACTCCGCTGTTTCGCTTGGCATACCAGGCCGGTAAGGACGATCACTCGTCATCGCATCGTAGGCGTCAGCAACCGCTAGAATTCGACCATGCAATGGAATGGATTCACCGGCTAGTCCGCTTGGATAGCCAGAACCGTCGACTGCTTCATGGTGATGCAGGACTCCTGGCAAAACATAATCCAACTGATTCAGGTGCTTAAGAATCGCGTACCCGATCTCAGGGTGCTTTTTGACAATTGCATACTCCTCTTCGGTAAGAGCGCCCGGCTTGGCGAGAATCGAATCGGGAACTCCTATCTTGCCAACATCATGTAGCAGGCCAGCCATATAAATCCGTTCGCATTCCTCAGCGCTTTCGCCCAATCTGCCTGCAATCCTCTTGGCGTACAAAGCGACGCGATCACTGTGGCCACAAGTGTAGGGATCCTTGGCGTCGATCGCATTGATAATGGCTCGAACAATTCCTGTCAGAAGTGATTCTTGAGCCTCAAACAGTTCCAAATTGCGGGCATGCGAAGACATGATGTTGGCGGCCGCACTTAGCAATCCAGCTTCAAAGGTTCCAAATGGTGTCGCCTTGGGATGGCTAGGTTGCGATTCCAAAGTGGGTGTGGCGTTTTCTGATGGTATTTTGTTGATCGCCAATATCCACCCGTAAACATGCGGTCCCTTTGCAACCGTTAACGCGATGCAATTGCGCAAACCAGGGTATCCTGGCAAGTGCTCTTCCATGGCCTTGATGTTAAGTACTCGCGGCCCCCTAACGAGTTGCGCAACCGAATCCGCAAGAAATCCTGAGCATGATTCTTGGTCCTTCTCGAAGAATCCTGTCGCAATAACGCGATTCCAGTCAGGCCAAGATATGCCGGATGAGGCTCCCTTGTACGATCGAACAAACAAAATGGATTCCGCTCGAATCACACTTGCAAGATCTGGTAAGCACTTGCGTGCTATCGATTCGATTGTGTGTTTCGAACCGCAAAGATCAAAGTACTCGTTGGCGCTACGTAGCCACGTCAATTCCTCGAAATCCTGTGTCACTTGATCGATGAAGTACTCGGATTGTCGCTTAGTTACCGTTGCTTCAGCACAATACTGCAATGCCTCCAGATTGGCGGAAACCAGCGAACAGACCAACTTTTCATTTAGATCCGGCAGCGCCACGGCGACAGCGATCGGTACCAAGGCATCCAGACAGGCATTGACGACCACTACCAAACAGCCATTTTGCCGCCATACAAAAGGCTGCCCCGATCGGATGTCAAAGTTTTGGAGTGCCGCAACCACCAAGGGGTCGATGGCGTCAGCGGGATCTTCTCCCGTAGCAATGCTCCAGGTTGCCTGAGTGTATTGAAGAACAAACACATGTGAACCCAGCGCGTACTCCAGCCGGGAGGCGAGTTCGCGAGCAAGTTGGGTGTCAGCGAGTGTTTTAGGCATGGTTGCAAAGAGTAGGTGTTCGTATTCGACGAGAGCGAAAAAGTTGGACTCCATCTTTCGTACATGTATATCTAGCACGCAAACCTTGACGAAACCGAAAACTTTTCCGATTAATTAGTTTGCTCGGGTCAAATCATGAACGTATGTTTCTTCCGTCCGAGATGGATAGCATCCATTCCCGATCCCCGTAGAGTTCCTTGCTTCGAAGCGAACTGCCAATATCCCTGTTTTTTTGTTAGGCCATGAAAGAGAATGAATATGATTTCGCATCCCCGTAGTGCACGCAAGCGTTTGGCCTTTAGCCTAGTAGAACTTGTAGTGGTTGTTCTGATTATCGGTATCTTGGCAGCCGTTGCGGCCCCTCGAATGTTCAACACTGCGGGCGATGCTCGCGATTCAGGAACAAGAGCATCGCTTGGAGTCGTTCGCGATTCAATCGAACTGTACAAGGCACAGAACGGTGTCTATCCACCTGTGGCCACGTTTGCCACCGCTGTTAAGCCGTTCATTAGCGGTTCGTTTCCAAAGGTCCAAACCACTTTGGTGCCAACCGCCAATCAAAACAACACGGTCGTTGCAAACACAGGTAATCCAATCGCAACCCCTGCGGGTACTGCCGGTTGGGCCTACAACGAAACCACCGGTGAGTTTGTTATCAATAGCGCCGCCTGCCTAACTTGGTAATCCTATCCATGTCCGAAGCCAAACGCGTTCTGGTCGCCGAAGACAATGTTGTTCTTGGCGACGTCATTCGGTTCAACTTGCAACGCTCCGGGTTCGAGGTCACACTTGCCCGGAATGGCATCGAGGCGCTTCGAATGGTCGAATCACAGCCATTCGACATCTTGGTTACCGACTATGAGATGCCTGGAATCGATGGCGAGGAACTCTGCCATCGTGTTCGCAATGAGTTGAACTTAACTGAGATTCGAATCGTAATGTGCTCAGCCAAAGGGTTAGAGTTAGACCGAGACGAAATCAAAACAAGACTACACATCGAAGACATTCTCTTCAAACCCTTCAGCATACGTGAGCTCACGACCATGCTAGAGAGCCTAGTGTGCCACGGCGGTTCTCGCCGTGAGCAAATGGTTTAGAACTGATCGCAACAACACCTGAAATCGAATTGAACTCATGTTTGCAGCCCAACACAACCGCAGCTTGACGCGGCGTCTGAGCGAACAGTATTTGCTGTTCGGATTGTCAGGGCTTTTTTGTTTTACGGTCACAGCCATTTACCTTTCTTGGTATGGCTCATTGCTAAATTCCATTCCGGCCGCAGTCGGTGTCCCCCTTGGTCTACTTTTGTTCGGCTCCTTCGTTCTTAGACGCACGTCGCGTTGGCACGAGAACATCGAGCGGCAGCTTCATCGCTTTGCGAATTCCTGTAATCACTCAGTAGCCGAATTGCGTCCACTCCCTGCCACCGATTCACTTGCCGCAGGATGGAACCAATTGCTGAACCGTGTTCACGAGCACTCTGCTTGGAATGGAGTCGAGCGACGGCTTTCGGAAGCCACTCATACCCAACAAGCCAAGCGATGGGAGGCTGTTTTCCAAAACCTGACGGATGGAATTGCTATTTGCGATTCTGATGGACGGATCATCCAACTCAACCGATCGTTTGCGACTCTGCTCAGACGAGTAGACTCCAAATCGCTCGTTGGGACGGAAATTCTCAGCTTGCTCTCGGACCAGGCGGACGAGGCGTCTCAGGAACGGATGCGAGCAATAGGTAACAACCATGCAACACAAATTATCGAGGTTCAACGCTCGAATGATCTTGCACAAGGCGTCTGGCGTTTGAGTCGAATTAGCCAGACAGGTGACAGTTGCAATCCAACCGATATCATCTGGACACTCCGCGACGTGACGCAACAGAAACTGGCTGAGAGAGCTAGAGAACAGTTTGTTTTTACGGCCACGCATGAGCTTCGCACACCGCTTGCCAATATTCGGGCTTATTCCGAAACGCTCTCGCTTGCCAACGATATTACGGTCGAGCAACAGCAGTCCTTCTATAACACAATCAACAACGAAGCAACTCGGCTGGCCCGATTCGTCGATGAACTGCTCAACATCAGCCAAATGGAAGCTGGAGCGATCACGATACAGAAACATGAAGTGCAGTTGGAACGATTGCTCGGAGAAATACTGGACAGCCAACGCCCCTTGGCCAACGAAAAGAAGCAGTCGATCGACTTTACCATTGCTCCCAAGTTGCCAAAAGTTTTGGCCGACAAGGACAAACTAGCTGCCGCCCTGTCCAACCTTGTCAGCAACGCGATCAAGTACACGCCCGAAGGGGGCAAAATAGCGGTCCGAGTGGACTCGGACTCTACTCGCGTTCTATTCGTGGTTGAGGATAGTGGCATTGGTATATCGGCCGAAGACCTACCCAAACTGTGCGGCAAATTCTTCAGAAGCAGCGATGAACGGGTGCAAGCGATGGTCGGATCCGGATTGGGGTTGGCTTTCACCCAAGAAGTTGCAAGACTCCATGGAGGCAATGTCTCCATTCGTAGTCAGTTAAACCAAGGCTCCTGTTTCACGCTCGAAATTCCCATTCGCTAACGGCATACCAACGCATGTACCCCTGCAAACGCTCCGGTGCCGTGGACACGATCAGCGGTTCACAGCCGCTCACGCGAGAACACCAATCCGCTTTTCTTAACACAGTCGAAGGTTGCTTTGGGAATGGACAGCCACGAATCGTGTTCGACTTGAGCAATATCCCACTTATGGATAGCGTTGGACTTGAAGCCCTTCTCGAGGCTCGGGATCGCTGCCAAAAGCTCGGCGGTTGTATTGTGCTGGCTCGCCCGAATCCTCTTTGTCGTGATATCCTTCGAATCAATGGAATCGACAAAGAGATCCATGTTTACGATAACGAAGCTAAGGCGATGGGGAGCTTTGCAAGATGAACAAAGAAGCGGCTCTATGTCCTTCGCCAGACGCACGGGTTGTCTTGCGCAATCGAACGAAACATGGCCAGGTCGTGCCGCCAGCGATTCCGCTAGGCGAGCATCTAGTGCACGCCGGACTGCTGACCGATGGAAATCTTGAGGCTGCACTCCAGCAACACTCCAACACCAATTCACAGCTCGGTGAGACGTTGCTCGAAATGGGCTTCGTTGAGGAAGATACACTGCTGTTGTTCTTGGGACAGCAGTTGGGCATACCGTCTGTCCGATTGCGTAGTGGCATCGTCGACCCGAGCGTCGTGCGGCTCATTCCGCGTTCCAAAGCGGAATCATTCTCGGCGCTCGCCCTGTTTTGCGTCCGGGAGAGACTGACGGTCGCGATGGCCGAACCGTCCAATCTCAGGCAACTCGATGAACTAGAACGCATCACCGGGCTGCTCATTCGCCCTGTCTTGGCCATGCGATCAGCAATCGATCGTATGCTTGCCCATTGCTACGAAGAGAATTTTGCGGTCGATGCCGTTACCGCCGACCTGGACGAAGGCTCTCTTGAAATCCATGCGGATGCTGTCGATATCTCGCTGGCGGACGTCGAATCACTCACCGACGGAAGTCCGATCATCAATTTGGTGAATTACATTATCGTTCACGCGATTCGACAGAAAGCCAGCGATATCCATATCGAAGCCGGTCAACAAGCCTCTTTGGTTCGGTACCGTGTAGACGGTCACTTACGCGAAGTGCTTCGACCTCGACGCGAGTTTCATCCCGCCATGATTTCTAGGATCAAGGTTCTCGCCAAGCTTGATATCTCCGAGCACCGTATGCCTCAAGATGGTCGTGTCCACCTGACCGTCGACGGTCGAGAAATCGACTTGCGAATCTCAACGTTGCCAACCATTCTTGGCGAAAAGATCGTAATGCGCGTGCTCGACCGCAAAAACGTGACGTTCTATCTTGATAAACTCGGTATGCCGGAAGGCGCGCTCATCAAAACCAAAAGCCTGCTCAAGCGTCCGTGCGGCTTGATCCTAACGACCGGCCCAACAGGCAGCGGAAAAACAACCACCCTCTACTCCGCCGTCGAGCTGATTAAGTCCATAAAACGCAATATTGTCACCGTCGAAGACCCCGTGGAATACCAGCTCGACCTGATCAACCAAGTTCAGGTGAGCAACACCAAGTCCATGAAGTTTTCCGACGCGCTTCGATCCATTTTACGCCAGGATCCCGACGTCATCATGATCGGCGAAATCCGCGATGCTGAGACCGCTGCGATTGCGATTCAAGCGGCCCTGACGGGGCACTTGGTTCTAAGTACTTTGCATACCAACGACAGTTTCAGCGCAGTGACTCGATTGTTGGATATGGGAATCGAACCTTTCAAATTGTCAGCGGCCCTGTTGGGTGTTATCGCCCAGCGACTTGTTCGAACTGTCTGTCCGTCCTGCAAGACCAGTTACTACCCTGCTCCCGAGCAACTAGAAGCAATTCGATACCAAGGGGACCGACGACGACAATTTGTTCGCGGTCAGGGTTGTCGCGAATGCTACGACACAGGCTTCCGCGGCCGTACCGGCATCTACGAGGTTTTTTCAGTGGATCGCGAAGTACGCGAACTGATCTCAGCCAATGCGTCGGTGGATGCGCTGCGGGCACACCATTGCCACCAGGGAAACGGTTCTTTGCTTGATGAGGGGATTCGTCTCGCAGAAGCGGGGCGAACGAGCCTTGATGAAATCATCGAAGTTGCTTATTCCGATTAAAAGTACAAAGTAACAATCCAATAGTACGGCCATAGCACATGCAGTTTCAGTACCGCGCAAAAGATCGACAGGGCAAGTTTGTCGATGGACAGTTCGAAGGAGACAGTGCGCTGGTCGTCCGGCAACGGTTGCGATCGCAGGGCTTGTTTGCGCTCTCGGTCGTCGCTCTCCAATCGAGGTCTAGTGTTCCAAAAGTTCTATCGAAGAAAGTTAGTATCAACGCCAGTCATTTTGCCACCGCAAAATTGCCCCGTGTCAAGACCTCCGACTTGATCATTGCTCTTTCGCAACTTTCGATCATGTGCCAATCGGGGGACGATTTGGCGGAAGCCCTCAACACGGTCGCGAATCAGTGTCCCGTTCCTCGATTGCAACGAGTGTTACTGGAGACCTACCAGGATGTTTCGCAAGGATTGAAATTCTCCGCTGCGTTAGCCAAGCACCCAAGTGTCTTCAATGAGTCGATGGTGGCAGCGCTGGCTGCGGGGGAGCAAGCTGGACGTATCGTCGACGTGCTCGAACGGACCACGCGCATGATGCGCAAAGACCAAAATCTGCGAAGTTCGATGATGGCGATGTTGATGTATCCTGCTGTGCTCTGTGCGATCACATCGGTGGTTATTTGCTCGATGCTCTTCTTCGTCTTGCCGCAATTCGCAACGATCTTCCGGGATATGGACCGCGCCGTACCTCCCCTGACCAGTATTCTGCTGTCCCTTGGGTCAGGGCTTCGCGAAAACTGGATCGCCATTGCATTGGTCGCAGGGACGATCGTAGTCTCGGGCTTTAGCGCTCGCAAACATCCTAGAGTTCAACGCGTTTTTGATCATGCCCTGCTGAATGCCTTGATCATCAAGGGTTCGATTCGTGCTCTGATCACCGGTAGAGTCTTTCGATTGCTTGGAACCATGTTGGAAAACGGCGTTCCATTGCTAGACAGCATCCGACTGTGCCGCAAAGCAACCCGCAACAGTCTTTTCCAAGAAATGTTTGAGAAAGTCGAACATGAAATTCTGCAGGGGGAAGGCATGAGCCAAACACTGGTGGATGCTACCTTCCTGCCAGCAGGCGCCGCACACATGATTTCAACCGGGGAACGCACCGGAAAGCTGCCAGCGGTCTTGCAATCGGTCGGAGAGTACTTTGAAGACGAAGGGGAACGTCGCCTTCGAACACTAGTCAAAATGCTCGAACCTGCCATCATTATCGGATTGGGAGGAGTGGTCGCGGTCGTCGTGCTGTCGATTATTCTGCCTTTGCTGGATGTGACGACGGCTTCCAAGTAAGTCAACGATTGGAGAGTTAACTCCGGGCCTCACGCGGTTAAGTACGACCTACGGTTGGCTACCATGAGACCACTCTCTTTCATACTCGATCGCGTCAGCCACCTCGCACTCCACCGTTCCTACGGTTGGACAGGCGTAGAAATCGGCTGCCACACCATCAACATGGCACAAGTTCGTAAAAATGATGGTCGCTGGCAATTGGCTGCGGTCTGGTCGGTAGAACATCCCACACCATACGCGATGGAACCGATTCAAAACGCGTCTCCCTGCGATGAAGTTTTTGGATGGTTTGCGGCAGACGCAATTTGCGAACACGGGCTTGCACCGACCCTGGAGCGTTTAGAAAACTTGAATTCTCTCTTTCATGGTCGCGACTGTGCCGCAACGCTCACCGATGGCATGATTGCATACCGTGAACTTGATCTGCCCTTGAGTGATTCGGCTGAGTTGCGCTCCATGGTTAGCTCGGAAATCGCGATCGAGTCCGAGTGCGAACTCGAAGATCTCTCAACGGACTGCTGGGAACTGCCCCCAAATCGACCGCGTGCAGAAACGCCCTGTTTCGGTGCAGTCTCCCTGAAGAAGTCGACGGCCTTGATGGTGGCTAAGGACCTGCTCAATGCTGGCTTCGAGTGCCAAACATTGGACGCTGTTCCTTGCGCCATGGCACGGGCTACCTCGATGGTTGTCGACGATAACAGCCTCTCGACTCTGGCTGTCGACCTGGGCTATCAGCAGGCGACTGTTACGCTGGTTAGGGCTGGCAAGCCCCTAATGTCGCGAGGGTTACGCTGCTTTGGCTTGATTCTATTGTTGGAACAAATTGCACGTTCCTTCGAACTTCGCATGTCGGATGCACAAACATTGCTATTTCAATCTCCTTCGACACGCAACGGCAGCTCGAAAGGACACGACGAATTCTCCAATCCACTTCAGCAAAAATTGGGCGCATTCTTACAATCGCTATCGAATGAGATTGACAAGACGATTGACTATACCAACCGAGCCTATCGTTCGATGGTGCCGTGTCAACTTTTGCTGATGGGGCCTGGCGTCCGTATTCCGAACGTCGATCAAGCCATAGAGGCTCGAGTCGGCCTACCCACACACACGTGGGCTATCGATCTTTCCGAAAACCTTTTCGGCAATCAGAATGTTGCAACTTTTGCAGTCGCATCCGGCTTGTCGATGCTTGCCTGGGAGTCCATGTAATGCACGCCAATTTGTTACCGGCCACTTATGTGTGGCGTCGTCGGATTCGCAAACGCCTCCGCCAATGGGGATGCGTCTATGGAGCGGTCGGAGTTTTACTTCTTGCCTGGAACGTTCAACTGATTGGCAAATGGTGGAATGGCCTTCATGAACTGCAAAAAATTCAGGCTGCCACCGAACCTATCCGCCATTTGCAGTCCGATCGCATTCGACTCGCAACGCAGTCGTTCTCATTACAACAAAAAATCAACCAACTTCAGGCCGCTGTTTCGAAAGATCGCTCCACGTCTTTCCTCGGGGTCGTCGCTGCTGGCGTGGGCTCCACTTCAAGAACCATTCAGATTCAAGAGATGCAGGTTTCGGTGACCGCAAAATCCAACGAATCGACTGCCCCAACAAACGAGCCACTACGAGGGGCTAATGCCAAACCAAACGCCCCCATTGAAAACAAGTTTTTGGGAAACCAATACATTCTAACCTTGCGCGGTATTGCAATCGAAAGCGAATCGATCACTGCGTTTATGGAGAGTCTACAAGAATCGAGTTTGTTCCCAAAGATTGAACTTCGGTCTACGCAAGAACGATTCGTATCGGAACGACCCGTACAGGAGTTTCAAATGGAGTGTGTTGGATATGATCAGTAATATTTGGACGAAGAGCCCTTTGCTTCGGAACGAGCGTCTCCTGCATGCTGGGATGGCGATTCTCATGGTGCTGTTTATCGCAGGTTGTTTCGTCGTGCACTGTTCCATTGCTCAATACGTTGATGCCATCGCTGAGGATTTTGTCGAATGCACTAGTCTCTGCAATTCCGAACACGAATTCACCGACGCAGTCGCTCAAGAGCAAAAACGACAAGAACGGCTTAAGAAAGAGTATCGTTCCATACTCGAGCGGATTCCAGCTAAAATCGTCGATTCAGAAATCCTATCATCCGTTCGAGGCCTCGCGTTATCATCGCACTGCAACTTGCTTGATTTCCGTCCTGTCGCCACGCAAAGCCACAAGGAATTCCTTACCCGCTCTTTTGAACTCCATATGGAAGGCGGGTTCAAAAGTCTCTTTCAATTCTTCGATGCGTTGCATCGCGTTCCCTACATTTATCAAGTGGCACGTTTCAAAGTCTCAGAGTCAAGCAATCCAAATGGCTTATGCCGTTTTGATCTGGAATTGAAGGTTGTCTTCGATCACATTTGGGCTCAATCGGAGTAACGTCAGCATGAACCAAACATTCTATGGTTACGTCAAGATTGCGATGATCCCATTGCTCCTTGCGATCCTTTATTGGGTTTTTTCGAATAATCGGACCGCACCGGCAGTGGTTGGTAGCGTCTCTGCCGATGCGACCTCGGACTTTCCCACAGTCAAAAACGCACCCAAACAAGACTCGAAGGTAAAGGTATTGTCATCCAAGGTTCATTGGCCGGAGTACTCGTCCAACGAACTAGTCAACGTCGACCCGTTTGATCGCAGAATGATTTTTCCCGAACCTTTGGCTAAAGCGATGCCTACGGGTTCAAATGACTCAGAGAAGCACTTGCTAGTAGGATCCAACCGACCATTGTCGGCAAGTCCATTGGAGTCGTTCCAGGTTCAAGCGGTTTTTCAATCGCCCCAGGGTATCGCAGCATTGATTGGTGAACGAATTATTCGTATTGGAGATCGATTGAAAGACGGTACGCAAGTTATTGGTATCACTCCGCAACAACTCACGGTCGAGTCACCACCGACCCATTAATCGAGCAGCCTTGTCAACTTGAACTGTGGGTAATTTAGGCAACTTGGTCGGGTTGTAGTAAAGTTGCTGACTGCTCAGCCATGAACAGACGATAATCCCTTGGAAGAAACTCCAATTCGAATTTCGGCAAATGCATGATCGTGACCTACTTCTACATTCGAAAACGCTGGCATGCATTGGCCGTTAGGGCAACCGCATGTGCTTTGGCCTGCGTCTTTGCAACTGGATTGCAGTCGGATCGCTGTGTTTTTTCCCAGGAATCATTGCCAGCAAATCGAGTACAGCCCCAGTTCCCGCCGGCCCAATTCCCGCCAGCCCAATTGGTGCCTTCAACGTCTATCCCTTCCCCTTCGCAAAATTTCTCCGTACCGAATTCGCAAATCGTACCGCTTGCACCTAGTGCCTACGATTCCGAAAATCGTGTCCAGCTTCAAAGCAATTTGGATCAAGTGACGTTGGTCACACGCGATGCCCCGTTGTCGACGGTTCTTTCGCTGATCGCTCAGCAGCAGGGGCTCAATATCGTGACTGGCGAAGAAGTTAGTCAGCGCGTCAACGTAACACTCAACAATGTGCGACTCAACGATGCCCTCGACGCTATCTTGGCTGTGCACGGCTATACTTGGGTACGCCAGAATAATATCATTACTATCTCGAGCATGAGCACCGATCGCAGGACGTCTCCCTCAGTCCAAGGTCGAATGGTACGAGTCTTTACCCTCAACTACATTTTGGCAAGCGATGTCGATAAAGTTGTAAAGGGACTGATGTCACCCCTCGGCCAGTCATTCACCAACACAATCAACCGCGAAGAACAACGCAACGCCCATGAGCAACTGATCGTTGAGGACCTGCCGCCCTATTTGGACCGAATCGCGGACTACATTGCTCAAGTCGATACACTACCTAGGCAAGTCGTCGTGGAAGCGAACATTCTTCAAGTTACGCTCAAGGACAACAACAAGCACGGCGTGAATTTCAACCAACTCGCACGGGTCAACAGGGCCAACGTTTCGATTGGGACAATGGGTTTGGCCTCAGGAACATCACCCGCTACTATGATGCGAGTTGAGGGTGGCGATCTTACCAGCTTGATTGATCTGCTGAAATCGACAAGTGATACCAAGACGTTGGCGTCGCCCAAAGTGGCTGTCGTAAACGGCCAAAAAGCAAGGATCTCAGTGGGTGGAAAGCTCGGCTATTTACAGACCACCGCTACCAACACGAGCACATTGCAAAGCGTGAGCTTTTTGGACTTTGGCGTTGTACTTACCGTGACTCCCATCATTACGGAAGACGGTCAAGTACTAATGACCGTTGAACCTCAAGTCTCGACGGCTCGCATTAATCCCACATCGAAACTGCCAGATTCCGAGTCTACGGAAGTCCAAACGACTGCGCTGCTGTCCGACGGTCAAGCGATTGTCATAGGCGGATTGATCAAGGAGACGAGCAATGACAGCCAAAACAAGGTCCCGTTTTTGGGAGACTTGTGGTTGGTTGGGCGGCTCTTTCAGAGTCGTGATCGCTTGAAAGAACGCAACGAGATCATCATCACCTTACTTCCTCGCATCGCCCGACCTGGGGAGTTTTGTTCTTTTGCATCCGAAGAGGACTACGCACAGGCGACTACGCCCTTGCTCGACCGAAATCTGACGCCCGTGGATAGACGTGAGTGGGAGGGGGGACTTCAGGACGCTTCCCAAAAACCACGTTCGTGGAATTGGTTCAAAAGAAAGAAACCTGAGAGTACGGTTCTGATCTCAGCAATTCCGTCTAACATGGGCACCGCCGTTCCAAGCCCCGATCAGCAATCGTATAGTTTTCCGATAGGGATAGGAGGCCCGCCGTGAACCGACTATTTGCTTTTTATTCCGAAACTCTGCGGCGTCAGTTTGGCTGCGGTCCAAACTTCGTCTGAGAGTGCTCCTGTCGGTTTGGGTTCATAGTCACCAACGAAATCAACCATAGTCTTGGTCGGAATTTTTTGTGTATGGCCGGTCAAGTCCAACATGGCATTCACCATAAGGCGACGAAGGTCTTCATTGATCCAGTCCAGCGAAGCTCCGGCTGTCGTCGTAAACGATCGTCCTTGTTTTCCAGACGGAGCCGTGTACGTCTTGAACCAAGCAAAGGGCATCCGTGTATCTTTGCGTTGGTCGGTGACAGGCGGGTCGGTGGCATTCAGCCCCGATAGTACTTGTCCGGTAAAGAGCACCACATCGTTGGATGTGAGCCTTTCCACCGAATTCACATCGGTGTGACAAAAAATGGTATCGGCGACTCCACGAAGCACGAGGTGACCGCGCTGTGTTGCGTTGACATGAGCTAGGGTAGCTTCCTTTTGAAATTTCCCAAAGTGAGCAATCCAAGTGTCGCCGAGAATCTGCTGACCAAATCCCCCAGGCCAATCTTTGCTTTGGAAGTCCCATGCTTTGTAGGGACTCGAACTGTTCGGCGGATATCGAAAAGCGTGAGTCGTATTGCGAATCCCAACAACTGGTTTTCCGGCGTTGACGTAGTCCACGATATGTCGCATTTCCGAATCGGGAAGCTGGCGAAATCGAGCGAACAACACCATCAAGTCAGCTTCCCGGAGGGCAGCCAATCCCGGTATGTTGTCGTTGCGATTGGCGTTGATGGTTCCGGTGTTTGGGTCGATTGAATAGAGAACAGTGCACTTAAATCCATGATGTTGGGAAAGGATTTTGGCAAACATGCTCATTCCTTCTTCGGAGCGATAGTACTCCTCCCCGGTGACGAAAACGATATGTTGCCCTTTGCCTAAACCATCGTTGCCTTCGATCGTTAGCCAAGGATCGGCAGCCACCAAAAAATTGGAGATGCACAGCAGTACAACGAAGAGTACAACTCGTAAAGTAAACATAGTAACTTTCACTGCAAAAATGGTAGACGAGTTAGGCTGGGGTGTTAAAAATTCGGTATTGACATGATGTTTTGCGTATCCATTTCACTCGATAATACTTCCGCTTCTATCCCGATAGGGATTACAGCAAGTAGGCGTCGATCTTAAGGCGAGCCGATTTAAATCGTAGCGGAAGCTGTCAAAGCTTTCGTAAATGCTGGACGCCAACGAAATGCTTGACGCATTCCGCTACTAGGGAACGCTAGCGAAAGTGTTTCGCGGCCCAGCTTAAGATCGACGCCCAGCAAGTAGCCGGGGGGCACCGCGAAGCGGCGCACCCCCGGGGAACGAAAGAACTACCGAATGACCCTGAAAGGGTCAAAGATTCTTCGATCCTTTCATGATCGGAACGCACTGCACGAATCTCTTTCCGGTGGTGTCGCTCCGCTCAACCACCGGCTAATGTCTGATATCCCTTCAGGATGAAAAGTTGCGCAACTCTAAATGCTCCACCGGACGCCGTTCCCCGATGCAGGAGAATCCTCAGCTTAAAAAATCAATCGAGATCCGTCTTAGCTGCCTACTTGGGTTCTTCTTTTGGCTTATCCGCAGCGGCTTTATCCGCAGCGGCTTTATCGGCAGCGGCCTTCTCTGCCGCAGCCTTCTCTGCGGCAGCCTTCTCTGCGGCAGCCTTCTCTGCAGCGGCCTTCTCTGCAGCGGCCTTCTCTGCGGCAGCCTTCTCTGCGGCAGCTTTCTTCTCCGCTTCCGCTTTCTTTTCCGCTTCGGATCGTTCGGCAGCCAGTTTCTCCGCCGCCATCTTTTCCGCTTCGGCCTTCTCGGCGGCGGCCTTCGCAGCCGCAGCCTTTTCAGCCGCAGCCTTTCGATCGGCCTTCTTGGTCTCGGCGTCCTTTGCTACGTACTGCATTTGACCTACGCTTTGCAGGATGGTCGGCCCCAGTTTCCGCGTAGCGACGACGATGCGATCACTATTGATGGCAAGCACGCCCCACATTCCTTTAGGGCCCTCGGCCCAATCTAACAAAGTCTTTGGGTCCGCTTCGGACGACCGCTTCACTTGGCCTCGCATTGACACCGCCACTAAGCCTCCACCAGGGAGAGTCGAAAGCGAAGAGACCCAATCATTGAGCTTGGCAATTTCAATAGGCTCGCCCCCTTCCGTGGAAATGCGACGAACCGAGCCATCTGCACTCCCTACCCACAACAGATTGTTGCTACCGTAAACAACGGACCATAACGGTTGGTTTCCAACTGCGACTTCTTTGACTGCTTCGAGCGATGGCCACTTAACGAGCTGAAGTTTTCCAGAACCGGTCGCAACGGCGAGTGTATCGCCCGACGGGCTAAAGGCCATCGACATGATCTGACCAGCGCCCAAGTCACGGCTTCCGATGGCTTTCCCTTCAGCGACGGACCAAGCGAAGAGGGTACCTGCTTCATTGCCTGCCGCCAAGTGTTTCGAGTCCGCCGCAAACGAGATGGCTCGAGTCCATTTCGCAAACGCCTTATCAAAGTGTTTGGTTTCACCACCTGCGATTGGGGTGACCGCCAGGCTACCTTGGAAGTCGGTGGAAGCCAGAGTCGACTTGTCAGGGCTCGTCGCAACGGCCCAAACGGCTGCCGGTTGTCGATACAATTCCTTGGCTTCATCGGGATTCTCGCCCGAGAATTTTACGACCGAGCCTTCTCGATAAGGCATCCCGGTTGCAAGTGATGCGAATAAGCTCCCTTCGTTTCCTTTCGCAAGACTCGTAACCCAACGGTCATGCCAGATCCATTCAGCGGGTTCGTCGGCACAAAGAGTTCCGATCATCGGCCCCATCAAAAAAGCCAACAGGAAACCAAGGCAAGTGTTTCTAGCTAAGCAAACGCGTCGATGTAAATTCATGCGGAATTCTCCTTGGAGAGTCAGGGCTGTGGGGGAATCACCATTCCACCGATTATACACAGCGAAAAGCTCCGATGGGATTGGCGGATCATCATATGGATTGGGATTTTGCTGTAACCAACGCTTTCGCACAGGAAGCGGTCGACTTGCAATCCCACGCCGAAATCAGCCATTTCGAAGAAACAAGTCGTTACGCTGATATCCTCCAGTTTTTCTCGGAATTGCAAAAACGAAGTCCGCTGGTGCGGTTGGAAACTTTTGGTCTCTCCCAGGAAGGTCGACGTCTGCCTCTGGTGATCCTCTCCGATCCACCCCTTTCTACGCCTCGCGAGGCAAGCAACAAAGAATTCCGCTGTGTGAATGAACAATCCATTCATCTGTGTGAATGAACAATCCATTCATCTGTGTGAAAGCACTCGATCCATCTGCGCGTAGCGTGCAAACACCACTGACCACTGACATCTGACTACTGACTACCGCAATGGACGCAAAACAAGTCAACGACCCGCTCGACAAACTGTTCCAGCAACAACGGATCATTTTTTGGAATGACCCGGATCGTGAATTCGTTGGGTCGAAAGAGGAAATTCAAAATAAATTGACCACGGATAACACGGAATGCACGGATAATAAAATTCAACCTGAGAACGATATCTACCACGAAAGACACCAAATACACGAAAAAAATCAACAAGGTCTTATTTTCGTGTGGTTCGGGTATTTCGTGGTTCCCCACTGACAACTGACAACTGACAACTGACAACTCACTTCCCACTGCCTATCCGTCGTTGAGCGGCTGGTACGACAACCTCATGTTTCGAGCCATCCAGTCTGCCACGACTGGCTGCAGACTCGTCGAATTGGTCTCGTCCAGTGCGATAGGAGGTCCTCAGTTTGATGTTGCACTCGAAATCGAGCCAATGCTCA
>JANPNA010000026.1:0-5803 GCA_031427235.1 Pirellula sp.
GTGGATCTTGTTAAAGATCCGGCAGGATTCGGATCTTTAACAAGATCCACTACGGCCAACCCTAATTCAACCCTAATTCGTAGTTGCAACAAAGAAATACGCTGAGATTTGCTGCATGATTTCCACCAAAACATGACTGAAGCATGGCTTCCTGAGCCATGAAACGATCAAAATGTGCGTTTTTGTTGGCTGGAAGTGTTCTTGGGCCGTTGAAAAAAGCCAAAGTTGTGCCCATACTGGACATTGAGTGGCGGTTTTCCGTCACCTGAACGTCATTGAATTGGTTTATGCACTCCTTGTTGTCTATGATCCCCTCCAGTCACTTGAACGGATCGATCGTTCGGCGAGTCAAACTCCGCGAGCTTATTCGCGAACATGGCTTCGTTTCGATACCCGATTTGAAGGATGCGATGGACGTGAGCGAATCCACGATTCGTCGTGATTTGGAAGCGTTGGAGGACCTTGGCGAGGCCAAAAGAACGCACGGGGGCGTTTTCTCGACCGGCCCTACGACTGCAGTAAAGCAGTTTGAGACCAAGAAGAATCCTGGGCAATGGGAAAAGAAACGGAGTATTGCGGTTGCGGCAGCCAGCCTGATCGACGACCACGACACGCTTCTGTTGGATGGCGGTAGTACGACTTATGAGCTAGCTAGGCAACTTATTGGACGTCCGCTGCAGATCGTGACCAACTCGTTGCCTGTCGCCAATCTGTTTTCGTCATGCGATTCGGTCGACTTGGTTCTACTGGGTGGTGCGCTCCATCATCGGACGGGCGTAACTTTGGGCAATTTTGCCAATCAGATGCTTCAATCGATCAACGTGCAAAAGGCATTCTTGAGCGTTGCCGGAATAAACGCTAGAGGCTTTTACAATAGCAACATGCTTTTGGTAGAAACCGAGCGGGCGATGATGCAATGTGCTGATCGGACAATTATTGTAGCGGACAGCTCCAAATTTGGGCGTTGCAGTTTAGCTCGCTTGTGTGAATGGTCGGATGTCCATACGCTCGTGGCGGACGACGAATTGAACGAACCATGGCGAACGCGAGTCGATGAATCCAATGTCCAGTTGATTCTTGCAAGCTCGGCGGCGTCCCAACCGGAGGGTGCGTCCGAGTGCTCAACCGAAAACCAAACCTCAACCAGTGAATTTACATCGTGAGTACAGCACTTCAGAACCTTGATCCGCAGATGTTAGAGTCGTTGGTGCGTGCAGCCGTGCAGCGAGCGTTGCTTGGGGGCATGTCTAGCATGGGATCTGCCGCCGACAGCAGCAAGCCGAATCTCGTGGTCAGCATTTCCGCACGGCATATCCATTTAACCGACGCGCATGTCGAGAAACTCTTTGGGCCCGGGAAAAAACTGACGCCGGAAAAGGGGCTCTATCAAGACGGCTTTTTTGCAGCCGCAGAAACAGTCATGATCGTTGGTCCGCGTCGACGCATGTTGCCCAACGTGCGAGTGCTCGGCCCGACTCGCAAAGCCAGCCAAGTGGAATTGGCGTACACGGACGCTATTTCGCTCGGCATTGATGCGCCGGTTCGACACTCCGGTGACATTGCGGGAACTCCTGGTTGTGTTCTGGTCGGGCCAGCGGGCGCGGTTGAATTAACTCAGGGGGTGATTCGAGCTGCTCGCCATGTTCACATGGGGCCACGCGATACCGCTTTCTACGGAGTCAAGAACGGCGACTTCATGTCTCTGAGCGTCAAGTCGCATCAGTGCTCCGTGCTGTTCGAAGATCTGCTAGTACGCGAGGACGCACACGCCAAGCTCGAAGTGCATATCGATACCGACGAGGGGAACGCCTGCGATTTAGATCGAGCCGCGTCGATTGAACTCAAGAAGCAACAACCCTGTAAGTGCAGCGATCACTAGTCATGTCGCGAACACCGATGATTCTGAGTTGCGGACCATCTCCGCAGCCACTTCCGAACCACGAGTTTTACCTACTTAGTTTCCTTCCATTTTGGAGAAAGTTTTTATGGCAAAAGTGAATGAAGCGCTCGGCATGATCGAGACGAAAGGCTTTATCGCCTTGATCGAAGCTGTCGATGCGATGATGAAGGCCGCGAACGTCAAGTTCCTCGGCTGGGACAAGGTCGGCAGCGGATTGGTTTCCGCGTTCGTCAGCGGCGATGTCGCTGCCGTCAAGGCAGCTACCGATGCGGGTGCCGCTGCTGCGGGACGGATCGGCCAAGTCATGAGCGTTCAAGTGATCGCTCGACCGCACGACGATCTTTACAAAGTACTCAAGATCAACGCACCTTCGGCTTCGGCTGAGTAGTGCTGACACAATAACAAATCCTGCCCCAGGCAGGATCCCCTACAATTCCCAACAAATACAAGAGTTTAAGCAACATGCAACATGCAATTGGAATGATTGAAACCAAGGGCCTTTTGGCCTTGATCGAAGCTACCGACGCGATGGCCAAAGCAGCCAACGTCGAAATCGTAAAGCGAGTCGATATCGGCGGCGCTTATGTAACCACCATGGTCAGCGGCGATGTTGGCAGCGTCCGAGCTGCCGTCGAAGCAGGTGCTGCGGCCGCATCCCAGGTGGGTGAGTTGGTTAGCAGCCACATTATCCCTCGCCCTGCCGAAGGCCTCGTTGCCGCGTTCTTCAAGTAATCGTTCGTAACGGAGTGACAGACAAGCCATGAAGGTTCTCGTTGCCAATTTAGGCTCAACCAGTTTCAAATACCGATTGTTCGATATGTCCAACGAGCAGCAGCTCGCCCGTGGCGGTGTCGAACGCATTGGTTCACCCGAGAGTCGCTGTTTCGTAGAAATCGGCGAGTATCGTGGTGAGTTGACTCAGTCTGTGCCAAACCATGGTACTGCGGTCGAGGCATGCATCTCTCAGTTGACACATCCAGCCCACGGTTGTTTGCAAGACGCATCGGAGATCAGCGCCATCGGCTTCAAAGCGGTGCACGGCGGCCGATTGTCCGGAGTGCAACGGATCGATGACAAGGTTTTGGCCGCGATGGACGAAATGAATTCGGTCGCTCCGGCACACAACCCACCCTACATGGCCGCGATGAAACAGCTTGCGAGCATGTCGTCGAATATCCCGTTGGTAGCCGCCTTCGAGACAGATTTTCATCAGTCGATTCCTGAGGCTTGGAAACGCTATGCCATTCCGACAAGCATTGCCAATGCGCTACCGATTCGGCGATGGGGATTCCATGGTGCGTCACACCGGTTCATCGGATGGCGAACGGCTCAATTGTTGGGTCGCTCCGATGCAAGGATTATTTCCTGCCATCTTGGTGGCAGTTCGTCCTTGTGTGCCATTCGCGATGGAAAAAGCATGGCGACCACGATGGGAATGAGTCCACAAACAGGTCTGCCTCAAAACAACCGCGTCGGTGACCTGGATCCTTACAGTCTGCCACTGATGATGGAACACACCGGGCTCTCGCTGGAGCGTTTGCTTCATCTGCTTTCAACACAAGCGGGCTTGCTCGGTTTGTCGAACGGTTTGTCGGGCGATGTTCGCGATTTGGAGAAGGCGTCCGAAGCTGGCAATTGCGATGCGAAACTGGCACTCGACGTGTACGTAGCGGACATTCGTCGTCAGATGGGTGGCATGCTTATGGCGCTAGGCGGTGCGGATGCCATCGTGTTCACCGGGGGCATTGGCGAAAATGGAGTAGGAATTCGTCGAGCGGTTTGCGAGGGGCTTGAGGATCTTGGTATCGGATTGTCAGCCACGAGCAACGCCAACGGTCCAACCGAGCGTCGTATTGACGACACACATGGCAAGGTCCAGATTTGGATCGTGCCTACGAACGAAGAATTGATTGTGGCTCGCCAAACGGTGGCTGCGATCCAAAGTTAAGAACCGCACGTTGAGTCAACACAAGAGACAAAACTATGTTCGTTGCGAAAGTCACAGGAGCTGTTGTCTCCACACAAAAGGTGGAAACGATGGTCGGCCAAAAGCTGCTCGTCGTCGAACCCTTTCGTTTGGAGCCAAGCAATCGTTCTGAGTTGGTACCAACCGGCCGAACGTTTATTGCGGTCGACACTCTCGGTGCAGGCGTCGGCGACATGGTCCTCATCACGCAGGGAAGCAGCGCTCGTTTCACCCCGGAAACCAGCAAGCTGCCAGTCGACTGCGTCATCATCGGCATCGTCGACACCGTCCATATCGAAAAAAACAACGTCTACAAACGTCAATAAGAACGTCGCAAAACACCTATGCAAATCAACGAAAATCTTATTCGCTCTGTTGTGGAGCAAGTCCTGAGCGAAGTGCGAAACAAGCAATCTTCCGAGGGCTCACCGTCCGCTTCGCCCCGACCCTCGAGCGCAATGGGCCGACACGGTCTGTTTGACAACGTCGACGACGCGGTTCGTGCCGCCCGCACGGCCTTCGAACAACTTCGGGAACGCACCATCGCCGATCGACGCCGAATCATCGATCATATTCGACGCATCTCGATCGACAACTGTGTGGAACTCGGCACGATGGAGATGGAGGAGACGAAGGTCGGACGCCTAGATCACAAAATCGCCAAGCTCAAAACTCTCGGCGAAAAAACTCCCGGCGTCGAATTCCTGAAAACCGAGTGTTTCAGCGGCGACTATGGTCTAGCTGTAATCGAGCACGCACCGTTCGGAGTCATCGGGGCTATCACGCCAGTGACGCATTCGTTGCCTACCATTACCGGTAACGCAGTCAGCATGATCGCTGGCGGCAACTCGCTGGTTGTCAATCCACACCCAAGTGGCAAAAAAGTCGCAGCCGAAGGGGTTCGTCGATTCAATCAAGCGATTCATGCAGACCTTGGCATCGACAATCTCATCTCCCTCATCTGCGAACCTACTCTTGAAACAGCCCAACAACTCTTCAAGCATCGGAGCATCGCCTTGATTTGCGTGACGGGTGGACCTGCTGTGGCTCGTGCAGCTCTAAATAGTGGCAAGCGAGCCGTCGTCGCGGGCCCAGGCAATCCACCGGTCGTCGTGGATGAAACAGCCGATCTCGATTTGGCTGCCCGATGCATCATTCAGGGAGCCGCCTACGACAACAATTTGCTTTGCATCGCTGAAAAAGAGGTCTTTGTCGTGGGTAGTGTTTTCGATGCGATGATGTCCGCCATGGAGCGGGCAGGTGCAGTCCGACTGACAGGTACCGAGGTTGAGCGACTTACGCAGGCTGCCATGCAGTTGGTCGGTGAAGGCACGGACAAGCATTACGCACCACGAAAAGAGCTATTGGGACAGGATGCGATCAAGTTGGCTGCAGCCGCTGGCCGTTCGATCGATCCGAAGGTCGAATTGCTCTTTGGCGAAACCAATTCGGATCATCCGTTTGTTCACACCGAGCAAATGATGCCGTTCGTGCCATTCGTTCGATGCCGTGATTTTGATGAAGCGGTTCGATTGGCTCAGCAAGCCGAACACGGCTATCGCCACACCAGCCTCATCCATTCACGCAATGTCCGAAACATGACCAAGATGGCTCGCATTATGGACACGACCCTGTTTGTGAAAAATGGTCCATGCATGGCATCGCTTGGGCTAGGCGGTGAAGGCTATCTGTCGTTCTCCATTGCCGGTCCAACAGGCGAAGGGGTGACGACACCCTTGACCTTCACGCGAGAACGTCGTTGTTCCTTGATCGAAGACTTGCACGTGCTCGGGGGAACCAGCAACTTATCGTCCTAGTACTTTATTACAACGAAGAATTAGAGTTGGCCGTAGTGGGTCTTGGTAAATATCCGGCAGGATTTGGATTTTTAAAAAGATACCCAACCCCAAAATTATTCGATGGTAAAGGTGTCCATC
>JANPNA010000027.1:0-14919 GCA_031427235.1 Pirellula sp.
ATTTAGAGCTGAGTCGTCGAAAATCCAGCTTGTCAGTTTGGGATCGGATGCCAATTTTTTACAATATCGATTCCAAGACAAAACGAAACGCGATCTTTGCTATCAAAACGTCCTTGAGCCGCAAACTCTCCGACTGCACCCTGTGTTTGGATTCTTTCGGTATTCGGCGTTAGAGATTTCATAAGGGAGTGCAACTATGCCCAGTGCTTTGTGACAGCTTGATTTTACGGTAGTGGATCTTGTTAAAGTTCCGGCAGGATTCGGATCTTTAACAAGATCCACTACGGCCAACCCTAATTCTTAGTTGTAACAAAGCACTAGACTCGCACGTGCGATGCCTCGAGAAGTTGGTCGATGGTACGGTGTATCTAAAGACGGACGATTCCAAGGAAATCAAAGTGCCTCTTGAAAAACTAAGCAAAGCGGATCGCGACTACTTGAAAATTGTGGAGGAAAACGCCAAAAAGCCTTTTTTGCCGTAAACCAGTCGGAGGCGTGTGGCTGAGCGAGGCCCTCGCTCAGGTTTGGTAACAACAAAACGAGCGAAGGGCCTCGCTCGTCCACAAAGTTCGCAAGAATCCGTTTGCGAGACGCACTTTCGCGTAGCGAAAGGCGACACAGACTATTTCTGTTTGGGTCTTGGTACCCGCGAGCCGGAGCCTTTGGTCGAGCGTTTGCGTTGGCGACCACCAACCATTCGCTCTTCGGGATTGTCATTCTCGACAGCTTCACCGATCTTCTCTCGCATTCGCACAATCTTGTCGCGCAAGGCAGCGGCGCGTTCGAATTCGAGATTCTCGGCAGCGGCCAGCATTTCCTCCTCCATTGTCTTCAGATAGTCTTCGGTAATGCGTTCGGAGGTGGCGTCTATTCGCACCATGTCTCTGGCCCGCTTGCGATTCTCTGCCGCTTGTAGGATGCTGGCTGTCACTTCCTTGCGTACCGTCTCGGGGGTAATCCCATGTTCCAAGTTGTATGCCTCCTGCAACTTTCGGCGGCGGTGCGTTTCCTCAATCGCGGTCTGCATCGACGCTGTCATCTTGTCGGCATACAAAATCACTTTCGCATTTGCATTTCTAGCGGCACGACCAATCGTTTGGATCAACGAAGTCTCACTTCGCAGAAAACCTTCCTTATCCGCATCCAAGATAGCCACCATGGAGACTTCTGGAAGATCGAGCCCTTCGCGAAGCAGGTTGACCCCAACCAATACATCGCAACGTCCCTCTCGCAGTTCTCGCAGCAAATCGACTCGCTCAAACGCATCCAATTCGCTATGCAGCCATCGGCACTTGAGGTCGTTCTCGACAAAGAAATTAGATAGATCTTCCGCTAGTCGTTTCGTCAGTGCGGTGACCAAAGTACGGTCCCCCATCGCGATGCGCTCGCGAATTTGACCGAGCAAGTGCATGACTTGGCCACGCGCGGGCACCACTTCCACAATCGGATCCAGCAAACCGGTTGGACGAATGACTTGTTCAACCACTTCACCTTGAGTTTGCTCAAGCTCGTAGTTGCTTGGGGTCGCGGAAACAAAGACCACCTGGTTGATCTTGGCTTCCCATTCTTCAAACTTCATCGGCCTATTGTCCAGGGCGCAAGGCAATCGGAAACCGTGCTCGACAAGCGTCGTCTTGCGGCTGCGGTCCCCTGCGTACATGGCTCGCACCTGTGGGACAGACACGTGCGACTCGTCCACCATCAATAGGTAGTCCTTGGGAAAGAAATCGTAAAGCGTATCCGGTGTAGAGCCAGGCTCTTTGCCCGATAAAGGGCGTGAGTAGTTTTCGATACCAGGGCAATGGCCAACCTGCTGCAACATCTCCAGGTCAAACCGAGTTCGCGCATTGAGTCTCTGGGCTTCGAGAATTTTGCCCTCGCCTTTGAACTTTTCGAGCTGCATTTCCAGTTCCTGCCGAATCACTTTGATCGCATTGTGGATGCGTTCCTCGGAAGTCACAAAGTGTTTTGCTGGATAAATATACACTTCCGCTAACCGCGATACCACTTCGCCGCTGGTCGGGTTGATGATGGAGATTTGTTCGACTTCGTCCCCCCAGGATTCGATGCGATAGGCAAACTCTTCGTAGGATGGCCACAACTCCATCGTATCACCGCGAATGCGAAACTTGCTCCGTTCGAATGCGATATCGTTCCGTTCGTATTGGATGTCGATCAGCCGGAGCAGCAAATCCTCTCGGTTGATGGACTCCCCAACTCGGATCGGCACGACGCTTCGTTTGTATTCTTCAGGCGAACCCAAACCGTAGATGCAAGAGACGCTGGATACGATGATGCAATCGCGACGACTAACCAGTGCGCTGGTCGATGCCAATCTCAATCGATCGATTTCCTCATTGATCGACGCGTCCTTTTCGATGTAGATATCGCGCTGCGGGATGTATGCTTCGGGCTGGTAATAATCGTAATAGCTGACGAAGTAGTGGACTGCGTTGCGCGGAAAAAACTCCTTAAACTCAGCGTACAACTGGGCCGCAAGCGTTTTGTTGTGACTCAAGACAAGCGTCGGCTTTTGCACCGCCTGAATGACATTCGCCATGGTAAACGTCTTGCCTGAACCGGTCACGCCCATTAGCACTTGGTGCTTCTTGCCTGAGTTTAGACCTCGAACAAGCTCTGCGATGGCTTGAGGTTGATCGCCGGATGGCTTGAAACGACTTTCTAAGTCGAAAGCGGCAAATCGCTCGAATGGGTTCATGCTCGTGGGCCTCCTTTCGTTTCTGCCTGCGTGCCTACAAAACTCTCGCCCATATGCTCTTCAGGTAGCTGGTTTCCGGGCAGTGGGCTACGACAGGATGGTCTGGGGCAGCCCCATTGGAATGGATGATTTGAAGTGTTCTCGGCGGATGCGGATTTCCTTGATCATCGAATCCAGTCGCCTTGGCAGCCGAACGGACAACTCCATGGAAGGCCTCGCTGTCCAACAAGCCGGCACAGGAGCAGGTCAGCAACAGCCCCCCTGGCTTGACCATCTGCATGGCCAGTCGATTGAGGTCGAAATGCTTGTGTGTCCCTTCTTCAAGTTCCAGCCGGGAACGAATCAATTTTGGTGGGTCCAAAACGACGACGTCATATTGTCGGCCGATGCGCTGCATATCGCGCATGAAGGCAAAGGCATCCGATTGAACGAAGCGGACTCGAGTATGATTGATGTCTGCGTTCTTTTTTGCAAACGCCAGAGGATCGGCGTCCAGATCGACCCCCGTCACTTCAGACGCTTGCCCGGCCTTGGCCGCCTGGACCGCGAAGCCGCCTGTATAACAGCATAGATCTAAAACCGTTTTTCCTTTGCACAATTCGGCAAGCCGGCGACGGTTGTCGCGTTGATCACAAAAGAAGCCAGTCTTGTGACCGGTTCCGAAATGAACTTTATACTTAACACCGTTTTCCGTGATGGTAACGACCGGCGGCAAGTCAGGTGAAGAACGATTCGGCACCGTGCAGCCTTCTTGACTGATGAACTGTGGGCACTCCTGAATAAGGTAGTGCTTGGTACCAAGTTCCTTGGCTAACATCTCTAGAATAGGCTCGCAACGTTTCGACATCCCGAGACTAAAAACTTCGGCGCTCAAGCAATCGCCGTATCGATCCACAACCAGGCCGGGCGTGCCATCGGATTCACCGTGCAAGACACGATAGGCATCGGTAGTTTCATCCAGGCGAAGTATGTCGCGACGCAACGAGACGGCTTCGCGGGCTTTCAGTTGCCAAAACGCTTCGTCCGGCCATTGTCCCCACCAAGAATAAAGGCGGACGGCAACTTCGGATTTCGGATTGTAGATTCCGTAGGCGAAAAGCTGTGGAGTGCCACTTACCTCTTGGACTTTTGGCGTTCTTGGTTTGTAGGGAGAATCGCTTCGCTCTTGTGGTCCACTTGTTTTTGGGTTGAGCGGTAACTGTTGGTGGTAAACGGCAACCCATTGCCCAGCAGCAGGGTTCCCCTCGACTTCCAAGATGCGTCGTCGGTAAATATTCGGGTGAAGCATCGGTCGACTCACGTGCACGACGCCCATGACGGAGTTCGTAGGGGGAACGAGCCCCATCAATTCATCCACTTCAGTATTTTGCATTCCAACAACACATTCCATACGGGAGGGCGAGGCTCCTGCCGAGCTGACGCCGAAAGGGTTCGGCAGGAGCCTCATCCTCCCGAACATTTACAACATGAAACGATACGCAGGTTTACTATAAGCGCCTCGTCAACTTACTGATAGTTGAAGCGTTGTATTATGAGTCAGAAAGGATGCGTCGGAGGACGTTCCCGTGGACATCGGTGAGCCGAAAATCGCGGCCTGCGTGCTTGAATGTTAGCTTTTCATGGTCGATTCCCAACAAATGCAAAATCGTTGCGTGCATGTCATGCATGTGAACTTTGTTTTCGATGGCCAAGTGCCCGAATTCATCGGTGCGGCCGTAAGCAATTCCCGGTTGAACTCCACCACCTGCCAGCCACATCGTAAAGCCGCCGGGATTGTGATCCCGCCCGGTCCCGTTTTGCTGAGCATAAGGAGCCCTACCGAATTCGCCACCCCACCAAACCAACGTGTCTTCGAGAAGCCCACGTCGCGCCAGATCGGTTAGCAAGCCGGCGATGGGTCGGTCGACAGCCCGAGCATGCTCGGCGTGCTTGGGCAAATTGGAATGCTGATCCCAAGCGGGATTGGCTGAGTTGTCGCCGTAGTTGACTTGTACAAATCGAACACCCGATTCGCACAGCCGTCTAGCCAGCAAGCATTTGTGCCCATACGATTTGGTTTCCTTCTGGTCCAAACCGTAAAGCCGAATCGTCTCTTGGCTTTCGGTCGAAAAGTCCAATAGCTCAGGTGCAGTGCTCTGCATCTTCCAAGCCATTTCGTAAGACTGAATCGCAGCGTCCAATTCACTTTCTCCACTGGCGCGTTGTTCCAGTTGAATTTGATTCAAGGCTTGAATTTGGTCGAGCTTAGATCGATTCGAACTCCCCGCCAGAGGCTTCAAGAAGTCGATTTCAAGCCCGTCGTGGCCGGCGTTTCCGATCGGTGTTCCCTGGAATTTCGCTGGCAAAAATGCGCTTCCGTAATTGCGAGGACCGCCATTACCAATCGACGGCGATATAGAAACGAAGCCAGGTAGGCTTTCGTTTTCGGACCCCAGCCCATATTGGATCCACGAGCCCATGGATGGACGGATAAAGTTCTGCGAACCCGAATGCAAGAACAAAGTGGCTGGTCCGTGGGCTACTCCCTCGGTATGCATGCTGTGAATCATGGCCATCCTGTCCACGTGTTCTGCCGTCAATGGGAACAGTTCCGATACCCAACGACCGGATTGCCCATACTGTTGGAATGACCACGGAGACTTCATGACACGCTGTTGACTTCCAAGTGTCCCCTTGTTCGCGAACTCCCTTGCGTCGTCAAATCCGACCATCTCGCCATCGCGTCGATCGAGCAATGGTTTGTAGTCGAACGAGTCAACCTGGCTGACCCCACCTTGCATAAAAAGGAAAATAACCCGCTTGGCCGTTGCAAGGTGATGCAGCCCACTCGAACTGGCTCTTTCGCCAGCGATCACTCCCGAACCACGGTTCCAATCCGAAAATAATGAGGCCGCAGCAACGGAACCAAAGCCACAAGCCGATGAATGAAGAAAAGAACGTCGGTGTAACATAGTGTTCGTAATTCTATTCGACGTACCGGAAATCGATCGAGGCAATTAAGCTGTGGACCAGTGAACTCCAAAGATCTTCCTCAGACAGTTGGCTTTCCTGAGCCTGCCGAATGCACCCTTCAGCCCATTTGCGCTCACGGTCCGACGGGCGTCTGCTTACAGTCGACAAAAAACAGATGCTCAACTTTTGCTCATCCGAAAGACCAGTCATTTTGACAAGTCGATTGCCTAAACGTTTCGAACGCTCGGCAATCCAATCACTATTGAGCAAAGCCAACGCCTGGGGTGCAATCGTACTGCGATTGCGTTTGCTGATTGGGAAGCTGGGGTTGGCGCCATCAAATTCTGCCACCAAGTCTGGCATGGAATTGCGAAACCAAGGGCCATAAACCGAGCGATACCTAACCGAGTGTTTGAATGCGTAGTCTTCCTTTAGCTTGGGCGGTATGGTCGATTCGACTTGAACCGCTAAGTCCAGTTCGCCGCTCAACCCTAGAAGTGTGTCACGCATCGTTTCGGCGTCGAGTCGTCGAATACCGCTGCGAGCAAATAAACGGTTGTCTGGATCGATCTCGATGGCTGCTTTGGAGCTTTTGCTCGACCGCTTGTATGCATCGGACAACACGATTTCTCGCACGAGCCACTTCGTTGACCATCCCTTTGCAATGAACTCAAGGGTCAGCCAATCGAGCAATTCGAGATTGCTCGGTGGCTCTCCCGTGGTGCCGAAATTGTCGATGGTGCGAACAATCCCGTCGCCCATCAGCCAACTCCAAACGCGATTGACGTAGACTCGCGCCGTCAGCGGGTTCTGGTCGCTTGCGAGCCAATTGGCAAGCTCAAGACGACCATTCGACGCGGGCTCGACTCGGACGGCATCAGCCATCGCAGGGATGCAATTTAGAAATCCACGAGGAACGGTGGCTCCTTGCTGATGAACACTGCCACGAATGTGAATGGCTAAGTCGGTCGGTTTCTCCGAGGCTCGCAACGAGATGACCATGGGTCGTGAATCCAGCTCCGACTGGAGCGATTTCAGCTCAGCCTCAATCGATGTAGCCTCTTTTCGTAGCGAGTCCAGCGACTCCTTGGTGATCTGTCCAATATCCAAACCAGGCTTGGCCTGTTGAGGTTGCTTGACCTGAACAAGCGCAGCAGTAGGATTCTGTAGCTCAGGCAAAAACTGCACCGCATCCGCAACCACGTGACCATTCGATTCCTCGTTGCTGACGATCACAAACGCCTGACCACCTTGCTCAAATCGATAGGTACCCAGGGTTAGCCACAAACCGTCCTCAGAAGGTTTTTCCACCTGATTCACGCGAACGACGTCTTCTCCATCGGCACTGAAGATCCGAACCACGGCTGCGTTTGCACGACCGGTTCCATGAGTGTAGGAGAGTCGCACTCGGTAGGATCCCGGCTTGAGTTCGCTCGGCTCAAACGTTACCGACTTCTCCCCTTTGCCTTGATTTTTGTCGTGCAAGTAGCCATCGCCCACGAATGCTCTGACCGACGTCGATGTTTCCCAACTCCCGATCTTCTTCGCCTTGGAATCGTCGACAACCACTCCTTCCAGATCCTCGACTCGGACGATTAGCGATGACTCCGACGACGATTGGATCTTCTTTTTGAGTTCGTCGAATCTTTTTTTCGCAACGGAATGGCGGGAGGCTATCGTCTGGTATTGGGATTCGGTCTTATGATCCAATGGCAATGGAACGCTAATCCATTTCGAAACGTTGGAATGTTCCATGCCCACCGACGATTTTAGGATGCCTGCCAAGGCGTAGTAGTCCGTCGTCGGGATCGGGTCGAACTTGTGATCATGGCAACGCGCACAGCCAATCGTCTGAGCCAAAAATACCTTTCCGATCATTTCGAGTTGTTCGTCCACGTAATCCATCTCCAATTGTTTCTTGTCTTGCTCCTCAAGATTGGTGTCGCCAAGAGCCAGGGCCGTTGTGGCAATTAATTGGGACTGACGCACTTCGATGGATTCAGCCTGCATGAGATCACCAGCAATCTGCTCCCGAATGAACTCCTTAACGGCCTTGTCTTGATTGAAGGAGTTGATGAGGTAGTTGCGATAACGCCAAGCTTCGGGCAACACGAATCCGCGTAGGGTAATCGACTCCGCGAATCGAACGGCATCCATCCAGTGCCTGGCAAAGCGTTCACCAAATCGAGGCGATGCCAGCAAGGCATCCACCGTTTCTTGGTACCCGAGTTCGTCGAAGTTGGCGTGCTCAGGACGATTTAATTCCAAGGGATCAACGCTTGGACGCATTCCATGCAGATCGACAAATAAACGTTGTTTTAGAATCGCTTGGGATGCTTTTTCATTGCGTTCAATTCCTGCTTCGACCTGGCCTTTCGACAGGAAAGCATCGATCGCGTTTCGAACAGGAAGGGTCGAAATTGGGATTTGCGAACGCACAGAAGCACGATAGGCCCAATGTTGCTGCGCATCGACTACGGCCAACGCATGGTTCTTTTTGATCGTCCGAACTTCATTCGACTCTCGCGGATCGAACGCACCTTGGCTCATCCAAGTTCGGAAAATTTCCTTTTCCCGGTCCGTCAGCTTAGTTTCTGGGGGCATTTGAAGCTTGGGATTGCGATAGTCTATGGCAAGCCACAACAGGCTTTGTTGCCAGTCGGAGAGATCGATGGCTGGCCCAGAATCTCCTCCGGTTAACCATCCCGTTTTGGAGTCGAGCGAAAGCCCGCCATTTCTCTCCGAATCGGACGAATGGCACTCGAGACAGCGTGCAACCAAAAGTGGCCGTACACTCTTTTCAAAAAAATCACGTTGCTCGTCTACGTTGGTTTGACCATCCGATTTTGTCCCGATCATCGCCAATGTTAGGAAAGCAAATAATTTGACACACATCGAACGCGTCAGACGACTCATGCAAAACTCGACTTTCCGTTACTTGAACTCGCGTTCAAGCAGTTTTTCGATCGCAGAAAGTCTCTCGGCTGGTGAACCCGTGGCAATGACTCTTCCCGGTTGGCCTGCAATTTGTTCAAAGGCGTCGGCTTTTCGTGTCTCGTCAATAAAGCCTTTGTAATAGTACAAATTCACTTCACTTAGACGATCCAAAACGGAGACTTCGGTATCCTTTACCAAGGTCGGAATACGTTTGGTTGCAATGATCTCTGGGGTTAATGCAGCAGGAAAAGACTGCAAAACCAACCCATCTTCCGTTCCCTTGATGATCTTCTCGATCGCTTCTTCGAGACCATCCGGTTCGCCCTTGGCTTTGCTTCGTGCGAATTGAATATTGTTGAATGATTTTGAAACGTAAACTCTCTTCACATCCTTCGGAACCGCGTTGGGTTGTACAACACGAACCATTGTGTCGTTGGTCACTTTTTGAACGACTCGATTCACACCGATGGTCACTTCAAAGAGCATCAAACCATCGTAGCCTTCTTGCCAGGCTTTTTTCATGAGCTTGGAGGCTTCATCGACACCGATAAAAGTCAGGCATGGTGCGAGCGGGCTCGAGCCAGGTGGAAGTTTGGGATCCGAGCTCATTTGAGGCGAATTCCCACGCATACCAGGACCGCCCATAGCAGAACCGCCCATTCCGGGACCGCCCATCATCCCAGAATCAGGCGTACCAGGGCCGGGATAACCAGGCCCGAAAGCACTAGGGCCGAAAGCACTAGGGCCAGGAGTACCAGGGCCAGGGTAACCTGGGCCAGGGTAACCTGGGCCGGACAGACCTGGTTCTAATTCAGTGCCAGGACCAGCCAAACCGGGACCGCCGAGGGCCGCCATTCCTTTACCTTGGAACTTGAGAGGTGACCCTGGACCGCCTACCCCTTGTGGACCACCCGCTGGATAGCCCGCTGGCGGACCAGACTGCGGCCCACCCGATGGATAACCGCTCGGCGGCCCACCCGATGGATAACCGGCTGGTGGACCAGACTGTGGCCCACCACTAGGATAACCCGATGGAGGCCCACCCGATGGATAGCCAGCAGGTGGTCCAGATTGAGGACCACCAGTTGGATAACCGTCGGGTTGACCCGAATCGCCTGTAGGATAACCAGCAGGTTGGCCGGTCTGAGCTCCACCAAAGGGATAACCGGTCGGCTGGCCTCCATCGCCCGATGGATAACCGGGCTGTCCGGAACCATCGACAGCACCGAATTGATTTGAGAAACCAGCCGGATTGCCAGCCCCTCCATCGAAGCCTCCAAGACTAGTGCCGCCAAAGGCACCCGCCATGGAACCAAAACCATTTCCTCGGTTTGTAACCAACGAATACTCACTAAAGGCTGGCGACCATGTTCCGCTCTCGTGTTTTTCTTTGAACGCAGCGACTAGTTGGGTACCAAACGAGCCCGTCGTTTCGGCAAGAGTCTTTGTCTTCTCTGCATTAGCCGCAGGACCACCCATTCCTCCCATGGCGGTCATCCCCATCTCTCCTCCTGAAGCATTGTTCTGCGTTTGGGCTCCAATCGGAGACAAGTCCGTTACGTTTTGAGGGTTCTTCAACGCAACACCGACTGCGATATTCAGCCCCAATTGCGGTCGTTTCTTGTGGCTCGCCCAACGGTAATGTTTGAGGGTATCGGCGGCTTCTTCATCGGACACATGCAACGCATGGGCTTGCAGATAGGCGTAAGCGCGTTTTGGGTTCCCAGACTGAAATGCATTTACTGCTTGATCTTTCAGAGTTGGTGGAGGTGCGACCTTGGGAATCGCTCTGGGTGGGTTGAAGTTGCCAAATCCAGCCTGGGACTGATTGTTCGTCGAATTATTCGAGAAGTTATTGCGTCCTTTGGGGGGTAACGCATTACCGTCCATACTCATACCTCCACCTTCGTAACCGGGTGGTATGTAGCCCATATTGTTAGACGATCCGTCGCCGCTCCCTGGATTTTGGTCGGATTGCATTCCACCGCCTGGTCCGGAAGGCATGGCCATGGTCGTGGATTCGCTAGGTCCGCTCGCACCCGACGCCCCACCGTTGTTGCTACTTGAGCTCGATTGAGATACGGGAGGTTGAGACGGGGCCGGATTCGACGCAACCGGTTTTTTTCCTCCGCACCCCTGAGAAAGAAAAAGGACCGCAGTGAACCCCAAGAGAGTAAAAGCCTTGACCATCATACTAGTCTCCATAAATAATCCCGCCCGCAAAGCAACAAAAAAGGTGAAATAAGACCACTTCGCGAGAAACGGGCGTAACCCACATTATTGGTTACGAATTCCGAAATGTCTACAAGTCGTCCCTGTTTCGATGAGTGAAACAGCCAACATCTAGAAGATCCTGGAAACTTCGAGGCCGCGCGAGCTAGCTCGGACCAAGAATCCTCAACGATAAAGCAATGCAATTGCATCTGGCGGCAGGTTGCTTAAGAAAAGATTAGTGCTGCGTTAGGACTTGGAAATATGGCAAGCAGGATGCTTACCCCACTTTTTAACGAAATATGGCAAGCAGGATGCTTACCCCACTTTTTAGCTGTAACATAGCTTTTAGTCTCAGAACTACCAATTTGGACTGCTCCCACTTTTCTCAAAGCTTTAAGATCCCTGTCCCAACCGAATCCGGTTCATTTGTACAATTGCGGTTGTCAATAGAAACTGAATCCCTAAAGCAATCGGAGATGGAATGGATACCCTAAGCGGTAGCGCAAACAAAACAGACGTAAACCCAGCCTTGGCCCTAACGGACGATCGTTCCAAATTGCTGGCGGACAAGTCTTTTTGGGGCATCAACATAACCCAATTCCTCGGGGCATTTAACGATAACGTCTTCAAACAATTGGTATTGCTTTTGGCATTGCCGGCGGTGGTAGAGGGTGCAGCGAACAACAAGTCTTCGGAGGATATGCAGGGATATGCCACGCTGGTTTTTTCTCTACCATTTGTGCTCTTTAGCGGCTTTGCCGGTTTTCTTTCGGATCGCTTTAGCAAGACGCCCATCATTGTGCTGTCGAAAGTCGCGGAGATCTTCATCATGATTTTGGGTGTTCTTGCGTTCCTGAATTACGACAGATTCGGCATGGCGGGAACGTGGACCGTCTTGTTTCTGTTGGGAATACAAAGTGCCTTCTTTGGCCCAGGTAAATACGGACTCCTTCCCGAGTTATTTCGGCCATCCGATCTGCCGCGAGCAAACGGCTTGATTCTAATGGCGACTTTTCTAGCCATAATCTTTGGAGTCGTATTTGCAGGAAAGCTGTTCGACTTTCTGGTAAGCGATGGTGACGCATCCGGTCTTTGGATTGGGTCCTTTTTTTGCGTCGCGATCGCCGTCGCCGGCACTTGCTCGTCGCTATTCATTCGACGGACGGACGCCGCCCAGCCTAATGCCAAGCACTCATGGGGCGATTTTGGCATCAGTCGGGAAATGGTTCAACTTCTTGGACGCGACCGACCGCTATTGATCGCCTTGCTTGTCTCCTCCGTTTTTTGGATGGTCTCAACCATTGCGATGCCTACGGTCAATCGCTTGGGTTTCGATATGCTAAGCTTAGACAAGGGGCAAACAGGTGTGTTGGTCGGCATGATCGCCATTGGTATCATGCTTGGGGCTCCGTTGGGTGGATGGCTCTGCCAGAAACTCGCCAGCGATCGAGTGATAACGATTGGATTATGGGGAATCGTAGTCGCTCTGGCCCTGCTGGGAGTTTGGGTGCAGGGGAACCAACTCTGGTTAGGCGCCAACGGATGTCGCTTGGCCTTGATACTGTTGGGAATATCTGCGGCGGTTTATTCGATACCTTTGCAGGTCTATTTGCAGGACCGACCTCCCAGCGAACTCAAGGGACGCATGATCGCGACCATGAACCAAGCAAATTTCTTGGGGATGATGTTGGCAGGCCCGATCTATCAATTTTTCGAGTTTGTTTCGCGCTCCATGGGATGGCCGATCAGCTCGATCTTTTGGATGCTCGGCCTGATGGTCCTGCCCCTCGCGTTGTTCTATCGCATGGGGGAGAGAAAAAAGGCTTAAGACGGGAAACGAAAAAGGTGTCCGGTACCGTGGCACCGTTGCGTTGCGTTCGACATAACGGGCAACGGTTAAGAAGTGTTCGTCCGACTGGACCGGAAAGGACTTGTAGCGTCCCTGATTCAGATGTCCCTGGCCCGTAGTATGGTAGTGAGCGTGGTATCGCTGTATCGCTGAGTGTGAGTCAGGCCGATGTATTGCCGAAAGCGGGCCATGGTTCCGTCTTCTCTTGGGCGAACAAGCAAGTGACCATGATTGGGCATCAAACAATAGGCAAACAGATCGATCTCGAACTGGTCGAGCGCCTCACCCGAGAATCTTCTCGAAGGCTTCGAAGTCGGCTGGTTTGAGGAAGATCGTCGCTCGGAGGTTGGCACGGTTGCGCATGGGGTAGCAATGGCCAGCGGTACCGGACACCTTTGCTTCTCCCCCAGCCTGTGATTTGACGTCCACAGGCTGGAAGCCTATGCCACAACTTTTCCGTAGAATGTTTAAGCCTTTGCCTTGGCTTTTTCCAAAGCCAACTGCTGCAAACCTCGCAAGTCTAATTTGCCAGTTCCTAGCAATGGGATGGATTCCACTTCAAAGAAACTATCTTCGGAGGGCAAAAATAAGTTCGGAAATCCCTTGGCCGACAGCCCCTTGACGATCTCGCTTGGGGTTTTGTTGAGCTTGGTATGCAGCACGATGATCCGCTCCCCTTTTTTCTCATCCGGAACGCTGGCTACCCCAACGTTGAGCAATTCTTCACTTTCGCCCACGATTTCGATAATCGCTTCTTCGATTTGGATATGCGGTACCATCTCGCCTCCGATTTTGGAGAACCGACTCTGCCGCCCTGTAATGAAGAGAAATCCATCGTCATCAATGAACCCCAGATCGCCCGTTTCGTACCACGAATCCCTTAAGACCTTGGCGGTCATTTCGGGCTGATTCAAGTAACCTGTCATCACATTCGGACCAGACACTTGGATCATGCCAGGCTGATTGGTTTCGAGGACGGATCCATCCTCAAGCGAAACCACTCGAGCCGATACACCAGGCAAGGGCTTGCCGACGGAGCCCTCTCGCAATCCAGCTTTTTTGTCAGGCGTGACGGCCCGCGATTCAGGCAGATTCACAGCCGCCACTGGACTGAGTTCGGTGGTGCCGTAGCCTTCAATAGGACGAATACCAAACTTTTCCTGAAATGCATCGGCCAGCGCAATCGGCATCTTTTCAGCGCCGACGACCACGATCTCGACCGACTTGAATTGTTCTGGTTCCACACGACGCAAATAGGTTCGTAAAAAAGTGGGAGTCGCTAGCACCACGGTGGATTTGTTAGCCTGTGCCATTTTGCCTATCGGCCGAGCCTCGGTAGGGTTGAAATGGTAGCAGGCTGACGATGGCAATGTCATTGCTCCCCACAAGCAAACGGTAAAACCGAACGAGTGAAAGAAGGGGAGAACACCAAGAAAATTGTCGCTGTCCAAAACGCGTATCACTTGATCAAAGCCCTGAACGTTCGACGCCACGTTTAGCATGGACAACGGCACGCCCTTAGGATTTCCGGTTGAGCCCGACGTAAAGATCACCGTCAGTAGGTCCTCGCCCTTGAGCTTGTCGAGTCCAAGCTGTCGAGCGACCATTTGGACCGGCAACCATTTGGCTGCAATCGAACAAACGAGCTTGTCCCATACCGTTGCAAACTCTCTCAAGTCCTCGATGTAGATCAAATTGGCCGACGGCTGAATGTTAAATTTCTCCATTACCTTGCGACTGGTGAGGATGTTGCGTATGCCTACCTGCTCAATGCAATTGTTGACGATGGCATTGCTCACCGTGTAATTGAGATTCACCGCCACCCGTCCTGAAAGACTAAGAGCAAAATTGGTGAGCGCACCTGGGACAGTGGGTGGCAACAAGACACCTACAAATTTCTCGTCAGCCTTCAACACCTGGCGATTCAGGATGCGGCGCAGGACGAGCGTGCGCAAAAGCAAATCGTGACCGCTAAGTTGGGCACCTGTCGAATCCGAAATCTTGATGCGCTCGCCCTTCTCCCGACATCGACGAATAAATAACTTGGGTAGATTCCAGTCCCATTGGGTGGAGTTCGGCGTTTGCGAAATTGCTGGTTTTGGCATAAATAAAACTTTCGTAAAAGCATCTCGACGGTTGGGCAATACAAAGAATCAATCGTTGATCTGGACATCAACCATAGGAAACGGGTAAACACTGCCCGAAACGGCCACCTGGAAAAGGAGTTCAAGCGGATGAATCGAGTCAG
>JANPNA010000028.1:0-6279 GCA_031427235.1 Pirellula sp.
CTAAGCAACGATTGGAAGAGCAGGATGTAAAGGTCACGCACTCTTATATCAAGATGGGCTCCATTGCCAGTAGTATCATTAGCGAAGCGCAAGAGCGAGATGTGGATCTCATCGTACTGGGAGCTGGCGAGCGGAAACAACCAGACGGCTTTTCAATAGGCCCAATTGCTGAGGCAGTAATCACTCATGCGTCACAACCCGTTCTGGCGGTTCGGCCTGGTACACCCAACTTAGAATTTAAAAGAATCCTTTGCCCGGTGGATCAGTCTAGCACTTCGGCACGCGGGCTTCGAAACGCGGTTAGGTTGGCAATGGTTTTTGGCAGCGAGATCATTGTGTTATCGGTCGTTCCGGATGTGAGTTGGCTAACTGCTGCGGTGAAGACCGGAGAACTCGCCGATGTTAAAGCGGAATTTGCAAACGAGTGGGTACAGGAGTTAGATGAGTTCCTAAAGGACTTCGATCTTTCAGATGTTTCTTGGACGAGGGAGGTACGGTATGGTTTGTCGCATGAACAAATCGTTGCGTCTGCGAAGGAGCATGGATCGGATTTGATTATTATGGGCGCGTCGGGGCGAGCTGGGCTGGTGCAAGTTTTGCTGGGCAGCACGACTCGACGACTCTTGCGGGAATTGCCCTGTTCCGTGCTAACGGTCAAACAGGAAGATGTGCTCGAAGATACGTTCGACAATGATATACGGCACATTGCATCGCATTTGGCGGAAGCTTGGGCATTCTCGTCCGCAGGAAATTTCATATCAGCCATCGTCAAATATCGGCTTGTCCTGACCCGCAATCCATTCCACTTAGCGGCCTTAGAAGGACTTATTGCTTCGCATGAAAAGCTCGGTGAGACCGTAACGGTCCAAAGATACCGCCGTCGTCTGGAAAGTGCGCGAAGTGTCGCCCACCCGCATTCGGACTCGACAAATGTGTCTTTTTAGTGCTGATAGGTTTTAGAAGTGTCTCGATGCGTTATAAGTGACTGGATACAGTTGCTAAAATGGCCAAATCCTATCCTCGGAAGAAATAGAAGTGAATTTATGAAATGGTCCTTGAAATTAGGTGAATTTCGCGGCATCCCAGTCTTTATTCATGCCACATTTTTGATCTTGACTGGCTTTATCATTCTGAGTCACTGGTCGGCAGGCCATAGTTTGGGAAAAACGTTGGAAGGGGTGGGCGTCATCCTCGCCCTGTTCGGCTGTGTGATGCGCCGTGCCGGGAATGCGACCGTGGCATGAAGACAACACAAAAGATTCCCGGTCGGAATCCCATGTCCCCCAGAATTGCTGCCTATTATCGTTTTCTCCGCGAGCATTCGCTGATGGGAACCGTTCTATCCTGGATGATGATTTTGGCGATGACGTGGGTCATCCCGGCAGCCTTATGGCGCGGCGATTGGCCGTTAGCAATTATGGCGACAATCGCCGTCGCGGTGTCCCTCCTCCCGGCCATTCTGCAAAGCAATTACCGCTTGGTGTTTCCCTGGTACTTCGGGTTTCTGCTGGTGCTGCAATTGCATCTGCACACTTTTTGGGGTGTATGGCTCCGCTACTACGACTCGCATTGGTTTTGGGACAAAATGCTGCACCTAAAGGGAACGATGCTGGTTTCGTTCATCGGTTTTTTGGCGGCGTACGCTCTCCACATGAGTGGCAAAGTTCGTTTGACCGGTCCGATTCTGGGACTGTTCACTGTGGTCTTTGGGAACGCCTTGGGGGCCTGGTGGGAGATCCTTGAATTCCTGGTGGACAAGACCCTTCAGAAGAACACGCAATACGGTCTCGACAACACAATGATCGACCTGATCTACAATCTCTTCGGCAGCCTCGTCGCGGCCGGGCTGGGCTGGGTGTACCTGAAAGTCACCCCGCGCAGGGAACGACGAAAACTTGCCGAATCGCTCGCCGCCACGATCGTCCGGCTGTATTCCTTTGACATTTCTGGGAGCGAAAAAGGCGCTCGCGCATTCGGTAAAGACGACAAGCCACCCTCAGAGAGTCCGACATCCACGGCCGGCGATCGAACATTGTGATCCAAAAGGTGCGCGGCTTTATGTCGGTGGGGCCATGATTGGCAGCTATCATCGTAATGACTCGGCAAATGGGACAATAAGCTTTTGCTTAACCGAAAATCGGATCGGGATCATCGACTTCAGCGTTGTCATGGCCATGCTTGGCTCGACGCCTGTTGCGTTCTTCCTTCACCCGCTCAGGCGTTTCAATACGAAGCAAGACAACGTCCTTGGCGGTGAATAGGATGTTTACGAAGGCAACCGTTAACGCACACAGAACGAGGACGATGAATGCAAATACTTCTTCGGAATTGCTCCAACTCGACGAGCGGTCCGGAAACAGCTCGGTTAACGTCCAAAAGAAGTTAGGAAAGCAATACCATCCAAACGTCAGTGTTTGATAATCATTGGCCGCCAAACTCAAGGAACAGGTCACGATGACGGACATAACGATCATGACCAAAGTCAATGCAAAGGAGATGATCAAACGCCCGATCAGAACCTTTCTTAGGAATACCATGCAACTGAGCCGCACAATTCCGAGGTAAAGAGCCAAATAGCACGTCACGGCGGAAATGTAGATGATCAAAGGAAGCTGAATATTGCGCTGGCCAGGTGGCAGCAATACAAGCGGGGCAAGGGCTAGTGTAAAGGCTGAGCCCATAAAACTCAGAAGGACAAAGATGTAACCTGGCCCTGCTCCAGGATTGAGCCAAGTCAAAAAGACCCGTCCGAGCAATGAACTCGGCAAAGACCGACGTGCGCGAGCAGGAATGGTCCCTCGCTCACCCATCATGATGCTCCCTGCAACTCCCCAATGGATAAAGAGTGACGTCACTGCCACGGCGACCATTTCTTGCATAAAAATCATGCCAGCCCCTGCGGATGAGTCATTGCCGTACGCCACTATCATGAATCCCTCTATCATGCACATGAGTAGCCCGATGACGAGAAGCGGGATTCGAATCGGAGTTGAGCGGTTATCGCTGCTAAAACCGATCGCACACGCCCCGCATCTCAGAAGTAACCATCCGTACAGTATGACTGCTAACAAAAATACTCCAAACGCAATCCAACGCTCCAACCCATATCCACCCGTAGATACCAGTCCGACCAAAATAGCACCGGTCCAAATGGCACAAAAAACCTGTCCAGCCAAAAGAATGATGGAGAAAAACACTTGCTGCATCCGCGTACGCGAAAACGAAGCAACCGAAATCGCTATCGCGGAAAGTGCCAAACTACAGGAAGCGATGATCGATATGGTCATCGCGATGACCTCCAGCGTGATGCCTCTCAAAAGATACGTTAACGCAATGCAAGGCGCTATGACCGATAAATAGACAATCAACTGAAGCGCCGCGACGCTCAGCTTGCCAACTAGGATGTGCCTTGGTGACAAAGTTGAGAGGGAAAGTGTCTCGAATGTACCGTCCTCAAGCTCCGATGCCATGGAACGAAAAGTAGATTGAGGAATAACAATCAGGGCAGGTACGATCAGGATGATGGCATACCCGATTAGCATTCCAGCACCGCTCGAATTGTAGTAGATACTTGGGATCATTCCGACAATTGCCAAAACCGACCAAGCCAGAATGACGATTGTTAAAAGCATCAAGGTCCAAGAAAACTGTCGGCTTTTGAGCGCCTGGCGAGTCTCTTTGACCAGAATCGGGTTGATCCAATCGCTCCATGCGATGAGCCGCTTGTCCCAGGCGGTTTCTCCCTCGACGAGTTGTTGAATTGCAGAAGCGTGTTCACGCTGGTCGGGAGCTGTTGTTGGATTTGCAGTCACCGGAGTGTCTGTCGCCTCAGTCGTGATCGTACTCATTGAACAGCTCCGGTTGTAACCTTCATGAACACATCCTCAAGCGTTTCCCGATGAGCCGCGAATTCCAGGATTGCGAAGTCTGCGTTGATGATTGCCTTGAGCAATGCGACTTGCTCGTTAGGACCACCAACCAATTCTAACGATAAAGTATTGTCGGTACGCGTCACATTCGAAACACCCTCCTGTTCATTGAGCCAATGTTGAAGCTGCTGCCCACGTTCGAGTGCCGTCATTTGCACGCGCAGGGCACCTTGGATCGAGCGTCGGATATCGGCCACACTCCCCACGGCCAGCAGACGGCCGCGTTCGATGATCCCAACTTGATCGCACATCTCTGCCAATTCGGTGAGGATATGCGATGACACTAAGATGGTCGTTCCCTCTACGGCCAATTGTTGGATCATCTGTCGCAGCTCGATGCGAGCACGTGGATCCAAACCATTGGCGGGTTCATCCAAAATCAGCACGGCTGGCGAATGGATCATGGATCGTCCCAGGCAAAGCCGTTGCCGCATCCCTTTCGACAAGCCCGTTATCGGTTTGGAAGCTATTTTATCGAGACCGGTGAAGCTGAGCGTACGTCGAAGTGCGGCGATGCGGTCTTTTCCCAAAAGACCGTACGACCTCGCAAAAAAATCGAGGTACTCCACGCAGTTCATGTTCTGGTACATGGAGAAACCATCGGGCATGAAGCCGAGACGGCGACGCACCAAGTCCGGGTCATTGATTACGGAAAAACCGTCGACAAACGCATCGCCGTAGCTTGGCAGCTCCAGCGTGGACAAGATGCGCATGCTGGTCGTCTTGCCCGCTCCATTGGGGCCGATGAAACCAAAGACTTGCCCGCGATACACTTCGAACGAGACGTCATTGACCGCTTTTGTATTCCCAAAGAACCGGTGGATCCGTCGCAGTTCGATCATCGGCTCGGTGGCAGAATGGACGTTGCTATCAACCATATTGAAATCCTATTGCTAGTTAGCTCGTTCCGGATCCAGAACATCGATTTGTTTGTCAGGCAACCGGTCGTCCGCAAAAGGGCTGGTCCCTGGTGCCACCGATTCTCTCGCCATGGCCGCGATGATACCAAAGGGGAGCAGCACGACGAATGCAAAGCCAAACAAACCGAACGTGACAACGGGTATAAGGACCATGAGTGCGATGGCTGCCCAAACGTTTTGACCTTGATGGAGTATGGCCAACCGCACAACCAAAAGCAGAATGGCAGTCAACGCGGTTATGAAGAATAAGCTGCGCAATGTGATCTTATCGCCCACCATGCATCTCCTTATGGTTTATTGTTATTGGATCGAAACGGTTGTCCTCTGAGCCTTGGTCGAGATCAGCTTTCGGGTCGTTCTATCATACCGCCTTTTGCGTGCATCGTGTTCCTTGTGATGAAGTCACAAGGGGACCAACGAAAACACAAGGAATGATCATGGGGTACAGCATTTAGTACAGTTCGGGCTTGTCGGTTGGCCGTCCAAAAGATCAGCCTCGAGCTCGATGACGGCGTCAAAACGAACTACGTCAAGTTCAACGACCTACTGGCCGAATCCAAGGCAATTTGTGGAACGAAAGACGAAGACTAACCACGAAATACACGAAGCACACGAAAGAAAACAGGAATCGAACTACGGGAGTTGTTTTCGTGTCTTTCGTGTCTTTCGTGGTTCAAAAACAAGGAGTCTCCTCGCCTAGTCTGTTCGTTCTGGCAGTGGGTCCGGCAGACAAGCGAATAGCAAGCCAGGAGTTAACGTCCAATAGCCCACTCGGACCCCCGACTTGGCCAGTCCAGCTCCGGCCCAAACGTTGCACGTTCGAAAAAGGTGGTAGTGACCTGTCCCTTCGTAAAATGCGTCCGTGCTGCTGTAATGCCGATATCGATTGGCAACACAAGATCAACGTGAACGCCGTTGTTGATGACCAGTATGTCGATCCCGTTCTCCGCATCCGCATGCCGAAACGCTTGATTGACAGGCGTGTTCCCAAGAATCCAAGCTGCGGCCGCGAAACAAAGTATGCCTGCTATCAAAAGCCCAACGGCCCGTTTTCCCCATCGCCATACAAAGCCAAACCATGATTTTCGCTTGACTCCTATCGACATGTTCAAGGTGATTACATCCTGTCAATTCATGGATCGGTGAAGATGGGTTCCTGCCGAACCCAAGCGGCACCTGCTCGGCAGGAGCCTCGCACTCCCGTTGTTTTTCAAACGTTTAGGCATCGCAAACATGTTACAGGCCTAGCCTCGACCCGCTCGTTGTTTTCCAAAGGATCAGGCATATGCGCTGAACCAGGATCGGAGGAACAAATGCAATGTTTGCTACGATCATCATGAGTCCGAACGAAATCATCCCCAGAAATAAAGCGATACCGCCGTGCACCATCAACGCCACCCCAAGAGTCCAAGGCCGCGTCCACCTCGGCC
>JANPNA010000029.1:0-8205 GCA_031427235.1 Pirellula sp.
TCCTGAGGGAGCCGCTCCGGCGGGAGCACGTCAAGCCCAGGCTGCTCGGTCACTGGGGTACGTCGCCGGGGCTGAACCTCATTTACGTCCACCTCAATCGGATCATCGCGGCGCACGACCTGAGCGTGCTCTTCATCACCGGACCTGGGCACGGCGGTCCGTCCCTAGTCTCCCACGCATACCTCGAAGGCACTTACACCGAGGTGTACCCAGAGGTCACCGAGGACGAGGCGGGGATGAAGACACTGTTCACACAGTTCAGCTTTCCAGGCGGCATCCCCAGCCACGTTGCTCCGGAGACGCCCGGCAGCATTCACGAGGGGGGCGAGCTAGGCTATGCCCTGTCGCACGCCTTCGGGGCTGCATTCGACAATCCCGATCTGATCGTCGCCGCAGTCGTGGGCGATGGCGAGGCGGAGACCGGACCGCTCGCCACGAGTTGGCACTCGAACAAGTTTCTCAATCCCGTTACCGATGGGGCCGTTCTGCCGATCCTGCACCTGAACGGTTACAAGATCGCCAGCCCGACAATTCTAGCCCGCATCCCAAAGGATGAGTTGCGGAAGCTGTTTGAGGGCTACGGATACAAGCCCTACTTCGTCGAAGGGCATGAGCCGGACCAAGTCCACCAGCAACTCGCCGCTGTCATGGACACGGTGACCGGCGAAATTCAGCAGATCTGGTCGGACGCCCGGACTAAGGGGTTCCAGGGCCGCCCTGCGTGGCCAATGATCGTTCTCCGAACTCCGAAGGGCTGGACCTGCCCGGCCGAAATCGATGGCAAAAAGTGCGAAGATTACTGGCGGTCGCACCAAGTGCCGATGGGCGACATGGACAAGGCGGGGCACGTCGAGATCCTCGAACAATGGATGAAGAGCTACCGCCCCGACGAGCTGTTCGACGCCGCAGGCAAGCTCAAGCCGGAGATCGCAGCGCTAGCCCCGAAGGGAGATCGCCGGATGAGCGCCAACCCACACGCAAACGGCGGCCTTCTCCTCCAAGACCTGCGTATGCCCGACTACCGTACCTACGCCGTCGACGTGATGAGCCCAGGCGCGACGGATTCCGAATCGACCCGCGAGATGGGCAAATTTCTCCGCGATGTCATGAAACTCAATATAGCGAGCAAGAACTTCCGTTTGTTCAGCCCGGACGAAAACAACTCGAACCGTTGGCAGGACGTGCTGGAAGTGACGAACCGGACCTGGATGGCCGAACGATACGACACCGATGACAAACTCGCCCCCGACGGGCGGGTTATGGAGATGCTCTCCGAACACCAGTGCCAAGGCTGGCTCGAAGGCTACTTGCTCACCGGCCGGCACGGATTCTTTTCGTGTTACGAGGCGTTCATCCACATTATCGACTCGATGTTCAACCAGCATGCCAAGTGGTTGAAGGTGTGCGGCCACATCCCGTGGCGGCGACCAATAGCGTCGCTTAACTATTTGCTCTCGTCACACGTCTGGCGACAGGACCACAATGGCTTCTCGCATCAAGATCCAGGGTTTCTCGACCACGTCGTGAACAAGAAGGCCGAGGTCATCCGCGTCTACCTGCCGCCGGACGCGAATACGTTGCTGTGCATTACTGACCACTGCCTGCGGAGCCGCAACTATGTGAACGTGGTCGTGGCCGGGAAGCAGTTGGCCCCGCAGTGGCTGACGATGGACGAGGCGGTGAAGCACTGTGCCAACGGGCTCGGCGTCTGGAAATGGGCGTCCAACGATCAGGTGGGCGAGCCGGATGTGGTCATGGCGTGTTGTGGGGACGTGCCGACACTGGAAACTCTCGCCGCAGTAGACCTGATGCGAAAGCACTTGCCGAAGGTAAAGGTGCGCGTCGTCAATGTCGTCAATTTAATGAAACTACAACCGCTGCGGGATCACCCCCACGGCTTGTCGGACGAGGCTTTCGACGCCATGTTCACGACGGATAAGCCGATCCTCTTTGCATTCCACGGGTATCCAGGGCTGATCCACCGATTGACCTATAAACGAACCAACCACGAAAATCTGCACGTCCGCGGATTCAAGGAGGAGGGAACGACAACGACTCCGTTCGACATGGTCGTGTTGAACGACATGGACCGGTTCCACTTGGTGATGGATGTGATTGACCGCGTGCCCGGACTGGCCGACCGGGTGAGTAACGTGAGGCGAGCGATGGTCGAAAAACGGGCAGAGCACAATCGCTACATCGCAGTCCACGGCCACGACATGCCTGAGATCACCGACTGGCGTTGGCGAAGCGAGACCGCCATGAGCGAGTCAGGGAGTACATCATGAAAAGTAGTCACAACGTCCGATCAGTCGATCGCACAGTCGCAAGGTTGGCGACTCAGTCGGTTGCCCAACCGACGAGGTACGTGCTCTCGCTGGAGGCGGTCAATGACAGCCAGCAAACAGATGTGGCGCGCGGTCTGACACAAACCGAAGCGGCAAGGAGACTCGCACGTTTACACTAAGTCGATTTACCTGCAGTACCATGCGGGCGTCGTTTTGACGAACTACTAGCATACGACAGACGTATGAACAAAAGCACAATGGACAACGTTAAACAACCGATGGAAATGGATTCCAATGAGTGGCATCACCTTAATGGTTCTCCTTGGCCGTTAGGGGTTCGTTGGATCGCCAAGGAGCAAGCTTATAACTTCGCTATCTACTCGAAGCATGCGATCTCAGTTGAACTACTGTTCTTTACGGAATCCGAATTTGAGCGACCAGTAAAGAGCTTCTCACTGGAGCCAAAGCACCATAAATCCGGTCCGGTTTGGCATACGCGTGTTAGCCTTGCTGACCTCACAGATGCAAAGTACTATGCCTACCGCATTGATGGTCCACAACCGACTGGCGGCTTTGAATTGCACCACTTCGACTCGCAGAAACTCCTTATCGATCCTTATGTGCGCGATGTATACTTCCCCCCCAAGTTCGACCGCCTTGCGGCTATCGCCCCAGGCGAGAACATCGGAAAAGCCCCGCTTGGCGTTCTGCCTTCGAGATCAGTTCATTTCGATTGGGGCATGGACTCACCGATCCGCCATGGGGCGGACTTGATCATCTACGAAGTCCACGTCAAGGGATTTACTCAGCACACAAGCTCAGCGGTTCCGGAGCATCGGCTAGGCACCTTTCTTGGCCTAATCGATAAAATCCCGTACTTGAAAAGTCTCGGCATTACAGCGATTGAGCTGATGCCAGTCTTCCAGTTTGATCCACAAGAGGGCAACTATTGGGGTTACATGCCTCTGAGTTTCTTCGCCCCGCACGATGCTTACGGTTCGCGATCCACAGCCGACCAAGAGCACACGGAGTTCCGCGAAATGGTCAAGCAGATGCATCTGGCAGCGATTGAAGTCATCTTGGATGTGGTCTACAACCACACCTGCGAAAGTGACGAGCATGGCCCGACGTACAACTTTAAAGGAATCGACACGTCGACTTACTACATTATGAGCGGCGATTTAAAACGGCCGTTTGCAAACTTTAGTGGCACAGGAAACACGCTTCACACGTCCAATAGGGCAACGCGGCAGATAATCGTCGACAGCCTACGCTATTGGGTCAAGGAAATGCATGTCGATGGATTCCGGTTTGACCTCGCGTCGATCTTTGCGCGAGGCACAGATGGAGCGATTTGCGCTCAGGACCCACCGATCTTCGGTCAGATCGCGGCCGATCCGGATCTAGCTGGTATTCGACTGATCGCTGAACCTTGGGATGTGGGCGCCGATCAACTTGGCCGTGGTTTTCCTGGTACGCAGTGGATGCAATGGAACTCAGCTTATCAACGTTGCTTGCACCGGTTCATTCGAGGCGATGCCGGAATGGTGCCCGAATTGATGACTCGTATCCATGGTAGTAGCGATCTATTCCCGGACGATTGCATGAATGCAATGCGTCCTTTCCAGAGCATCAATTACATCAACTGTCATGACGGTTTTACTCTTTATGACCTCGTTAGTTACAACCAGCGGCGCAACCAAGCCAACGGCCAAGATGGCACGGATGGAAAATCGGAGTTGAGTTGGAATTGTGGTTTTGAAGGAGATGATGACCTGCCACAAGAGGTGCTCGCGCTACGGATTCGACAAGCGAAGAACTATTTTGTATTGCTAATGCTTTCCGCCGGTACGCCCATGTTTCGGATGGGGGATGAGTTCTTGCAGACACAATTCGGTAACAACAATCCTTTCAATCAGGACAACGAAACAAGTTGGCTAAATTGGCATCGGGCTGAAGAACACTGCGACTTTCTCGATTTCTGCCGTGCAGTCATCGCTTTTCGGAAATCGCATAGCTCGCTTTGTCGATCCGTTTTTTGGCACGAAGCGATTCGATGGTATGGAATCGAACACGCTCCAGATTTATCGAGCAATTCTAGAAGCGTTGCGTTTTGCTTGCATGGGACGCTTGACGATCCCTATGATCTGTACGTCATGATCAACGCAGACCATGAGGCAAAGACATTCGGTGTTTTTGAAAGATCGCCCCAGGAATGGCGAAAGGTCATAGACACGTCAATTGGCCGTCCAACGGATATTCCGAACTACGAGGAAGCTACGCATATTACAGGCAGCTATGCGAAAGTTGAAGCGCGAAGCATCGTTGTGCTTAAAGCGGAGCGAACCATTTAGGCGAGCGCGAGTGAGCTTCTCGACGCAGCTTGGACTCCAATCCCGAGAATCCGACGGCCCTGTTGGCCATGCTACGGCAGATCTTAACCTCAACTCAAATGTCCCCACCGATCTCCCGAATGATGTGGCTCCTTGGGTGTTGGATCGTCGAAACGTTGAGGTCGAGTCATCGATTGCAAACGCGATCTGCGAAGATTCAGGGTAGGTGCTGGCCTCGAACTCACAAACTCCTCGAACGTGTTGAGCTGGTGCAAACTCAAGAAATTGCGCAGCCCATTGAGTATGGAGGCGACTATTTCAGGTCCCGCGCGGTATATCTCACTCGTTACCATAGCGATATCTGCTCCCGCAATAACGACTTGGGCTACATCTTCGGTTGAACAAATCCCGCCGCTAGCGGCGAGCGATATCGAAGGTCCACCTGACCGCATACGAATCAATCCGTCGATGGTTGGATTGATGTTGCCGGAATGCGTCAGCGACCATTTGATCGATGTCTTGATGCGTTCCGTGCTTACTTCCCAACACGTTGCATGGGCAAAACAAACCAATCCGGAAGCGCCCGCTTCAGCAAGTCGCCATGCCAGATTCGAGAGATTCGTATGGTACGGTGACAGTTTAACTGAGATAGGAATACTAACCTGATCACAGATGTACGTGACGCATGCAAGAAGCTCCCGCTCTACACGATCACCGCTGACCGAGGGTTCTGTAATTTCAGGCTCAATCATCAATTCAATCGCATCCGCTCCCGCCCGCTGAAGATCGACCGCAAAGCTCAGCCAATGACCACCCGAACAACCATTCAAACTGGCAATGACTGGCACATCAGCGACTTTCTTGTGCCGAGAGATAGTATCGAGATACCCTTGAGGCCCGCCATTGTACATGTCCTCGCCTTGCTCGTAGCTCAACCATTCCACCTGCGACTCTCGTTCGCTGACTTGTTCGCCTCGCTGGTTGCGCTGACGAACAATTTGCTCTTCAAATAGTGATGGGAGCACAATTGCACCCGCACCCGCTGTAGATAACTCGCGCACTTTTTCGGGAAGCAGCGTCATTGGACATGAGCCGACGACGATGGGTGACTTTAATTTCAATCCTAAATAGGTAGTGGATAGACTTGGGTGCAACATTTCGTGCTTTCTGTTTTTTCCGGAAGAGCCGTTTCGGACTCCGAAAGTATCTGTATGCGCTATCCAAAGCAATCCGTGTCGCGCGAGGGGGCACTCTTGCTTCTGGACAAGAATTAGTTGACGAGAAGATTCCGCGAGACAATTGCCTAGAGTATTGGGAGAAGGGTTGCAACGTCCTGGAAGTTAGTCGAGCATTGTGGTCGATAACCGATCAGCTGAGTAGTGGATGGGGAGAAGAGTTGTAACGTCCGTTGCATTCACGATTATTGTTACTCCGGGCTGATTGCGTATCGACTCCTGCGCCAACTGCTTCAAATAGTGCGATGACAATCTACCTCGGAGTATGAGCATACCTTCATGGTATTCACAAGTAATCGAGCGCAGTTCTTCGTAACCTCGGGCATGTAGTCGCTGCCGAGCTTCCCCGAGTATAGCCTCCTCTAACAGGCGACTTCGTTTGCTAAGGATGGGTTGCCGCTCTGCGAGCTCATGATTGGACTCTGCATAGATTAGCTGATCTAGCATATTTTCACTTTTTTAAGAAACTGGGATTGTTGGGGATCATTGAAGACTTTCGGTTGTTTTGTTGGCGTCGATCTTAAGCTGGGCCGCGAAACACTTTCGCTAGCGTTCCCTAGTAGCGGAATGCGTCAAGCATTTCGTTGGCGTCCAGCATTCACGAAAGCTTTGACAGCTTCCGCTTCCATTTAAATCGGCCCGCCTTAAGCTCGACGCCGTTTTGTACTCAGCCTGGACAACTCCTAGCGCGGCCCGATCTGGATGTCTTTTTTGATAATAGTCTTTCTCATTAGGATAAAACTGCTGCGTAGCAGCGTTAGTGCAAATCACAGTCCCAACGCGCAAGTTGACTGTTGTTTATTTAAGAAACGAGTAACATCATCGCAAATTCCTTTGTGCCAACCGTCTTTTTCGAACAAATGATGTAGTGTGTTGTGTGCAGGCTGGCACACCGATGTGCTTGGACGTCACACGTGGTCCCACCGCCTAAACTAACCAAGATAAACACAGCCTATCCTCGCGAATCGTCATGAAGTTTCGCAACACTGACTGCCGTTGGTACACTTTTTGCTGTTGGAGTTTTCTCAGCGTGAACAAGCGAACTCGCCGCATGTTGCGGTGGCCGCTTTCAAGCAAAATGCTTTCACTGGTTGATTTCGAAGGCAGAATTGCGTGTCTTTTCGATCTTGTGCGTGCTCGTGGTACGACTTTTGCCAATAAGTCGTTTGGCTTAGCGAACTTTTTCGTCAAGCATTTTGACCTTAGAGACTGTTTTGGAGGAGTGAATCGATGTTACGTCGAAATGTTTTGATGAGTTTGTTTGGATTTCTTGCTGTTGCCTCCGTTGGCCTAGCTCAGGTTCCTGGTGCCAAGCCTGAAAAGCACTCGGACAAAGCGTGCTGGACATGTGCTGATGCGTGCCTGGAATGTATTGATTCTTGCGCTGTGGCAATGGCAAAAGATCCAGCGAGATTGGCGTGTCTGCGTGCTTGCGTTGCCTGCAATCGAGAGTGCGTAAAGTGCGCCCGCCACTGCGAGTCCGGTACTTGCACACCCGCAATCATGGGCAAGTGTGCGGATGCTTGTCGCAAGTGTTTGGCAGAGTGCGAAAAACACGCAAGCCAAGATCCTGCGTGCAAAGCATGTGTGGAAGCCTGTCGTGAATGTATCAAACACTGTGAAGACGGAAAGAAATAAGCCTCTTTGAGTCCTTGACCCAAGCGTCACGAACGCTACGTTGATGCCCAGTAACAGCGATGTAGGCTTTGTGCCGCTTTTGGGGAGGTCTACTAGGTCGGCAATTACTGTTTTCTGAGGACAACCAAACATCCAAGCTCACAAAGTCGCAATGACGGCCACTCAGTCGGTTGCCCAGCCGACCTGGCACGTGCTCTCGTTCGAGGCGGTCAAAGACAGCCTGCAGTCAGATGTGGCGCGAGGTTTGACTCAAATCGAAGCAGCACGGAGACTTGCCCAGTATGGCCCTAATACGTTAGCACAGTCGCGAGAACGCTCGGCGTTCTCGATTCTCTTTGCCCAATTCCGCAGCCTCATCGTGGCCTTACTGGTCGCGGCCACGGTGATCGCCTTTGCCATGGGCGAGAACATTGAGGGGTTCGCAATCCTGGTTGTCATCGTCCTCAACGCCGCCATCGGCTTTTTCACCGAATGGAAGGCGGAGCAGGCATTGTCCGCCTTGCAAAAACAGTCGGTGCGAGTCGCCCATGTGATTCGCAAAGTCCGTTCGGTTTGGAAACCCGCTAAGATCAAATCGTCGGGCCACTCGCCCGGCAACGGTCGGTCGGATTCTCGGAAAGGAATCTCATGGCATTGAAATCACAAGACTCACGGGCGTGGCATGCGGACGGGTTACCGGATTTACTGGCTGCGCTGCACGCGACCGAGCAC
>JANPNA010000030.1:0-44365 GCA_031427235.1 Pirellula sp.
CTGCGCCGGGGTCAGGTTCGGGATTCGGGATTCAGTTCTAGTTTCTTTTCAATGGCCTTTTGCTGGCGAACCGCTTCGCTTGATTGTTCAATTCGCTTGGCACCTCGCCGTATCAAGTCTGAGGCGCTGTCGGGATGACTCAATCCAAATCGTTCGGACAATTCTCGCAACGTTGCAGAAGTATATCGATTTCGTTTGGCGTACCAGTTCGCATATCCCGAAAGCCAATGCTGCATACCACGGCACAAATTTGGCTCGGGCGTTTTGATCAGCGCATGACCGTGATTTGGCATCCAGCAAAAGGCCAACACGATCCAGCCACTCCGGGAAACTTCGTCGATCAATCCTTGCGTAAATCGGGCGTAGTGTCCATCATCATGAAATAACGTCCGACGACCATCTCCACCAAGTCTGACCCCATGTTGCACATTTCAAGGAGCACGGTCGTGAACTCTTCCCTAAAGATCCTCTGGTTCGTCTTTGTCGCCGGGCTGACCGTGACCCCGGCTCGGGGGCAGGGGGACGGTTTGGCCGCGAAGTATCCGAAGGATGCCAGCATCGGCCTTGCTATGGCCGTGCTGCTCCACGACGATTTCGAGGACGGCAAGATCGGCGAGAAATGGGATGAAATCGGCCGGCGAAAGGGACGCGGAGCGACCGACGATGTGGATCCGGTGCAGGCGGAGAAGGATCCGGCCATCGCCCGGGGAACCCGCTCGGCCAGGGTTCAATTGAGCAAAGATGGTCACGAGGACGCGACGTTCGTGAAGTGGCTGCGGCCCGGTCACGACGAACTGTTCATGCGGCACTACGTTCGCTACGGCAAGGATTACGGCTACCACAGCCACGGCGGTAGCGGGTTCATGGCCGATGCCGGCAAGGGGCAGTTCAAAGGGGCTGGCAAAGCTCCGGACGGAGACAAGTTTTTCTGGGCCACCCTCGAACCCATCGGCCCGCGCGATTGGGATCCGCCCGGCGCGCTGATCTTCTACGCCTACTGGTGGAAGATGAAGCCAGACGGACGGGGCAACCACTGGGGCAACTGGTTTCAACCCAAACCCGATCAGGTGCCCAAGCTGGAGACCTGGACGTGCATCGAGTGGCGGGTGAAGACAAACACGGTGGGTCAAGAGGACGGCGAACTCGATTGCTGGATCGACGGCAAGAAGTGCGGTGAGTTCCGCAAGATCAACTGGCGCTCCGTGGACACCCTGAAGCTCAATAAAGTTCAACTCTCGCTCTGGCTGGAAGCGCAGGGTTACGAACGCAGCGGCGGAGGGACAACGCGTACCGTGTGGTATGACGACGTAGTCGTCGCCACGAAGTACATCGGGCCCAAGATTCCCTGAGCTTCACGACCAGCGTATGCTTCAGCTTTTCTCACTCTAACGGATTCTAGGTGTGTTTCCAGCCCCGCATGGACGACGCGAGGAGGATGTTTTCAATCCAATGTTTGCTGTAGAGCATTCCTGACAGGGCGTGGGCGGGGCACTGGTGTAGGCGGGAGACATTCGAGCGAGGCGCAATTGGGCGAAAGTTGTTGAGCAGTGCCAAGCCTCGCAAATGAAGTTCTGACGTTCGTCGATGTCCATGTAAGCCTCATCCAGAGTAAAGTGCTCGACGAATTCGATTCATTGGTCGGTCTACTTGGTTGCTCGTACGGTAGCATCCAGGTTGATCGTAGGCTGCTGCATATTGCTCCTTTCGTTTCCACAGTTTCGAAGCGATTGGCTTGAAACACCAAGGACGGAAAGACAATGAAGATCTATGCAACCCGAAAATTGTGGTCCATCAGGGTATGCAGTGGGTATCCCCAAAGGGAGAGGCAGTACTTTCAATCTCGGCGGGATCAATTCGGTGCGGGCAATTTCGGCAACTGGACGCTACATGCGGCGGCGACAGCGGTTATCGATTCGTTGGAAGCGTAAAATTCGCCGCCTGTTCAGTGTAGAGCAGAACAATGATCGGCCACAATGGCTGAAGACGCATAACAATTCAATTGCGAATCCCGAATCCCGATTTTGACCCCAACGAGTTACCCCTGACGACTAGCGAATTACGAGAATCGGTACCGGACACCTTTTCCTTTTCCAAGCGGATCTTTGCTGGCCACCGAGATATCACAACACGTGTCGTACACGGTTGTCCATACATTGCTGGCAAAATCGGTGTGTGTCAGTTGCCGTCCCTTTAGATCATACGTGAAATATTCGATGGCACCGTCCGCAGTGCCAGGAGAGACGACATGCGTGGCTACTCGCCCACGGCCGTTGTAGGTCCATTGCTCGCGAGCCTTTTGGTATCCATCGGTATCGGACGAATCGAAATAGCGAGGCGATCTAACTTCAGTAGTATTGCCCACTGCGTCCAGGACCGTCTCCGTCCTCGTCTCGATGGAGGTACCGTATGCAGCACGCTGGTTGGTCATTCGATTTCTTGAGTCGTATTCAAAACGGGTTTCTATGCCACGCGGGTCGAATCGACTTTCTAATCGACCCGCTGAATCGTATACCGAATCGTTGACAAGGAATGTTGCATTGGGCGACTGATTTCGTACAGCGGCCATAACTGCGGCAAAATTCGCTAACGAGTAACTCGGCACCGTTCCAATAACTTGCCGGATCATTCGTCCGTTCGTGACGTCATAGCCGTAAAACGATTTGCGACCATAAGGGTCTTGTGATGAGAATAATCGGTTGTCAACGTAAGAATTCGACGACATCAATTCGACGTTCGCTCGCGGATACACCGTGGTCTGAATGCGTCGTCCGCGGTAGTCATAAACGAACTTGGTTTTTGAACCGGCGACATTGTGTTCAATTGGATCATCTGTCCCGTTTAGGTAGACCCAGGACTCGGTCATCGCCACGTCGGGTGTGGCGACTTCTGTGTTCCCTTGCTTGATGGCGGAGGCGTGAACTCTGGCGACAAGTCGTTCCGCAGCATCGTATTGCAACTCCGTTATTATGTTGTTTCGGTCAATTACTTTGATTGGCAATCCAATCGCATTTCCAGTTGGTCCTAATATGGTCTCTTCGGCTGTTCCATCGGGATACTGCGTTTTGATAATCTTGCCGATGGCGTTGTAAAAGAACTGCGTGACGCCGCCACTTGTGAATGAGCATAGATCACCTTTCGTTACGAGAATGAACATCCAAGGCAAACTGGCGATAATGATTCCAACGAAAAACGCCAGAAACCTGCCATACCGTATTCTTGAAGTCATGGGTCGACTCCAGGCAAAGCGGCAAATTGAGTCTTCACTGATTGTTGAATGGAGAGAAACGATTGAAAAGATCACTGACGAATCGTCAATTTTCTTTTTCGTGTCCAAGTTTGGATAGATTCGCAAACGTTGGCTTCACAGTGCTGATTAGGAAAAGGATGACGGGCTAGCGTCACGCTACTTTTATGTGGGACAACTAAACTCGGTCAAGCAAATTGCAAAAAGTTTTCAAGAATAGATTTGAAAAGTATTTCCGGATAATTGTCGTATTCATTCAACGTCTTTGAAATCGTTGCTTGCGGTAGTGATCTGTGAGTGTGACGCAAACGTTGTGGGTTTGGATCATAAATTGTTGATGGCTAGGGATGGAATCCGAAATGCTCTTCCGCGTAACCTGGTTGGCTCCGCCGAACGTAGACCATTGCCATACTTTTGCTATGTGGAGTTGATTCGGAAATCCACATTGAAAAGCTTGACGATGTCGTTGTCAGCCATGTAGTAGCGAACTGGCTTTGAACTGCCGTCAGGCCGACGCCTTTGAAACTTGAGTCTAGATTGCCTATACCAGCAGTGGAACTACGTACGTTCGCAAGAGTGTCAGGAGCGGGGGAATTGAATTGGTATCGCCACACTGCGTCAAGCGTTTCGCGGTCAGCGGTCATGATGTTTAGTCGACCATCTGACCAAAGGGTCATGCGTTGCGTTGCAGCTAGGAGACTTGCAAAGGAGTCGGATGACGCTCTCGAAATTGAAATGTCGATGATTTCTGACCATTGTGTGGGTTCGCTTGGGATATTGGACTGTAGAATTGCGAGTCCCTGCAAAAGCTGCCGCAAGATGGGCTTTACTTCTTGCTGGCTTTTACCGTTCAGCATGCGTGCGATCGGAGCCTTGGCTGATTCGACTTGAAGGATGAGCTGGTACCGGTTCCTGCCGGTCGTATTCGCATGGTAAACTAGAGGATTCGAATTCGACGCCTCAACACCCTTCCTCCCATTAGCCTACCCACTCACCATGAACCAGCATTTCTGTCTAAAGCTTCTCGTTCTTCTAGTCGCCAGCCTCAATTTCAGTTTTTTGGCGGCAGAGGACAAAACCCTCGACACGTTTCGTCCCCAGCAGATCAGCGATATGTACTACTCCGAAGGGGCGGCTGCCGGTGACTTGAACAATGACGGGAAAGTCGATTTTGTCTACGGACCGCATTGGTATGAAGGACCGGGCTTCGAGGTCAAGCACGAGATCTATCCGGCCAAGCCTCAGAATCGTGAGGGATACTCCGACCACTTCTTTGCCTGGGTTCACGATTTCGACGGCGACGGATTCCGCGATGTCTTTACCGTCGGCTTCCCAGGCACCCCCGCGTTTGTGTATCAGAATCCTGGGGCAACGAATTCAAAAGAGCTGTGGAAAAAACACCAAGTCTTTGATTGGGTATCCAACGAGTCCCCCCAGTTTGTACAACTCGTAGGCGATGATCGGCCAGAACTCGTTTGTTCCCGCGATGGTTTCTTTGGCTACGCTACGATCGATTGGTCTCGACCCTTTGAGCCATGGAAGTTTGTAGCTATCTCTGCCCAAGTCACGGACAAGAAATTTGGTCATGGGCTCGGCATCGGCGACGTTAACGGAGATGGCAAGCTGGATGTGATCCATTCCAAGGGTTGGCTTCAACAACCCACGGAGCTCACAGCCAGCAAACCCTGGCAAGCTCACACGCAGTCGTTTTCGAACGCTTACGGTGGCGCCGAAATGTATGCCTACGATGTGGACGGAGATGGCGATAACGACATCATCACCAGCCTAGCTGCTCACGACTTTGGCTTGGCTTGGTTTGAGCAAGTGCAAGATGGGGGTGAACGCAAGTTTACACGCCACGACATTATGGGTTCGAAAGCTCAAGACAATCCGTATGGGTTGGTTTTCAGCGAGTTGCATTCGGTCAACTTGGCGGATATCGATGGCGATGGACTCAAAGATATTGTTACCGGTAAGACGTACTACTCACACCACAAAGGGAGCCCGATGTGGGACGCGGGTGCGGTGGTCTATTGGTTCAAATTGGTTCGCGGTCCAAACGGTGTCGAATGGGTTCCTTTCAAGGCAGCCGATGACGCTGGTGTCGGTCGGCAGATCGGTTTATTTGACCTCAATCAAGATGGACTGTTGGACATAACCGTCGGTGGGATGAAGGGTGCACACGCATTGATTCATCAACGCACCAAAGTCGCAGAAGCGGCATGGCAGGCAGCTCAGCCCATTCGTCAAATCGTCAAGCCTGTCTCGAGCGATCGCGCCCTAATCTTCGAAGGAGAAAGATTAAAAGTCCTCGCGATCTCGGACGGTTCAGCCAGTGAGCAGGGCATGGCGGGATTCGCCGCAGATCGTTGGAGCAACGATTCACAACTTTGGTGGACCGGGGGCAAGGTCGGTTCCAAGCTCGATCTGGAACTGCCGGTCGAAGTCGCTGGTAAGTTCGATGTGCTCATGGCCTTAACCAAAGCCAAGGACTATGGCATCGTCCAGATAAGTCTCGATGGCGTGAAGCTGGGGGATCCGATGGATTTCTTCAATACTCCAAATGTCGTTTCCACCGGGGTAGTCCGAATCGGTCAAAGCGAGCTCAAGCCTGGCATGCACAAACTGACGTTGGAGATTGTCGGAAAGAATGCAGCAGCTATCTCAGGCTTTATGGTCGGCCTGGATACCGTGCAGCTTGGAATTGCGAGAGGAGAGTCGCCAAAAGCAAAGACGGGAAAAGTACTCAATCTCGACTTCGAAAAAGGCTCCCTTGAGGATTGGAAGGCGACCGGAGATGCATTTGTCGGTCAACCTATTCGAGGCGATGCGGTTGCAGTTCGTCGTACCGACGTGAAAAGTGAGCATCAAGGTGAGTACTGGATTGGTACGTTTGAAAAGTTAGGGGACAAAGCCACCGGCACCCTTACTTCGGTCCCATTCGTGGTGGACAAGCCTTACGCTTCCTATTTAGTCGGTGGCGGTAACGACAATGCGGTTCGCGTGGAGCTTTTCGACTTGCAGAGCGACAAAGTCCTTCATCGTTCTTCGGGGCGAGCGGCAGAGAACATGCACCAGGTCGTTGTGGACTTAACCCAGCATCAGGGAAAGGAACTCGCTGTTCGATTGGTGGACGAAGGCAAGGGAGGCTGGGGGCATTTGAATTTTGATGGTTTCCAATTGCATGCAAGCCAACCAGGCCCCATTTCAAAAACAGAAACTCCCGTGGTATTGGACGAGTATCCTTTTGAAGGGGTAAGTGCTCAGCAAGCAGCCAAGGCAATGAAATTGCCCGAGGGTTTTCAAGTGATCGTAGGGGCTGCTGAGCCCGACGTGAAGCAACCAATCGCCATGGCACTTGACGATCGAGGGCGTGTTTGGATTGCCGAGGCCTATGAATATCCTAGACGGGCCGAAGAAGGGAAAGGCCGCGATCGAATTCTCATTTTCGAAGACACCGATGGCAACGGAACGCTCGACAAACGCAACGTCTTTGCTGAAGGCTTGAATTTGGTGAGCGGTTTGGAAGTGGGCTTTGGAGGCGTTTGGGTTGGGGCTGCCCCTTATCTGCTCTTTATTCCTGATCTCAACGGCGACGACGTGGCGGATGGCCAACCTCAAATCTTGTTAGATGGTTGGGGATATCAGGATACGCACGAAACACTGAACACTTTCATTTGGGGACCCGATGGCTGGCTATATGGTTGCCATGGTGTTTTCACCCATTCTCGCGTCGGCAAACCAGGGACCGCAGACAAAGATCGTCAAGGGGTCAATGCAGCTATCTGGCGATACCATCCTACTCGTCATACGTTCGAGGTCTTTGCGCACGGCACGAGCAATCCGTGGGGAGTCGATTTCAACGACCGCGGCCAGGCTTTCCTCACGTCGTGTGTTATTCCGCACTTGTATCACATCATTCAAGGAGCGCGCTACGAACGTCAAGGTGGCTTGCACTTCAATCCGTACACCTACGACGATATCAAAACCATCGCCGACCATCGTCATTATATTGGTGCTACTCCACACAGCGGGAACGGTAGATCGGACGAAGCCGGCGGAGGACACGCACACGCGGGGGCCATGATCTATCTCGGCGGAGCTTGGCCCGCGACTTACCGGGATCGCATTTTCATGAATAATATTCACGGTCAACGTTTGAATGTCGACATCCTCAAGCCAAGCGGCTCGGGTTACGTCGGAAGTCACTCGCCAGACTTCTTACTGACCGGAGACAAGGCGTCCCAAATCCTCAATCTCCGCTACGGACCGGATGGGCAAGCGTGGATGATCGACTGGTATGATATGCAAGCTTGTCACTTGAACGACCCTGGCAAGCACGACCGTACCAACGGTCGCATTTACAAGATTGTTTATGGTGATTTGGCAAAGCCCAGGACGGTGTCGTTGGGGACAGCGACTGATATGGAATTAGTAAAGCACACCTTGAATCGAAACGACTGGTACGTGCGGCATAGCCGACGCGTTCTCCAGGAGCGTTCCGCAGCAGGCAAAGTTAGCGACGAGGCTGTTGCAAGCTTGAAGAAGATGGCAAAGGAAGAAGCCGATGAAACGCGGCGGTTGCGGGCTGTTTGGGCCCTAGCCGCCATGGAAAAGCTAGATGTTGTGACTTGCGAAGGAATGTTGCTAGACAAAAATGAATACGTGCGAGGCTGGGGCGTTCAATTGGGGCTAGAATCCAAACTGGCTGCGAGTGCGGTGGTTCCGAGCAAACTAGCCAAGATGGCGCAGAGTGAAAAATCGCCAGTAACTCGACTTTACCTTGCATCTGCCGCCCAGCGCATTCCACTCGATCAACGTTGGGATCTGTTGCAAAGCCTGCTAACCCATGCGAGCGATGCGAACGATCCTAATCTTCCCTTGATGGTTTGGTATGCAGCAGAACCACTGGCCGAACAGGACGCGGAGCGAGCTCTGGCTTTGGGGTTATCTGCCACGCCAACCATTCCACTCGTGCGTAACAACATGTTGCGCCGAATCGGTGCGACCAACAACGAGCAATCGCTAACCACATTGGTCTATGGGTTAGGCAAGGCAGCCAACGAAGAAGTGCAAATCGCATTTCTGGACGCGATCCGTATTTCGCTATCCGGCCGACGACAAGTGGCACCACCCAAGGAGTGGGACGCGGTTTATTCCAAGCTTGCGAAAGGATCTGCGACGGTTCAACGGCTTTCGCAGGCATTGGGGGTAACCTTTGGCAATGAGACCGCCTTGGCCTCCGTTCGAACCATCGTCGAGTCGGCAACGGAATCGACCGAAGCGAGAACGGCTGCCATCGCTACCTTGGTGGGAGCCAAGGATCCGAAACTCGCGCCCGTGCTCCAGTCGCTACTGAAGGACAAGAGCCTTCGTTCGGCGGCCATGGCTGGGCTGGCACAATACGCAGACCCCAAAACGAGCGATCGGATCCTGGCTATCTACTCAGAACTGGCGCAAAATGAAAAGCGAGCGGCCCTCACAACCCTCTCGTCGCGTAGCGAATATGCCATCGCCATGCTGGAAGCCATTGATGCCAAGAAGATCGCAGCCAGTGATCTCAGCGCTGATTTGGTTCGCCAGTTGGAGTATCTCAAAAACGATCGAGTCAAATCGTTGCTGGAAAAGAACTGGGGCACGGTCCGCGAATCGCCAGCAGAGAAGACCAAGCTTGTCGAAGAATACAAAGCGTTGGTTCAATCCACCAAGGAACCAAAACCTGATTTGTTCCTTGGCCGCGCGGTCTTTGCTAAGACGTGTCAGCAGTGCCACGTGCTCTTCGCAACAGGTGGCAATATTGGTCCCGAACTTACGGGTTCCAATCGGGCAAATCTGGATTATTTGCTCAGCAATATCGTCGATCCAAGCTCCGTGATGGCCAAGGAATATCAGCCAACGATTCTCAATTGCGACGGGCGGATTGTGACGGGCATCGTCAAAGCGGAAGATGCAAATTCGGTCACACTGCAAAAAGTCGATGCCGTCGAAGTCGTGCCGCTCAATGAGATCGAGGAGCGCAAGCTCAGCGACAAATCGATGATGCCTGAAGATCAGTTGAAGCTATTCAGCAAACATGAAATCCGTTCGTTGATTGCCTATTTGGGTAGCGATCGCCAGCTACCGATACTTGCGACTGCCGCCAACGCTCAAGAATTCTTCAATGGCAAGAATCTGTCGTATTGGCGAGGTAACGAAAAACTTTGGAGCATGGATGGAAAGGAAATCGTCGGAAAGACGTCGGGACTTGCGAAGAATGATTTCCTGGTGAGCGAATTCTCGGTCGGCGATTTTCATTTGAAGCTCGAAGTGAAACTGGTTGGCAACGCTGGAAACAGCGGCATTCAATTTCGAAGCCAAGAGACCGACAAGGGGATGTTGGGTTATCAAGCGGACGTGGGGCCGGGGTGGTGGGGCAAGTTGTACGAAGAGGAGGGCCGAGCGCTTCTATGGGACAAGTCCGGGGAATCGCACGTCAAAAACGGTGATTGGAATCAATACGAAGTGCAGGCCAAGGGGTCGAAAATCCAAACCTGGATCAATGGGCAATTGTGCGTCGATCTCGATGACCCCAAAGGCGCCAAACGAGGTGTCATGGCGTTGCAATTGCATTCCGGCGGTCCGACGGAAGTCCGATTCCGAAATGTGGAAATGAAGGTATTGGAATGACCTCTGTTCGAAGTGTCAAATGCGGCGATTAGTTATCCCCTTGGATGTTGCCCAAGTATTGCTTTCGCACCTCGGGGTGCTGTTTCACTTGCTCGGGAGTTCCTTCGCAAAGGACCGAGCCTTTGTTGATCACGTAGCATCGATCAACGGCTGCCAAGATTTCCAGCGCCGCGTGGTCGGTAATCAGGATCGATATGCCTGTATCCCGAAGATCAAAGATCGTTTGTTGAATGCTTTGGACAGTCACCGGATCGATTCCGGCAAAGGGTTCGTCGAGCATGATGATACGAGGATTGGAAACCAAGCATCGCGCAATCTCCAATCGACGCCTTTCACCGCCGGACAGTTTTGACGCCCGCGATCGTCGGATGTGCGTGATCTTGAACTGTGCTAAGAGTTCGTTCGTTCTCTTTCGGCGTTCCGTCCAGCCAACCCCTAGGAGTTCGAGCATGGCCGAGATGTTTTGCTCGACAGTCAGTCTTCGAAAAACGCTAGATTCCTGAGCGAGGTATCCCATCCCGCCATCGCGAGCGCGTCGAAACATGGGCCAGTAGGTGACTTCTTCGCCACCTAAAAACACTTGCCCGCGATCTGGCATGACCATGCCGCAGGTCATTCGAAAGCTAGTGGACTTGCCAGCCCCATTGGGACCTAGCAAGCCGACAATCTCGGCCTCGCCCACTCGCATGCTAACGCCGTTGACTACTTTGCGTCGGCCATAGGTCTTTTCGAGTCCAACAACATTCAGAACATCCATGTTCCATTCCTTTCGGGGACAGTAGGCGAGCGGACTAACGAATCAGTCCCATGCGTTGGAAATTCGGTAAAAACGGCACTGGCGCATTCCAGTAGTGTGGCCAAAAGACCATAACAGCCCGTCCAATAAACAACCGCTCGGGTGCGTGATGCTGACTCCATGATCGAGCATCCGAGCTAGCAGCCGAATTGTCCCCCATTGGGAAATACCAATCTTTTTCCATTGGGAAATCAAATTTCTGTCGTTTTTCCGCCATAGGACTTCTCGCCCACAAAGCGGGGTTGGACAAGATTGCGTTTCGGTTCAATCCCTCTATCGACATTCTTCTTGTCAATTCGTTGGCACTGACGTTGTGGACTTCGCGCGCGTAGCGTTCATTGTTTTCGGGAGTGGTTGATTGCCGTAGGGTGCCATAGAAATCGGAATAGTCCCACAATTGACCAGCTCCATGGGCTATGTAATAGATATCGCGAAATACCTGTGTACGAACAATCTCAGCAGCACCGCCTTCGACTCCAACTGCGATCGGTGCAGAGTCAAGAGGGTTACTGGGTGTGCTCTTTGGAATTCGATTTTCGTGCGGTAAGTAGGCTTCGCTTAAGAGGTTTCCGCTTGGCGACCATTTCACGGGCGTGCCATCGACCCACAACACGAGCGTATCGTCAACATTTGCAAATCGAAGGCGATGTTGTCCACCTGCTCTTACTTTCGTGAACGCCGTTGCCTTATCGGCGAGCGATTGCCCGCCTTGTTGAAACGCTCCAACAACCTGTCCGTCGACTTTGACTGAGGCTGTCGCTTGTCCCGTTTTTAGGTCGATACGGCATTCGTGTTCCACGCCAGCTTCGACCAGGAGCAAGGCCAACGCCTTGGTATCCCGTTCCGTTTTGATTTCGAAATCGGCGGCAAGATCTCCAGTCCAGTGCATGCCATCGTATTCGAGGGGTGCGGTTTTTTTCTCGCCGCTGATTCCGTTTTGAATGGCAGTGCTAATAAACTTTTCCGCAATTAGACGGAATTTCTCGGGATCTATTCTCGTATTGAACATAGAAAAACGAGCGTTGTAGGCTGTGAAATCTGTGATCAGTCGTGACGATCGCGGCGGTATCGCGTTGGGCAGTGCCCCTGTCTCACGAAGGGATTCCCATACCAACGGATCGACAACATGATGGTAGTACCGAAGCCAATGGGTTGAACCAACCGGTACGTCCGAGATGATTGCTGACCATTTATTTTCCGTATGGTTGACTTGCCATTTCGATTCTTCCGCCGGGAATGGTTGCCATTGGCTCGGCATGCCAGCTTTGACAAGGCTCTTTGGAACGAATTTGGAATCATACAGGATCTGAAGCATCGCATTCATAACGTGTGGTGGTTTTCGAGCGATTTCAAATGCGGAAGCGTTGCTTGCGCTCGTCTTTTCCGTTTCCGATTTATCCTGCTTGACGTAAATGTTTCCACCACGAATTCGAATGGTTTCATTCGGACGACCAATGCATCTTTTGATGTAGTTCAGACGAGCATCTTGGATGAACTTGAAAACGATGACATCCCAACGTTGCGGTTTGTTCCAAACGTATGCCAACTTGCTAACCAGGATGCGGTCCCCAGAAAAAGTCGCTTGATTGGAGGACTCTGCGGGATTGGCGACTTGAGGTTTGCGACAAAGTGGGCAGGTGGTCGCAACCACCATTTCATCGCTTCGAGAACCAACATCGTTGAATTCGTCGCTGGCTCCACATTGGTATTGGTAGCCACACTCCTCGCACTTGATGTCTTTGTGGGCACCCATCAAGGTGGGAGCCATTGAGCCAGTCGGAATGACAAAGGCTTCTGCGATAAACGCTTTGAATAGCAGCGCCAAAATGAAAGCGACGGCCAGACTCTCGACGGTTTCGCGAATCACCTGCAAGTCAGTCGATTTGGATGGAGCGGCCTCGGTCATGAGATGATTGGGTGGGTGAGATGACTACAAATTTAGAACGGAATGCAGAATTTCTAAGGAAATTCGTACGCAGAGTATAGCCGACGTCAAGCTTTCGGGGCTGCGCGGAAATTCTTGGCATTTTAGCCCAGTGTGACTAGAGAAGTGAGAGAATCCACACCAGACACACCAAACCAAAGGTGGTAGCTGAATTCGCGAGAATTCAGAGCGACACTGAATTCTTGCGAATACTGCTTCGGTTCGATTTCATCTACCGACCATCTAATGGATTATTATACGCCATTAACGCACAGCCACGGAATTGCTTCTTCCTTTCAGTGCGTAGGCAAGCGGAAAGTGCTTTAGATTCCATATGCATCTCCTAAAGGTTGCATCTTTACGCAGGCTCCCAATTTCGCGACAATGCTGGGTTTTGCGACTAGCGTAAATGCCGCCAACGCGCACATCCTCCGCGTTTGGTTGGCGAACCTGTAATAATTGATCGAGAAAGAAACGTAATCCTATGGCCGATGCGAAACTCTTAGGCGAAGTAGACCCTGCGGTGATGGCTGCATCCGGCCAAGTCGAAGCACAGGTCGATGTCGATCCGGCCGAAACCAGCGAATGGCTTGGATCGCTGGACTACGTCTACAAGAGCAAAGGGGCCGATCGCGTCCGTTATCTGGTCAAGGCTCTAGAGAATCGCGCCAGACGCGATGGTGTGGATATCCCTATCGAAACCAACACGCCTTACGTCAATACCATCCCACCGGACAAGCAACCAGCTTACCCAGGCAATCGCGAAACCGAACGCCGTATCAAGAGTATCGTCCGCTGGAACGCTATGGCCATGGTGGTTCGAGCCAATAAAAAAACGGATAACCATGGTGGGCTTATCGGTGGATCGGTGGGTGGTCACATTAGTACGTTTGCTAGCAGTGCAACCCTTTATGAAGTCGGCTTCAATCACTTTTTCCGTGGACGGGGTGAATCGGGCTACTCGGGAGATTTGATTTATTTTCAAGGGCACGCTTCGCCGGGTATGTACTCGAGAGCCTTTCTCGAGGGACGCTTGCCAGAAGTTAAGCTGGAAAACTTTCGTCAGGAACTGCAACCCGGTGGTGGCCTCTGTAGTTATCCGCACCCATGGCTAATGCCCGACTTCTGGGAGTATCCAACCGTTTCGATGGGCCTTGGCCCGATCATGGCCATCTACCAAGCTCGCTTCAACGAGTACCTCAAAGATCGCGGACTCAAGGACACGTCCGGGCAAAAGGTATGGGCATTCCTGGGTGATGGCGAATGCGACGAACCCGAAACGCTCGGTGCGATCACACTCGCGTCGCGTGAAAAACTAGACAACCTCATCTTCGTCGTGAACTGCAATCTGCAACGACTCGACGGCCCGGTTCGAGGCAACGGCAAGATCATTCAAGAGCTCGAGGCCATCTTCCGCGGTGCTGGGTGGAACGTGATCAAGGTTGTCTGGGGGGGCGATTGGGACGCTCTTCTCGCCAAAGACGAGTCGGGGCTACTAGCACAACGCATGACCGAAGTGGTTGACGGTCAGTATCAAAAATATGTCGGCATGAACGGTGCGTACATTCGCGAGCACTTCTTTGGCAAGTACCCTGAGCTTCTCAAGTTGGTCGAGAACTATTCCGACGAACGGCTCGAAAAGATGAAACGCGGCGGCCACGATCCGGAAAAGGTTTACACAGCATACAAAGCTGCCGTCGAACACAAAGGCCAACCAACGGTCATCTTGGCTAAGACGATCAAGGGTTACGGCCTGGGCGAAGCTGGCGAGGGTCGCAACATCGCTCACAACCAAAAGAAAATGAACGACAAGGAGTTGCTTGAATTCCGAAGCCGATTCGGCATTCCAATTTCGGACGAAGAGGTAGCCAATGCGCCCTTTTATAAGCCACCTGTTTCTAGTCATGAGATCAAGTACCTGCTCGACCGTCGCGATGCTCTCGGTGGACCAGTTCCAAGTCGACCAACAGTGCATCCCAAGTTAGAAACTCCGAAGCTCGAAGACTATCGGAAGTTTATGTCCACACAGGTCGAAGGAAAGTCCATTAGCACCACGAACGGATTCGTCCGTCTGCTTACCCGATTGGTAAAGGACAGCACGATCGGCAAATATATTGTTCCGATCGTTCCAGACGAGTCTCGCACTTTTGGAATGGAAGGGCTATTTACCGACATTGGCATCTACGCACATGCCGGTCAGCTTTACGAACCGATTGATCGAAAAGATTCGGAACAAAAGATCGGTTACTACAAAGAGGCAAGCGATGGCCAAATCCTAGAAGAGGGAATCACCGAAGCGGGTTCGATGAGCAGCTTTAACGCTGCCGGTACAGCCTACTCGGCCCACGGGATCAACATGATTCCATTCTATATTTACTATTCGATGTTCGGATTCCAACGCGTTGGCGATTCGATTTGGGCAGCAGCCGACATGCGGGCCAAGGGCTTTCTGATCGGCGGTACGGCTGGAAGAACGACACTCAATGGCGAAGGACTCCAGCATCAAGATGGACACAGTCACCTCAACGCCATGGCGTTTCCAACGGTTCGAGCGTACGATCCGGCTTGGGCCTACGAAACGGTAGTGCTTGTACTTGATGGCATGCGTCGACTTTTCCAAGAAGACGAGACCGGGATCTACTACATCACCGTACATAACGAAGATTATGAAATGCCTGCGATGCCAGAAGGGGTCGAGGATGGTATTATCAAGGGTATCTACAAGTTCTCGTCGAATGAAGTGCCTGGAGCGAAAGCCCGTGTTCAACTCTTCGGTAGCGGCTCCATCTTGCGTTGCGCCTTGGAAGCACAAAAAATTCTGGCCGAAAAGTATCAAGTCGCCAGCGATGTTTGGAGTGTCACTAGCTACACGCAACTTCGCCGAGATGCGCAAACTTGTGAGCGTTGGAATATGCTGCACCCCGATCAAGCACCACGCAAGAGCTACATCGAGACCGTCTTGGCGAACGTCAAGGGACCGATCATTTCGGCCAGTGACAATGTTCGCGCGGTCGCCGAGCAGTTGCTACCCTATGTGTCCTCTGACTACTACGTCTTGGGTTGCGATGGGCTCGGTCGCAGCGAAACGCGGCAAGCCTTGCGTCGACATTTCGAAGTCGATGCCGTTTCGATCACCATCGCAGCGTTGTATCGACTCAGCAAGCAAGGAACACTCCCAGGCAGCGAAGTCGCAAAAGCCATCAAGGACCTTGGTTTCGACCCCGAAAAGCAAAACCCCTTGTTCGCATAATGGGCAGGCCAGCCCGCAATGGCTCGAACTTTCAACCGCCCAAAAAGGGCGTGTGCAACCCCCCAAACATCTTCAATCCACTCGCTCCCAACGAATAAACAATGCCAACTGAAATCAAACTTCCATCCCTTGGTGAAGGCATCGAATCGGGTGATGTCCTTGAGATTTTGGTCAAGGTAGGGGATGTCATCAAAAAGGACCAAGCGATCATCGAAATGGAAACCGACAAGGCGACGGTCTCGGTACCAAGTCCCTTGGCTGGCAAGATTCTGAGCATTGCCATCAAGGAGGGCCAAACCGTCCCCATTGGAATGGTCCTCGCCTCCATCGAAGCGGTAGGGGCCGCTGCACCGGCGCCTTCGCCAGCCCCAACCCCAGTTACACCGCAAGCAACTGCCGCATCAGCACCTCAAGTTTCGACTCCAGTTACTCCAGTTACTCCTGTTACTCCTGTTGCTGTTGCTCCAGTTGCTGTTACTCCCGCTGCTCCGCTGAAGCCAGCAGCACCCATCGTGGTTCCGCCAGCTCCGGTCGCGCAAGTCGCAATCGCTCAACCAGGTTCATCCGATGCGGGGACTCCCTTCAGCGACGACGTCATTCCAGCAGGTCCAGCCATCCGACGTTTCGCGCGCGAAGTAGGGGTCGATCTGGTCAGCGTGGCCGGAACCGGCGAAGGTGGTCGAATCACTCGTGACGACGTTTTGGCCGTGGTTCGCCATGCAAGCCAGAACGCACGCAGTGCACCGCAAACTCCACAGGCAAGCAATACAGCAACTATCGCCAGCGAAGCACCACCGTCGAAGCCAGCCGCGAGCGCGAAAGGTCCGGTTTTGCCGGGAACCGTCGCGAACGATGACTACGGACCGATCCGGGTCGATCGCATGACCAAGATCCGGAAGACCATTGCAGCCCAAATGCACAAATCCTGGTCGACCGTTCCTCGGGTGGTCAACTTTGATGATGCTGATATCACGGAGCTGGAAGCCATCCGCCAAGCCAGCAAGGATGACTACGCTTCGCGCGGCATCAAGCTGACAACCATGCCGTTCCTGATCAAAGCTGTCGCAACTGCGTTGAAGCATCATCCGGCCCTCAACGCGTCGATCGATATGGAAAACGAACAGATCATCTACAAGGACTACGTCAACGTTGGGATCGCGGTCGACGGCGAACGCGGTTTGATTGTGCCAACCCTCAAGAACGCAGACAGGATGTCGATTCCCGATATCGCTTACGCCTTGTCGGATCTCTCGTCGCGAGTTCGCAGCAACAGCTACGCCGTCAGTGACCTGAGGGGCGGAACCTTTACGATTAGCAACCTCGGTGCCATTGGCGGAACGTACTCGACACCGATTATCAACGTGCCGGAAGTCGCGATCCTCCTCGTCGGTCGATCTCGCAAGATGCCGATCGTAATGGAGGACGACACGATCAAGGCGAGACTGATGATGCCATTGAGCTTGGCCTACGATCATCGTTCGGTCGATGGAGCGACTGCAGCGAGATTTTTGAATGACATCATCGCCTACCTAGAAGCCCCAAGCCGATTGCTGCTGGCGATCTAAGACAAAGCAAGTCGCTGGTAAACACCTGATTGCGGCCATCGCTGAGCAGCAACGAGCAAGTCAATCAAGTAACAGGGAAGGATTCGCGTATCTGAATCAAATAAATATCGAATCCCTAACCGTCTAGTATCAATCAACATGACGAAGCCTGAAGCTCAAACCCGCTCAGAACTAATCGACAAACGACTCGCTGAAGCGGGTTGGAATGTTCAAGATGCCGCGTGTCAACATGAAGTCGTTCTGGGCGCACGAAATCCCGCTCCCACCCCTGGAAGACCAGATCCGGATAGCCCATTTGCTGAGCAAAGTGGAAGGTGTGATAGCCCAGCGGAAACAACACCTGCAAAAATTGGATGATCTGCTCAAAAGCGTCTTCCTCAACATGTTCGGCATTACTGACGGTACATACAAGGAATGGCCCACCAGTCTATTGGAGAATCAGGCGAGTGTATCCTCTGGCGTAACAAAAGGAAAAAAATACGGCAACCAACAAATGGTAGAAGTGCCTTACTTACGCGTCGCAAACGTTCAGGATACGCTTTATCTTGACTACTTCGCCAACGATGCCACTCGTCTAGCATTTAGGGACAACTTTGATTTCGAAGTAAACGGCTCCCCAATCGCGCTCTTTCAGGCATTCCAAGTTCTGCTCTCGCTCAATCTGTACACCGTCAGCGGCGAATTCAAAGCAGATCTCTACAAGTCTGACAGTCACTACGTCAGCGAGACAGTCCCGACGCTCGCTTCCGATCAGCGAATCATGCGGTTCAAGTTCGCCGTTTTTGATTTCAGATACCACGCCAGATCGAGTACTTGAGTTTGATAAGGTCGATGGCCAAGTGCGAATTACCCACCCTGAATACAACACATTCGGTGCATCGATTAACAAAATCACCATGAGCACCTTCGACAAACGCGAGACCATCGGCGGCCACGCTCAGGCAATCTTGGAGGAACTGCGAGCGAAATTCTTTCGGGGCGATGACAAGCAAGGCGTTATCAACGAACTCAATCGCCAACTGGGTGATTCCGTGGAGAAAGTACTTCTGATCAAGACGATCCTGGACAGTATGGAGTCGCCGCAAACGCCAAACGATCGGGCCGTTGGCCCTTCGCTGATGTATGTATGCTGCATTTCCCAGGCCGATGGCCTGGGCTAGGTAAATTGCTTGGCCTTTGGCCCGAACGGTAAATGGTCCGTTGAAATCTTGCAAACGTCTAATCTCTGGATGCAATCGATGCCTAGCAGCTCCAGCCTGCAGCCACGGCTTCCGATACATAGAACTCGCGGGGGGCAGGCTTTTCCACTTGCATGACGCTGCGGTAGTGGGTCCACGAAAGGCTGGTGTGGAAGGCAGGTGTCGATGATTCGGTTGCTACGCCAGTCGGTAGGCCGCTTGCCGCCGGAATGAATTTTTCACGCGGTGCGTGAAAAATCGGTCGATCAGTTCGAAACTCTTGACTTTCCGGACGTTTTCGCTGGCTTCGCCAATCGGAATCGGCGGCTACCGACTGGCGAACTAGGGAATGGACAGTCTCGCCGCTTGTTCTAGTGGATCCAAGCCGAGGGCAGCTTGCATGGCAGCTAATGCCGTAAAGAAATCTCGCTCGGCCTCCAACAACTTCACTTCACTGTCGTTGACTTTGATCTCCTGTGTCAACAGAAAGAACAAGTCGGTCCTGCCAGCTTCAAGCGATCGTCGGAAAATACTTAAGGTGATGTTGGCTTGCTGGAGCAGCTCGCGAGCAGCAACGACATCCTGTTGGGCTCTATCTAATGCGTTGCGTGCGGTTCGCAGTTCGATCTCAATGTTGTTGCGTTGAAGAGCGAGCGTCTGCGACAATTGCATCAGCTTGGCTTCGGTCGTTTGGATCTTGCCGATCGGTTTGCGTCGTTGGATCGGCACGCCCCCCGTGACACCCGCTTCCACTTGAAATTCCCCTTTATCATTGATTGCGCTAGTGCCTTGCCCAACGTTCTGGACTGTCTGCAGCGTGAAGTCGACATTGGGTAAAAGCTGGTTCCTTGCTAACGTCAAATCCCACCTGGATGTCTGCCTGTCCAATTCAATCAGGGTCAATTCTGGTCGAGTTGTCAGGGCCGTTTGGAAATCGGTTTCGAAATCTCCCACTGGAATGGCTGTAATTTCGGGGAAGTCACTCGGTAACCAGTCCGGCGGTGCAAGCAATGGATTCCCGGTTTCATCTCGCAGAAACAGAGATAGTTTGAATGCCGTGTCGCGAAACCTCTGGCGCGTTTCATTCCGTTTGAGTTGCCGTTCGTAGATCTGCTGAGCGTTTAGAGAAACCTCCAAATTCGAAGCGGCCCCGGCCGCTTTGGTTCGATCCAGTTGTTCACCACGTTTGACTGCGATTTCAAGCAATCGTTCTTGTGCCTTAAGGACATTTCCGAGTTCGACCCACAACCAGAAGGCCTTGGCTGCGTCCTGGCCTGCAATGAGAAGTTGGCTTTGGATCTCTGGTCCTACGGCCTGTCGCCGCAAATTCGCTTGAAAAAGTTCGACGCGAGAGGGATCGATCGCCCTACCTTGAAGCAAGGGTTGAACGAAAGCAATTTTGAACTCGCCGCCGTCGTTGGTCTGTCGTTCTTTGTACCAAGGCTCGAAGCTACCTCGACCAACACGGTATCCAGCGCTGGCGTAGCCACCCCACCACAATTGGCGAGCAACCCCGATACCATTGCGATACGTTTCGTAGAATCCGACTGGCTGATTGAGCGAGTAGTACTCAAGCCTCACGTCGTATGCGCCCATGGCCGATGTTTGTTGACCCGCTGTCACCCCCGCTTGGAGCCTAGCGATCTCGAGTAGCGGAAAGGCACGGTACGTGGACGCAATGACATCGGATAGCTGCAAGAGCTGCCCTAAAGCCAATGCATCGGACTCCGGCGTTGGAAACGCTTCGCGAACCGACGCTGAATCGGGCTTTCCGGCTGAATCGGGCTTCGCCGATGAATCTAGCTTCGCGGCATCCGATTTGTCGCTGGACTTGTTCGACGTACCATCCGGATTGCGGTCCGATCCGCGAACCGTGCTATCCAGTCGCATGCCGCGACCATCGTCGACTTTCGCTTCCTGCCCCGAGGCGAGGCTGCAAGGTATCGACGCAAGCAATAGAAGAAACGACCGCCCTATTTGAATTTGGGCAATTTGGGATCTTTTGCTTTTTCCTCGCTGGGCATCGATTTGTCGATGGTGGGCGGAAAACCGTTCAACTGACGCCATATTTCAAAGCCTAAAGAAACTGTGCTCAGGATTACCCAACCCTTCGCCCGAACACCCTGTCTGAGGTATCGGCTATCCGGCCATTTTTCTTGCTTGGGATCCTCCGGATCTGGCCCGACAATGATCTTGAAATTGCCTTTGCTATCATCCGATGGATTGACAGCAATCACTTTGCCGCCAAACGTACCCACCGCCACGCTCGGCCAGCCCACAAACTGAATGGCCGGCCAGCCATCGAATTGCAATCGAACTTCATCACCGACACGGATCAGGGGCAAATCGAGACCTCGAACGTTGAGTTCGACAGCCAAGTCAGTCGTGTCGGGAATTACTTCGAAGAGCTTATCCCCTTCCTTTACGGTGTTCGCTCCAACTTGGCCAAGAATCGCTTGAATTCGGCCACTGCTAGGGCTCACAATTTTCAGCCGGTCCAATTCGCCCAGTTTAACCAATACGTCTTGCAGTTCTTTGGTGACGGTTGTGATTTCGCTTTCCGATTTGGCCACTTTGGATTTTAGCTCGATGACCTTGGTTTCCACTTCCTTTCGTTTGCTCTGGAGCATTTGTTCTTTGCTATAGAGTTCTTCGAATGCTTCGTTGACCGCTTCATGCGATTCGATCAGCTTTTGCTCTTCGGCGGCTTCTTTATTCACGGCTCGCTTATACGCGATTTCTGGCTCGGCATCGCCCCGGAGTTTTCGTGACACTTGAAGGTCCTGAAGAGCTTGGTCGTGCACACGCTTTTGAGCTTCCGCCTTTGCCTTGGCTTGTTTCCATTTCGATTCGGTTGCTCGTACGTCGGCTTCGGCAGCGTCGATGGAACGTGCCAAGTTGTCCTGTTCCGTGACGACTTGATCTTTGGTGTTTTGCAAAATCGCTTTTGCAAAACTGAGCTTCTCGAGCAGCGATCGTTCCTGTTGCCTTGTCAGTTCCAACTGATCTTTCGAGAACGCGTCAAGCTCCATGATGACTTCTCCTTCGGTCACCAGGGATCCTTCACGCAAGTCCGGTTTCATGGAACTGACGACTCCCTTTGCGGAACTGGTCACAACTTGACGCCGGAGTTGAGGCAGTCTTGCAACCACCTCTCCTTCGCAACGCGAAGTTTGTTGCCACGGCAAGAAAATAGCAGCCAGGATAAAGCCAATCAGCAAAAAAAAGGTAATCCGTGCCAGGAACCTAGCGAACCAACTCGATCGCACCAGGTGCATTGCCGGAAACCGATCGCCAAGGGATTGGGTTGGCCGTAAATGGTCCATCCGCCGCGGCATCGTATGCGGATTTACTCGTTGTGTCGGACTCGCTTTAGGAGAGGGTGACTCATGCATTATGTTGCTACTGTCCTGAGTTTTGAGAAATCAAATCCAAGTGTCCATCGCATTGCTCCATGATCTCCGGATCGGAGGTTGACAACACAATTGTCCACGGTTGTCTCCGATCGCTTAGCCGTTCCCAGATTCGCATTCGCATTTTGGGTGGCAATCGATCTAGCACGCCGTCGATCAATAGCAACCTCGGTCGGGTCGCAATGGCACGCGCGATCATGAGCCGAATCGCTTGGCTACTGCTTAGCGGATAACCGCCGCTCTGCAGCATAGTCTGCAGTCCTTGAGGCAACGAGAGACATTCATCCCACAGCCCCACCGCTTGCAACGAAGCCCGAACCTCCACCTCGGTCACCGAGACTCGATTCAAGGAAAGGTTTTCCGTCAAAGTACCGCGAAAAACCTCGGGCTCCGAAGCAATCGATACCATTGACCCATCCGCAAAACGATTGACCTCGCGTGTGTCGACGCCACCTACTTCGGCTAAGCCGCTTGCAGGAGGACGAAGTCCGCAAAGCGTTTCCATCAAGATCGTCTTGCCGCACTGTCCTTCCCCAGCAATTGCAAACCTTTGGCCGCTTTCAATCGTGCGGTCTCCGATTGGAAGAGAATGGTGGCCACTGCCACGAACGCTAAGTGATCTAAAGCGCACTTCAACGGGTCCAATGCCTGCGTCCAACGATCTGCTTGGAGGCAGCGTGGGCAGATCGATCAGGTGTCCGACTTTGTCGACCGCTGCCATGAGGTCGTAGAACGATTCCAGCGACTTACCAATTTTGGCAAACGCGCCCACCACAACCACAACCACCGAAACGCTCGCGACCAATTGACCAATGGTCAAGCTACCCGACAGAACCAGCCAAACACCCAGGGAGAGCAAAGCAGTGATCGATACTGCATAGAGCAGTAAAGCAAAAAGTGTTTGACGCATCAGGACGATGAAGTGACTGCGGCGATGGTTGAGATACTCGACGGTCAGGCGATTTGCACGGTCCACCACCAATTCTCCTCCACCGTGGACTTGAAACGCCGTTGGATTTCCGATAACGTCTTGTAGCCAATGCGCTAGTCGATATTTGACTAGAGATTCTTCGATTGCGGTACGGACAGCATTTCTTCCTAACAGGTAGAGGAAGCCGGTCATGGCTAGCAAAAGGACGATATCGAAGGCCAACAAGTAGGGGCTATAAAGGGCTAATAGCAATAGACCCGTCAGCGTCTGAATAACGAGGGACAAGCCTTCTACCAAAAGCGATGCGGTCGATTTCTGAATCGTCATCACATCAAAAAAACGATTGGCCATTTCAGGACCATGGATTCCATCCATGGCTGCTCGCTCGATTCGAGGCAGTCGTTCCGAAAGGTCTCCAACAATGCGAACAAAAATCCGTCGTTGCAAGATTTCAACGATAAAGAACTGAAGTCCCTTGATAACGGCTGAGAGCGTAAGGATTCCGAAAAGAAGGATCGCTAACCAAATCAACGGTTGCGTCAAACTGGCAAATCCAATCGTGGTCACCATCTGCTCGACGGCAAGCGGAGTAGCTAGGTCCAGGACACCAACTACGAAACCGAAAATGACGAGCGACCAAATATCGCGAGACTCAAATTTGAGGAATCGCAACATACGTCGTTGTGGCGAAACATGCTCGTGTGGTTGTTGGTGGAGATTCGAAAGCTCGTTGGGTACCCGATGCAGATCATCCGGATCGGGCACTTGGTTCGACGCAACGAACTGGCATTCCAGCGAAGGCTGAGCAGCGAAAAAAAGTGGAGACTCCAATCCCTCCACAGTCTTCCGCATCCGAGACTTGGAGATCGATTCCGAAATCTTTCCCTTACTATCCATTTTGGAAGCTTCGGAATGGCCAGCCACAATAACCGAAAACACCCAAGCTACAGGATTGGTCGCGGAACGCTGAACGACTGCAACCGAAAACCCATCCAACAGCAATTCCCAAAGTTCTGGGGCTGTCAATTCGACCGGCGCAAGCCGAATTCCAATGCTTTGGCCAGCGCGCATGATAGCAACAGTCAGAGCATCGCCTATTTCCGCTTCGGCATTGGACAACGAGTCGTTTAAGGCTTGCTGTATTTTTGCATTCTCAGTTGGAACCTCCAATTGAACAGAAAGCGCACCGAACATCCCACGCAGGACTTCGTTGAGCAAACCCCCGGCTCTGGAAATAGGTATTTCACTCAACATTCAATGCTTTTTCTGGTTGTGGACGTGGGAAGCCCGCCTCGGAGATGAGGACCGACGTGGGATGACTTCCGTGTAAGGCCAAAATCTTAGGCAATATCAGGCGCCAAACTTGCCTGAAAAGCGCTTTTCGCAATAAATGTTATGAAATTCTGATGTGGTGTACAATGCATTGCTTGGACATTACATCCAAACCACCCTTTTCCACATCCAATACATGAGCACATTGATTGTCTTGAATCGCAGCGAACCTTCCGACCAGGTGACCGAATGGCTGCGTTGCCGAGATTCGAATTTCCGTGGCGCTCAGCCGATTGCCTCGCGAATTGCAACGTGTTCTTCGTTGGCGATTTCGTAGAAGGATGGACCTACGAGCGAATTGGTTCAAAGGTCGGACGCACCGAAGACGATGTTCGAATGCTCATTCGCCGTTGTTTGGCTTCTGTCCGATATGAGGTCCGGGCAAATGGGGCTCGCTGATCGCTGGGAATCCTCATCGGACCCCCTCACAAATCTGCCATTGCTTTCGTCCAATTCTTCTGCGAGCCATCCAGAGGATGTTACGAGAATTCACCAGGTGATGGAACATTCGGAATGGAATGTCTTAGACCAAAACTTGCCACCAAAAGTAGACAATGACATCGAAATATGCCTGCGACGGTCGCATGATGGGTACTACTCGCTATATGTCCCCGGAACAAGCTCGAGGCGAATCCAAAGCGGTGGCAACCGGGTCGGATACAGCAAGTGGTACATCAACAACTGAAACGTCCTGAAAAAAGTTCCCTAAATCCGGAAAGAATTCTTGGAAGTTTGTTGCGGCACCATTGTTGCATTGCTAAATTTTGATGCACTTACTACTCAAGGGTTAGCAAATAAACACTTGTGTTGTCATCCTTTTCCATACCTTCTCCTCCATACCTTCTCCTCCATTCATCGCGTCCACTCTCGTCGATAGTTTGATTGCAAGGAATGCTCGAACGAATGTCTCTACCTGTCGAACGTGTTCGGATCCGTTGATTCCGATAGCAGCATCCGGAGCGGCTCATGTCCTCACTTGCTTTTCCTATTCCTTCCACGCCATATCGTTGGCTCACAAGGCTGTTTCAATCCAAGCGATTCCTAGCGAGAAAACGATGGATTATTCAAAGAAAAAGTAGGGTTTCGTTTCTTGAGAAGCTGGAAGATCGACACACAGCCGGAGCTGCGATACCACTACCGCTTTCGATGATGGCGGATGCCATTAACATCAAGCCTGAGCTGCCATCGAAAGAATCGATACTTGGGTCATCCTCAGAATCGGATAAGCTCGAGGCCCTCAAACGTAAGCCGAAGTTCGACCTCAATGCACCTCCGGCCAATCGATTCGAGCGACCCTTTGAATCGAGCATGTATGCACGTAGCAACATGTCCCGTGAGATTGCGGATTTCGCAAATCGAATCAATGACATCAATCGCAACTCGCAACCTGACATCAGCCACTCTAGGTCTAGTTTGAGTACTGATCAAATCACTGGTCAACCTCTTGGCGCTGCGCTGGAGGAGCTTGGGCCGAAGGATCAAAAAGAAGATTCTTCCGCTCGTGTAGGTGGCGTTGATGCAAGTCCACCAAAGGGCGATGGTGGAAGCGGTGGCGGTGGAGGAGGCGGAGGCGGGGATTCCCTGAATTTGAATCCTGTATCGAGAGACGGATCGCCCATGGATCACAACACGGCCAATGAAAATGGTGGAAGCGGAAGCGGTGGCGGAAGCGGTGGCGGTGGTGGTACCGCAAGCGACACCTCGATTTCACCAACAACGACTACGGACTCGCAAGGCAATAGCGAATTTGGGGGCAATGCAACACCTTCCGTGACATCGTCGACCAACAAACCGACTGTTTCGTCCGCAGATAAAGCACAAACAAATTCTCGGCCAAATGTACCCAATTATGCCACAAACGAGTTCCGAACAATTGGCCGCGTGCGATCGGAAAGCTCCTCGGTCGGAGACTATTTACAAGGTTTGGTTCAGATCGCCAGCGCTAACTCGCAGGAAAACCTTTCCATCGAAGCTTGGTCGCGGACAACGAATAGCTTGATAGGGCGATCTGCAATGGCTCCAGTCGATGGCATCGGCTCTTTCGAGTTTTCGATCGATCCAAATCAAGAGATCGAAATGCGATTGGTCGATGGTAGTGGAAATATTCTGGCGCAGTCAAGCAACACTACGATCGACTCCAAGGATAGTGATTTTGATGGAGTCTCAGATACCGTTGAGAAGAGCATCCCTGGCAATCAAGATCGAAACCACGATGGCGTCGACGACTATTTACAAGCCTCTGTTACCAACCTTCTGGTGAATCAAGGCGGTAGACCGAACTTTGTCACGCTCGATGCAAAAGGGTTCGGTATTCATGAAGCAAGATCGCTTTCCCTGCCACCCCAACTAAGCCATCTTGTTGCCCCAATTGGCATGCTGGATTTCAAGATCACTGGCTTGCAGCCGGGCGCTCGTACGTCCGTCGACCTCTTTGTCCCCAATCCCAAGCTGATCAGCAACTTCAGCAAGTACGATCCCGTTTCCGGATTGGTGAGTGATTTCAGTTTTGATGGTCAGACAGGGGCAACACTCCATAATGGTCGCATTACATTGAACTTTGTCGATGGAGGGCGGGGGGATGCGGATGGTATTGTCAATGGAGAGATTCATGATCCCTTCATTCCAGGTGGCAGCGCGATCGATGTTGGTGCCATGTTGTCAGGCGCGAATCTTGCAACGTGGACGACCTTCCAACATGGAGCTGCGACGGGCAATTTGGGAAGCGCCACCAACTCGGGCACCGACGTGATTCTAGCCGAGGGATCATCGTATCTTTTTGGAATCAAGAAACAAATCAATGTAGGTGCAACCCCGAACATTCTTCGATTCCGTTATGAGCCGGTGCAATTCGACAAGACCGCCATCAATCAAATCAAGGATGCATTTGAAGTAGCGGTTTTAGACAACAATGGGCTGTCATTAGTAAGCACGTTCGTGCAACCGGATCGAGATGCCTATCTCAATGTCTCGGAGTCCGTATCGATCGACCCAGTTTCCTTTAAGGAAAATTCATCGCGAGCTGTAGGTGCCTATGAAACACAACTGGTTTCGGGAGGTGTCCGTACGGTTGATTTGGATATCTCCAATGTTCCAGTCAACAGCAATGTAACGGTAGTGATTCGGTTAACCAACCCCGACAACGATACCCAAACCAAAGTCAAGCTCATCGGAGGAATTACCCCTCCGACCGTTGTCCTCAATGGGCCGAGCACCATCAACGAGGGCTCGCCGTATACGTTAAATCTAGCAAGTTCGGTTGCAGGTTCCGAACCGATTACCGGCTGGAACATCAATTGGGGCGATGGGACTGCTGTTCAAAATATTACGGGGAATCCGTCGACCGTCGTCCGTACGTATCCTGACGATGATCCGTCAGCCAGCCGCACGATCTTGGCTACCGCTCTAACAGTGTCAGGTGCCCAAGCCAGCGCTTCCAAAATTGTAGTGGTTGGCAACATTCCACCTACTAGCACGCAACCTGCCAACGTTGCAACCATTACCGGAGTCGCGACGTCATTTCCGTTAGGGAACTTTACTGACCCAGGGTTTTCCTTTGGCACAACGACGGAAACTTTTTCGGTTGATGTCGATTGGGGGGACGGTTCGAACGAGACCTTTGTGCCTTCATCAGTGGTAAACGGTTCCGCAGGTGTTCCTACCAATGGAACGATTGGTTCTCGCAATCACACCTACGCGACTCCTGGTGCAAAGTTGGTTTCGGTTAAGACCAAGGATGACGATGGCGGTGAGTCAATAACGAACTTCACGGTAACGGTTACGACGGCCATTGTGACTTTCCCGCCCATCACCGGGCAAGAAGGCTCGGGGGGAACGACTCCTCCATTGTCCGCTACCGTCAATGGTTTGGTCGCGAATGCAACCTACACCTATGAAGTTCTTTGGGGGAATAACACAACGAGTACAGGGACCATCACAGGAACTGGATCGCTTCGAACATTTACGGCGACGAAAGTCTATGCCGATAACGGTTCGTTCAATGCCGCAGGAGTTTACTCGAACGCTGGAACCTATGGTGTTACGGTTCGGATCAAGGATTCGGCTAGCGTGATCGTCGCCAGTTCGACAGGTTCTGCCGATGTCGGTAACCTCGCGCCCGTAAGTCCAGGCAATGGGACCGACACTGCGGTCGCATTTTCCAGCAAGATTTTCGCGCTGGGGACATTCACCGATTCGGGGTTCAAGTTCAACACGCCAGCAGCCGCATGGGGTAGTGACGAATCGTTTACTGCAACCGTCAATTGGGGTGATGGTACCGTGATTGAATCTATCACGCCAACGGTAACTCTGCTCTCGTCTCCCACACGTACTCAGATTGCACTCGGCAGCAAGGCTCACATTTACAAGACCCCCGGAACTTTCACGGCTGTGATTACAGTCACCGATGACGACGGCGGATCAACGACTCGCAACTTGACCGTGACAGTGACAGGTCCAATCGTAACCTATACCAATCCAACGGGCATTGAGGGGACGGCGTTGGCGGCTATCTCGGTGACCGCTTCCAATTTAGTGGTCAATACAGTCTACACCTACGAAGTCGTTTGGGGAGATAACACAGCCAATGCAACAGGCTCGATAACCGGTACGACCGCCACCCGTACATTTAGCATTCCTGCGGGAAAGATTTACCGTGACAATGGTTCCTTTACTTCAACAGGCACCTATTCACCGACTGGAAGTTTTGCGATCGCAGTTCGCATTAAGCAAGGTACAGCCATCGTTGCCGAAAAGGTCGGAACGGCAACCATTTCGAACGCAGCCTCTACCCCCCCAGCAAATACCTCAATCACAGTTGCCGCACAAGCTTCGACTTCATTCGTATTAACAGCCACGGGTGCGCCATTTATTGACAAGGGGTTCTCCGTTGGTACGGCTGGTACAGCGTGGGCGAGCGCTGAAACATTTACTGCCGTAGTCAATTGGGGAGATGGCAGTCCAGTTCAAAGCATCACCAACACTCCCACCATCGTCAACGCTACTGCGGGGCCAACCAATATTATGCTCCCGAATACCGCGCATACTTACAACGATGCGGGGGTCTACTCGATGGTGATCACTGTAACGGACGACGATGGGAACTCCGGCTCAAAGACGATTACTGTTACGGCTACAGGCGTCGATATTGCCTTGCCAAATATTACAGGAAGCGAGGGGAGCGCGAGCACGGCACCTACCCTGAATGCCACAGTAACACAGCTCGTTGTGAGCACTGCCTACAATTATCAAGTTCTTTGGGGAGACAATCAGACCAGTACAGGCAATTTCACGCCAACAACCACATCTTTCACGATAAATACCACGCATCGATTTGCGGACAATGGCGGCTTCAATACCGCTGGCGCGTATAGTCCAACGGGCACTTATCCAGTTACACTTCGCGTCTTACAGGGTACTACTCTCAAAGCAAGTCAAAGCGCAGTTGCCACCATCTCGAACGTGGCTCCAACCAAACCAGCCGATGCGACCATCGCTGTTGCGACGATCGTAAACAACACGATCCCGCTAGGTATCTTTACGGACCCAGGTTTTTCAATCGGAACTGTGGGGCAAGCATTTGGGAGTGCCGAAACGTTTACGGCAAGTCTCGTTTGGAGCGATGGTCTCTTTCCAATTCCTGCAATGACACAGACTGTCACCAATCCAGGCTCGACAACAACCCCCAAATCCATTGACCTTGGCAGTCAAGTTCGTACTTTTAACACACCGGGCACCTACGTCGCAACAATAACGTTTGCGGACGACGACGGTGGAGCAGTAACACGAACCATTACGGTCAACGCGGCAGGCGTCTCGATAGCTTTTCTCAACCTCACGGGCAGCGAAGGGAACAGCGGCACGGCACCTGCCGTAGCTGCCGCCGTCTCTGGATTGACCAGTGGTACGACCTATCAATACGACATCACATGGGGAGACAACCTCCCCAACACTTCCGGCTCATTTACCGCGACTGCTACAACGTTTGCCCTAAATGCGAGTCACCGCTTCGCAGACAACGGCGGATTCTCAGCTACTGGAACCTACAGTGCATCTGGGACTTATTCCGTTACAGTTCGTATCAAAGATAGCACCGGAACGAACCTTCTTGGATCGAAATCCGGTATCGCCACCATCACCAACATCGCTCCAACCAAACCGTCAGACGCCACACTGGTCGTTCCAACGGTGGTCAATAATACGATTCCTTTGGGCATATTTACTGACCCAGGATTTTCCGTCGGTACAGTCGGACAACCTTGGGGGAGTGCCGAATCATTTACGGCAAGCCTCGTATGGAGTGATGGACTCTTTGCAATTCCTGCAATCACACAAACCGTCACCAACCCAGGCTCTACAACTACACCCAAGTCAATCGAACTGGGCAGCCAAGTTCGCACGTTCAACACCGCAGGGACGTACTCCGCCACGGTCACGTTCACTGATGACGATGGAGGAACGGTAACACGAATCATTACCGTGAACGCGGTTTCGTCCAATATTTCTTTCACCAATATGACAGGCGACGAAGGATCAACGGTCACGTTTGCCGGTACGGCCTCAGGACTGAATTCCACAGTCGCCTATACGGCAGTCATCAATTGGGGAGATGGTACGGCATTTACGACGATCAATTTGCCCACCGGAGCTACTTCACAACCCATCAATTCATCACATACCTATGTGGACAACGGCGTCTACAATGTCACGCTGACCATCAAGGACGGGGCCACGACGGTTGCAACCACCACAGGCACTTCGACCATCGCTAACTTGGCACCGGTCTTAGACGTTATCGCAGACCAATGGATTAACCCGGATACCCAGCCGCAAGGGCAAGTGCGTTTGGTATCCTTCGCAAGCGCCTTTACGGACCCAGGCTTAATTGATACGCATGTCGTAAACATCAACTGGGGCGACAATACCCCTCTAGAAACGGGGACTGTTACGCAAAGTCCGCGTGTTGCGTCTGACTCGCACCAGTATGCGGCCAATGGAATTTATGTCGCAACCGTCACTTTGACGGACAATGCAGGCGCCAATTCAATCCGGACCTTCAAAGTCTATGTGAGTGGCGAGATTATTCGCGTTGATCAAGATTCGTTTGTTGAGATTGATCTTTCGGGACTAGAAGTAGAAGCTGGTTATAACAATGAACTCGGACTCTATATCGTTCAGGATGCGCAGGGCACCATTCAAAGCAAGGTCACGGACGCAAACGGAAATACCTCAGTCGTGACTTATGTTCCTGGACAGCCAGGCTACGCGAAAGCCGCTTTGAGTCATCCTTCCCGACGGGTCATATTGTCGCGTGAGTACATGGCTTGGACCAAGAATATGTCTGGGCCATCGCGCGCACCACACAACTACCGCGTCTTGGTTGAGGCGGGTTCGTTTATTTCTTTCTATGCGATTCAAAATCAAACCACCGACTGGTGGCTTGCCAACAACCCCACCAACAAAATCGACACGAACAACTACAAACAAGTTGCCTTCTTCACTCAAAGCGCTGCAAACCCGGATAGTTCCCCAGGAACACCGATCGCTCATTTCCACCTTTCACCCAAAGCCGCAGGAGTCTTGCGCTACGGACACGAAGATCTATTGGGCGTGCAAAACTCGGACTGGGATTACGACGACCTCAATTTTACGATTAAGTTCAACCCGATCCCAACCACCAACTCGCCCAAATTCTTTGTAGCCAACAACGGAGTAACGAATGATTCCGTATTTTACTACACCAGTGAAGGCAAGCACGTATCCACGGATTTAGCCATCAATGTAGGAAACACGGCTCCGATAGGTGCCACAAGCAACTAGGATGGAACCAAACTCTGGATCATCGACAAAAACAAGTCCGTTTATGTCTATTCCTACGCAAGTGCGACTCATCTACAATCATTCCAAGGAGCTTGGACTCCCAAAACGGAATCCGGTGCCGACCTCGTCGAACCGACCGACATTGGCACTGACAGTACCGGAATTTGGGTTGTCGACAAGAACAATAGCGATGGACGTGTCTACCGCTATGACAATGCTGTCGCCACAGTTACCGGCTCGGCGAACGCGACAACCAGTTTCCGGCTGGTACGGACCAACAACAATCCAACCGGTCTAGCCATCGATGCTACTCGAGCCTTCGTTACGGATCTGAATACTCGGGAAGTGTTCGTTTATAACCGATCAACGGGCGAAATTCTCGGTCGATGGAAACTCGATCCAGGGAACATGGCCCCGTCGGATGTAACAACGGAGCCAACGGGGATTGGTACATTTGGACCCAATCTTTACGTCGTAGATCGCGCGAATCGTGATGTCCACACCTATTCTGGCGGAGCCAATTGGATAAGCAACAGCAATCCAGAAACCAGTCCGTTTGTTCAGAAAGAGTCGCGATGGAAGTACCTAACTCCGAGCGCGGCGCCGACTTCCACATGGAAAGACAACGGTTTCGCCGATTCCTCCTGGAGCACAGGGACTGCCGAATTTGGATATGGAGATGGGGACGAGTTCACCGTTCTAGATTATGGCGGGAATCCGAACGCCAAATATCCTGCTGCCTACTTCCGAAAAACGTTCAATGTTGCTGATCCGAACTTGTTTTCGAGTCTGAACTTGGCTCTGAAACGAGACGATGGTGCGGTCGTATATCTAAACGGGACTGAAATTGCTCGAAGCAATATGCCAGCCGGACCCATTTTGTATACGACAGCGGCGTCGACGGATGTCGGAGGGAGTAACGAGACCGGCTACTTTAGCTATTCTGCCGCAGCAACTCTCTTGGTGGCAGGAACAAACACCTTAACCGTGGAAGTCCATCAAGTCAAAGATGGCAATGGCAATTTCACCAGTCCCGACATGAGCTTTGATGCTGAGTTGACCCCAGTTCGAAAACCCGTAGTGAGTAAGCTCTCGTCCTGGAAGACTCTCCAATCGGGAGTTCCCACCGTGGAATCCGGTAAGAACTGGTTCGAACAGAGTTATGTTGAGCCAGTTTCCTGGGGAACCGTAACGACCAACGCGTCAGCCACAAATGTCAGTCAGACAATCTATTATCGGAAAGCGTTCAATCTGACGGACATCAACGCGAGTGGCTACAAACTTTCTGTGTTCCGGGATGATGGCGTTGTGGTCTACGTGAACGGAAAAGAAGTCGCCCGTAACAACATGCCATTCGTCGATGTCACGCACTCAACGCTTTCTCGCGGTGATGGCAATCAGACAAGTTACATTGACATTAATATTACGGCGAAGGACTTGGTGCCCACTGGAAATGTGATCGCGGTTTCGGTTCATCAATCAGCGACGGGTGTAAATGACCTGCGATTTGACGCCGAACTTACTCCAATCTCAGCGCCTTTCCGTGCAAATGAAGGCGCATTTTCACTGCGATTGCAAAAACAAGCGAATCTGGACACGATCACTCTCAACGATGTTCCTGAGGGAATAGCTGACCCTACGGGTGTAACTCGCCAATTTACGAATGGCTCGGGCAATTTCCAATGGGATGACGCTGCCAATTGGAGTGGCGGTGCCGTTCCTGGGCCTGACGACATTGCCGAAATTCCACCAGAAGTGACGGTCATCATGGACCCTCCAAGCGCCTTGTATTCCGTCCTAACTGTGAACGTCTCCGAAATTCGCGGAACTTCAGCCGGAAAAGGTGCCTTGCAAATCAACGGCAGTTCGGATGGCCCACAAGGTGCATCTGTCCGACTGAATGTTACAAACAGTTCCACTCTGTCGAAGCTAATAGTGAACGGCGGACAGCTTACCTATGGAACTAATGCATCCAATTTGTTTTCGGTAGATCGACTCGAATTGAACTCAGGCGTAATTCAGGGGCCTGGGACAATCTCCGTCTCAGGAAACCTCGCGTCACCGATTCCTGGTGGGTTCGTTTGGCAAGGTGGCGGCATTCAAGGAGTTGGCAAGTTACAAACCAATTGGAGCGGCGCTGGCGATTCCAATGTCCGGATTATTTCGGTCGGCGAAAAATTTATTGGAGATGGCCGAATCTGGGATAACTACGGCAAGATCGAGTGGAAGGATCAACTCTACTTCAAGCACGTTGATCTAACCCAGGGTTATGGTGGTAGCCCAACGTTTTACGGTGTAGATCAACAACCTATCGAAATCAACAATTTTGCGGGCGCGAGTATCGTTGCTGATCCCTTTAACAACTCGACAGGTGCCAACACAGGTCTCGCTTATGGCTATGTTCCGAACCCCAGCCAAATGTTCCCTGAAGCAAAGACCTTCGGGAAGCTTACCAACGCAGGTTCGATCAGTGGAGGGTTAGACTTCTACTTGGACCTCAAGCTTTCCAATTCAGGAACCGTGTCGTTCCCATCGGGGCAGCTTTGGATCTCAGAAGGAGTTCAAAACGCGAGCACAGGTTCAATTACAGCCGCGAAAATGCAAAGCGGTTCCATGCGAAGTTACACTGTTTATCAGCAGCCAATCGGTGTATTTGAAAATAGCGGCTCGATTACGATACAGAACACTGCACAGGTTCGCGGCAATTTGCAAGTCTATGTTGGAACGCACGTACAAAACGGCGATGTCTATCCGATGAACAATGCAGCGACAGGCTCGATCATCGCTGGTCAACTGGATGCTGGCTATTCGTTTGCAATTGCTAATGGACCTGCCTATTACCCAGGGCGGGCAAGTCTATCGAACTCAGGATTAATCGATTTATCGCGAGCAGTGATTATTGGTCGGGTTACCAACGAAACATCCGGCTATCTGAAGATAGCCGGATTGAAAACGGGATGGACAGAAGAAACTAATGTAGGACAAAACCTAGTCACTCTTTACTTCGGGGACTTGATCAATCGTGGAACCATAGAACAAAGTGTCCAGTCCAGTGCTCCAGCCGGATGGACATTGCCACAGATCAACACTCTGGAAGTAAACAAAGATTTTACGAACACCGGTACGTTGCGGTTGTTCGTAAACGGTGTCCCTTCGACCGACCTCTATTCCCGCTTGAGATCCGTTAGCGGCAACGCCCAACTCAGCGGAATTGTCGAACTCACTTTTGCACCCTCCATTCAGACAATCGCTACCGACGAATATCGATTATTTGACATCGCTACTCCGAACAAAGGAATCGCGGGGAATTTGGGTGGACTGGCCGATGGTCAAGCGTTTTTAGTCAACGGGCAGATCTACCGTGCGAGCTACTACTATGGAACAGACAACAATGATCTCGTTATATTCCGTTCAGTTCCCTATGTGATGATCGACGACCCCTTTGTCGTAGAGGGAGATGCACCCTCTGGACCTGCGCAATACACCAACGTGAACTTCCGAGTAAAACTTGATATCGCTTCCACGACGGACGTCACTATTCCTTTCGCCACCTCCGATCTCGAAGCCGTAGCAGGAGTGGACTATGTTGCTACGAGCGGCTCGATCACCATTCCAGCCGGTTCAACCGAGGGAATAATCTCGGTACAAGCCATTAAGGACACGCTGCTCGAAGACGGTACCAATGATCGAAACGAACGCTTCTCACTGCGATTATCCCCGCCCAGCAACGCCATTCTGAGCAAGTCAGGGGCAATTGCAACCATTTTGGGTGACGATGGATTTGTTCCAGAACGCGACACGCGAGGGCGTGATTTTTGGTTTGCCTATCCCAATACCCTCGATACAAGCATGTCCGGCGGCGCGGCAACCGGCGGAAACGATTACATGGTTTATGTGGCTGGTGTGGCTGGCACAGAGATCACTATCGCAGTCTTACGACAAAATGGTGATCCAGATCCAGTTCTGATAACGGACGTAATCCCTGCTAGCGGCCTTTATCAGCGCGACCTGGATATGCGATTGATTGCCCCAAATCTTTCGGGCATCATCAATGCGACCAACACCAACACGCCTGTTACTCAAACAAACTATCAGACAAGCTCGGTGCACATAACGACCTCGGCGGACAGTTCCGTCTACGCGCTTTCCTTTTTTGACTGCGGAACTTCGTCCTCAGCCCTCATCTTTCCCACCGATGTACTTGGTGGCGAATACAGAATTATTGCGCCGAGAAACACCGATTCGGCCTATTCCAGCGGACAAATTCCAGGTGGCTTGGTGGCGATAATCGCTACCGAAAATGACACTCAAGTTACAATTACCCCCAAAGTCACCGAAGACGAACTGCTTGCAAACAACACAACGGTAACCCGCCGCGCATCCGCTCCGTTTACCATTACATTGAACAAAGGGCAGATTTATCAATACGTCGGAAAAGACCGCGCTTGGGCCGACCTTTCCGGATCGCTCGTTGCCAGCGATAAGCCGATTTCGGTAATCTCCGGTCATCAGTACGCTCAAGTGTCCCCTGATTTATCAAAGTTTGATTCCGTCATGGAAAGTGTTCCGCCAGTCAATACCTGGGGAACAAAATTCATTCTCCAGGATACGCAACGTATTCCTGACACGACAATCGCTACGCCGGTTGCACCCAACAATTACACCATTGTCGCATCCCAGCCAGATACCGGGGTCTTTGTAAACGAACAGTTGATCGTCACTCTCAATAACTCTCTGCCATACCAACTGCAACTACCAACTGGCGGCACGATTAGGACCAGCAAGTCGGTCAGCATCTCGCCAATTCCTGACACTTACCGAATTCTTGCCAGCGAAAACAACACCTCCGTCGCCGTAAATGGCATCGTGCAGCGAATCTTGTCGGCTGGCGAAGCCTTCGAGTTCCAGCACGACGGAACCGCCATCGTTGAGACAAACAAACCTTCACTCGTTGTCCAACTCACCGACGGCAGCCCAAACAAAGCACCAAGCCTGGCTGTCGGAATGCCAATTGGGTTCGCGCTTCCTTCCATGATGCTGGTTGCTCCATTCGAACAGTATCTTGCCGACTATACGATCGCTTTACCGTCCTACTTTCCGCTCGGCTATGTCAACTTTGTCGTGCCAAATGAAGGAGTTCAGGGACTTAGAATTAACGGGGAGAAATTGTCACTTGAGCAATTATCATACTTTGCTCCGATCGGTACATCCGGCTTTTCATCTGCTCGACTGAATCTACCCGCAGGCAATGGATATCACCTTACTGGTACTGTCCCCTTCGGAGTAAATGTCTACGGGTACGAGTTCCACAATACCCACGGCTACATTGGTGGCCTGTCACTGGTCCCAATCAATACCGTTCGCGGAATCTCATTAACTCCCACTCAAGGCGATCGATTTGTCACGAATCCACATTCCGTAACCGCCACCGTTACGAACGTCGACGGTGTCGGTGTTCCAGGTATCAAAGTTGAATTCAAAGCCATCGGCTCCAATCAAAAACTAGGCTTTGCGGTCACCGATCTGCGGGGACAAGCCAAGTTCGACTACGTTGGTGTTAATGTTGGCAGCGACAAGATCACCGCGTCCGTCGGCCAGCTTTCCTCAATCGCTTCAGTCAATTGGACCGTTGCCCCTCCAACGATTTCAATCATTGCCCCTGGAAACAATTCGTCCTTCGAACCAACCGCATCGATCATGATTTCAGGTACCGCCAGGGCAGGTCAATCTGGCGTTCGAGTTGTTCGCGTGATGATCGATGATGTTCCAGTCGAAACCCTCGATGCCAGCGGAAATTTCTTTACGCACGTTACTGTTGCCCCGGGCACCAAAACCGTCAAGTTCACAGCTTTTGATTCCTACGATCAATCCGCTTCAACGACATTGACCCTCGCCGGTTCGGATGCCCCTGATTTTGGCATCGACACCCGTAGCCTGATCGCCCCAGCTTCCGTTCAGCCTCAGTATTTGCAAACTTCCTACTATTCCGATAAAGACCTGCTATACACCCAAGTTCGATTTCAAAACGCAGGTGGATTCGATTTAGACAAACCTCTCTACGTCGGGATCGAGAACCTGTCTGACCCGACCGTCGTCCCTTGGGACTACGACGGAATGACTCCAGATGGTACTTATTATTGGAATATTTCTTCCAGCGTCGTTGGCGAAGTCTTCGAAAAGGGCGAATGGACGACCGCAAGGCATTTTGCATTCAAATCGCCTTCACGACGCCAGTTCACCTTTGAATGGACCGTTCTGGCTGGCATCAACGATCCACCGCGCTTTACCAGCACTCCTAATGTCGAAGTCCGCCTTGGCAACACATACCTTTACACGCCAGCAGCCGTCGACCCTGAAGGTGGACCGGTTACTCTCTCCCTTCAATCTGGTCCAAGTGGGATGAACTGGGTACCAGCCACCAGTAACACTCCTGGTTATGTCTCCTGGCCGACCACTGCCCCAGCTCTTGGCAATCATAATGTTACGCTTTTGGCGACCGACAATCGCGGTGCCAAAACAACTCAATCTTTTGTATTGACTGTGCTTCCAGCGAGCGTCAATCGACCACCCGTCTTCCGAAGCTCGCCAGTCGTCGATGCACGGGTCCTTGCTCCGTACCTGTACCCAGTGAACGTCACTGACCCAGATGGGGACTCGATCACTTTTGGACTAGTAAACCCACCTGCAAATATGCTGATCAATGGCGGGCAATTGAAGTGGATTCCAAACCCTGACCAAGTCGGTCTCCAATCAATAACGATAACCGCTAGCGATGGATCTTTGAGCGCAACTCAAACCTTCACCATCAACGTGGGGATGAGCGCAGGCAATAATATTCCAGCGATTACTTCCACAGCCCCAACCAAGGCCGCTGTCGGTACGCTCCTCAGTTACCAAACAGTCGCCAATGACGTCGATGGAGACAAACTTGCATACACGCTGACGGGCAACGTCCAGTCGGGCATGCTGATCGACAATTCGACTGGCATGTTGACATGGCCTAATGTCGCTGGAACAAATGGCACAGTTCTTAGCGGCTTCAACGTAAAAGTAACCGATGGACGTGGTGGCGTTGCCACGCAGCCACTTTCTCTAACAATCGATTCGGCAAATGCCTCCATCAATGGAAACGTCTACCTGGGACTATCGGCCACCGGCTTAGGTGGATGGACTGTCTACGCGGACATTAACGGGTCAGGTACCCTCGACCCATCCGAACCGTCCGCCATTACCGCCCCAACCACCGGCACGTATACGATCGCTGGATTGACGGAAAACCAATATGCCCTTCGAATTGTCCGCCAAAACCGATGGCTCGTCGACTCGCCAACTAATGGGACTCAGTCGTTGATCGTTCTATCGGGGCAATCTGTTGCAGCGGCTCCGTTCCGCGTCCTTGATGTAGGCCAAGAGACGATCAATCGTCGACCCGTTGTTTCGGCTGTCGGTCCTCAGACCGCCACACCATTGGTTCAGAAAGTAATCAATCTATCTGCCACCGACCCAGACGGAGATGCAATCAACTTTGCCCTTTCGTCTGGCCCTAATGGAATGGTCATCGATCGTCGAACCGGAACCATCACGTGGACTCCCACGCTGCTCGATGGTGGCACGATCGCAACTGTGATCGTATTGGTTCGCGACAGCTATGGGGCCGCTTCCACGATAGGTTTTGACATCAACGTAGGCAAGTTCAACTACCCTCCGATTGTTATTTCGACGGCCCCAGCAACAGCAACTGCTACCAAACCCTACCGCTACCCAATCGTGGCAGTTGATCCGGAAAATGAAACGCTGACCTACACGCTTCAAGCTGGCCTGGGGAACATGCTCGTGAATTCCGACGGAGTTTTTTCGTGGACTCCCACCACTTTGCAGCTTGGCAATCAAACAGCAACGGTTCGTGTTACCGATCAATCAAACAAGTTCACTGATCATACCTTCGTCATTCAAACGCTGGGTAACAACGCCCCGCCAACCATTACGTCAACTCCTCGATCCGCCGCTAAAGTTGGGACCGCATACACATACGCGATTACTACCAGCGATCCGGATGGAGACGCAGTTGTTGTTACTATTCCGTCGAAACCGAGCTCGCTGTCGTTCACGGGCAATACTCTGTCTGGTACACCGGCCGTTGGGGACGTGACAACTGGGACCGACGTGATCGTCCTAGCAACCGATTCACGCGGCGCTACACGCACTCAAACGTATCGTCTGGTCGTTGTTCCTGCCACCGATACGACCACCTCCTTGACTAATCGCGCGCCCAGTTTCGGACCAGCACCCAGTGTTCCAGCGACCGTCGGCTCGCAGTTTTCCGCGACGATTATCGTTACTGACCCGGACGCAGGTGACGTCGTAAGCGTTGTCCCGGCCGTAACACTCCCAGACTGGCTAACGCTATCTCCAGTTGCAGGTGTCGCCAACACCTACCGCTTGATCGGTACACCGGTTGCTTCCAATGTTGGTTCATCCAATGTGTCGCTGCGGGCAAGTGATGGGAATGGCGGAATTGCCACCGATTCGTTCGCGATTCGGGTCGTTTTTGCCAATCGAGCTCCAATTGCGGAATTGCAATTGGCCAGCGGTGTGCAGCTAAACAAGGTTCTTTCCGGACGAGTCAAAGCCTCGGACCCCGATGCGGATCCATTGACCTACACCAAATTCTCCGGCCCCACGGCGCTTACCGTCGATCCCAACAACGGAAACATCACTTGGACTCCAACACTTGCTGCCGACGTGACGAATTCGCCGCATACGCTGCAAATCGATGTCAGTGATGGAGCAGGCAACACGGTTCGCGTGAGCAAGCAGATCGTGGTAACCACGAGTGTACCTATCAACACCCGACCCGTGATCACTTCGACGCCCCCTCTTTCGACTGGTATCAGTCGAACCTTAACCTACAATGCAACAGCCTCAGACGCAGAGGGGGATATGTTGCGTTGGGTCCTAGTGAACGGTCCCGACGGAGCTGCCCTCGATCCGAACTCTGGTGCCTTGCGATGGACCGTACCAACAAACATGGCTGGCCGAAACGTTCCATTTGAAATCGTTGTCACTGACGGTCGAATGAGCAGCCAACCTCAAGTGTTCTCGCTTTCCATCGCCAGCGTCAACCGACCACCTGTAATCGAATCGACTCCGCCCGCCGCCACCGGTCTAAATGTGCTCACCAACTACGCAGTCCGGGCTACCGATGCGGATGGTGACGCAATTACCTATTCATTGGCCACTGCCACGCTAGGTGTTGGCGAGAAAGACCCGCTCCTCGAGAGTGCATCCATTGATGCGTCCGGATTATTGCGTTGGAAACCCAAACAAGTTGGCACCTACCGGTTCAAACTCCTCGCAAGCGACGCCTATGGTGATGGCGCCGTGCAAGAGTTTGGCATCGTCGTGACGAACGATGGAACGGCCCCCAATCGAGCTCCAATATGGACTCGACTCCCGAGCAATCGAGGCAACGAAGGTCAGCCCTATTCAAGCCCCATTGCTGCCTACGATCCGGATGGAGACTCTGTCACCTATTCGTTTGCCACACTAACCGCCAGCGATTTCTTGCCGGGCGAGTTGGACCCATTCAATTCGACCAATACCTTAACCGACCCATCGGCAACCAATCTCGCACTTGGCCTGCTCAGCTTTACCCCCAAGGTCGCAAAGACCTATCGATTCCGGTTGTTGGCGTCTGATGGTTTTGGTGGTGTTACTCCAATCGACTTGTTGCTTAAAGTAAATGCGATCGGTGCGCCAGGTAACACTCCGCCAGTGATCAACGCTACTCCAGCCAACCGTATCCTTACGACCGAAACGTTTGCCTACGAACCGAACGCAACCGATGCCAATGGCGATCCGTTAACATACTCACTCATTGCGCCGACGACTTTGATTAGTGCTCAAATCGACGGGCGAACCATTCTATTCACTTTCGATTCCAAGTCGGGTAAGCTCACTTTCAATCAACCGACACCTTCTGACATCCGTTTCAATCTCAAAGTCGAGGATGATCGAGGCGGCTTTGCAACTCGCGAGTTTGTCGTGAATGTGGCCCAACCTAGCTCAGTTGGCAACCAGCCTCCTCGAATCACCAGTGCCCCGCCTACGCGAATTGCCACGAACGGAGCGTTTGTTTACCAAGTTGCCGCCCTGGATCCTGAAAATGACACTGTGTATTACTCCCTTGCACCGTCGTCACTCGATGCCGGACAATTCGCACCGAATGGAGTGTCGATCATTGGTTCGACCGGCTTCCTATCTTGGACCGCACCGGCCACAGCAGGTGTGTACCGTTTCCGAGTCGAAGCCACCGACGGCATGGTTGGGCACACGCCTGTCGCCCACGAGTTCTTGGTGAACGTGATCCCCCCAGCACCTTCTCCCGTAAATCAACCACCCGTTTTCACATCGATCCCAACCACCGAAGCGACCTTCGCCATTACATTCACCGATCGCGTGACCGCTTCGGACCCAAATGGTGACATGTTGTCGTACGCCTTGGTTGCTCCCGTTCTGGCAGGAATGATCATAGGGACAACCACCGGTACCATAACATGGACTCCGCCCAGCGTCGCAAGCGCTTCGCAAGATTTCCCCGTAAACGTCCGCGCCAGCGATCCGTTCGGACTGTATGTCGACCAGTCCTACAACATAACGGTTCGCCCGGTGAACCTACTGCCCTCAATCAGCCTAATCAGCCCTCAAACGGTCGTTCGCGGAAAATCCTTTGCTTACGATGTAGATGCTACCGAACCGCAAGGACAATCGATCAAGTACACGTTGACAGGACTCCCCACGGGAACCATCGATAACTTGGGCCGGATCCGTTCAAGTGCCCTGACGGATATCGCCGGAACAGCCTACAACGTTACGGTCACGGTCACCGATTCACAAGGTGCTTCGGCACAGCGCAATTTCACAATTACAATCGTCGCTGATACTACGGCACCAGTGGTCCAGCTTGCCACCAATCCAGAACTGCCAAAGATCAAGCAGAATACGCCCATCGTGATCCAGATCTCATCCTCGGATAACGTGGGCGTAGTTTCGCAATCCATCGATGTCCAAATTGTCCCAGCCGGACAATCCGTCAACCCACTGTCTTGGAATTCATTGCCATTGGATTTGGCAGGCCGCGCTACTTACACTCCGGCCTCGTTGGGAACATTGCATATCCGCGGCATCGCAGCGGACGCTGGGGGCAACGTAGGCCAAACGACCATCACTCGTTTGATCTACGATCCCAATGGAACTCTGCCACAAGTCACCCTCAATCGTTTTGCTGGCGATCGCCTGAAAACCTTTGCGGACGTACTTGGTTCGGTCAATGTGCCGGTTTGGAAACTAGAGTTAGGTTCGCCCCGAAACTCATCCCAAAATCCGATCCTATGGCGCGAACTCAAGAGTGTCAACAATCAAGCTCTGCCCACCGCCAACAGCCTGTTGCTGACTGCGTTCGACCCATCGCTTTTAGCGGATGGTAAGTATTTCCTGCGATTAACCGGCACCAACGCCAGTCTAGAAACAAACGATGCAACGATTGAATTCACAGTCGAAGGAATTCAAAAGTTCGGTAATTTCGCAATCGGATTTACAGACATGACCGTCAATGTGGCTGGTCTGCCGATCACCATCACCCGTTCATTTGACACCCTTGATGCAACCAGAGATGGCGATTTCGGACCAGGCTGGCGTCTGCAGACGTCACCGCAGTACTCGGCGAGCGTTGCCCGCGAGACGCTGGGCCAGTTAGGCTCCAACAACAAACCCGCCTTCACCGACGGATCGCGATTGGTGATTCGAACGCCCGAGGGCCGCACCGAAGGATTTACCTTCCAACCAATCCAAAAAGGCGGCTTCTTTGGACTGGGCGAATCCTTCGTTCCCTATTTTGTACCCGACTCAGGGAACACCCTTTCGCTCGGTATGAAATCGGTTCTCTTGATCAAGAATCCTATTTCAGGTGGCAATGAATACCTGACTCCAGGTGCAGAATCTTTCAATCCGCTCGATGCGGGCATTGCAACTGAATTGATCCTTCAAGATCGATCCGGTAAACGGTTCTACCTTGACAATCAAACTGGTGAAGTATCCAGAACTTCTGACAAGAACGGAAATGAACTATCCTTCGCTCGCGATAGCATCAGCTCCAATCGAGATCGCGCGGTAGCCATCGTTCGCGATGGTCGTGGGCATATCACCAGCATAACCGATCCGCGTGGTAACAGTCTAACTTACCAATACGACGC
>JANPNA010000031.1:0-48255 GCA_031427235.1 Pirellula sp.
GACGGTACGGCGGACGCCTCGAAGCAGATCGGAGCCGCGCTGGCAAAATCTGTTAAGGAAAACAGGCGAGTTCTGATTCTTTGGGGTGCCAATGATTCTCAATCTTGTTTGGCACTCCACAAGTCGCTGATCGGCAATCGGGAAATCGCTAAGACACTCCAGTATGAATACGACGTCGTTCGTGTCGATGTTGGCACAGCGAACAAGAAGCCGGAACTTGCCAGTCGCTTTGGAGCGAAGGTATCCCCCGAATCGCTTCCGTTTCTCACGGTTCTGGATTTCACAGGAAAAACCATTGCAAGTGAAGCAGGCAAAGCCTTCGTAACGGAACAAGACTCGAAACCCGAAGTCAATGAGAAGAGCCTGCTAGATTTTCTTGCACAGCATCAAGCCAAGCCGATAGATGCAAACGCGATTCTTGAAAAAGCCATTGCGCAAGGAACAACGGACAAGAAAATCGTGTTTCTGCATTTTGGTGCTCCGTGGTGCGGTTGGTGCCACAGAATGGAGGACTGGATGGCAGAGCCGCCAGTCGCTGCCATCTTAGGAAAAGCCTTCGTCGATCTCAAGGTTGACACAGATCGAATGCTCGGCGGTCAAGAGCTATTGAAAAAGTACTGCGAGAAAAAAGGTGGCATACCGTGGTTTGCTTTGGTTTCGCCGGACGGTACGGTGGTTACGACCAGCGATGGCCCAAAAGGAAACATCGGATTCCCAGCTACGGACGAGGAAATCGCTTACTTCGTTACAATGTTGGAAGCGACCAAACGATTTTCGCCAGAGGATATCGCTTCCTTAAGTGAATCCCTGGTCGCGAATCGCAAGGCTCGCGAGAGCAAATCGCGCAAGCAATAGAGGTAGTCATTGACGAACTCGGTTCGTACGTGGCCACTGGGATTGGACTTGTCGTCTGGAAACGAAGATTCGATCCCTATCAAGTTCATACCGTTGGCTCCGGAGCAACGACTTGGGAAACGAACGGACAAACAAACCAGCTCATTGAATTGGTCGCGGAGAGAACGATCAAGTTTGGGTCGATGTTGCAACGCGATCGGATGGAATGGATGCGGGTAGTCCTTAAGGAACTGCTTCTCCAACCCCATTCGGAAAGACCGCTTGAAATGCTGCCGGACCATCCATGGCTTTCTCGAAGCCGTGATCGCTAATCCCTTTAGAGAGGTGGTAACAATCCCCCGAGATAAACTCGGGGGCATTTAACTGTCCGTGCTTCCGCATCGGATTTTCCGTTGGGAATGGGAGTTCGATGCGCCAATCCACCACGCCTGTTCTGTTGGTTACGATCGTCGTTTGCAGGCCGTTGACTATGGTCTTAACAATCTTGCCGTTGTCGTGCGAAACGCCGCAGACGACAAGCTTCCCATCCACCTGTCTGATCGACGTTGTCGGTCCCTCCATGGTGCCTTCGAATTCACAGGCAAAGCCATGCGCCGGACATTCGTCTGTGTGCTGAATGGTGAGGACACGATCACCTTGTCCCGGCACCCTTGCTGGTTTCCAAGTATCGGCGCAGACCATTTTCCGCTACGAACCGATTGATGGGAAAAGGAAACATGTTCGTCATGATCTGGTTGACCCAGGGCGGACGAAACAGTTACATGTGTACCAAAAGATGACCAGCAATGCGCTCGATCCCTGGATTCCTAAATCCATTTGTGTCGCTCGAAAATGTCGTAAAATGTGTCTGCGAGATTTTGAAAACGCCCTTCAGAATTAAAAAAATATGAACATGAATATCAAAAATATTTCCGGCACGCAATTGTTTCGTGCCTTTTGCTTTGTCACCGGCTTTATTCTTGGATCGGTGACTGCGGTTACGGATGTTTGTAGCCAGAATGCAGTTTCGGCCAGAACGCCACCCCGCGTCGTTTTAGTACCCCCATTCGAAAACCACTCGAAAGTTCATCCGAACATCGCCTACGACGTGGGGCCGAGGACTGGGAGCGAGAGGAACCGTTCTTTCATGATTGATCGACTCACCGAGGCTCCCCGTTCGATTTTGGAAAACTCGCTGGGGAACATTGGCGGAATCACAGCGTCGAAAGAAAGCGAGTCGATTCCATGCTCGTCGAAACCGAGTTTGGCGCGTTGAGCGGATTGGTCGATTCCGATAAAGCAGTCAAGCTAGGGAAAATGCTCGACGCTAACTTGATCGTAATGGGCACGATCGCCGGAAATGACGATTTACCTCACTATCTATTCTAGAGGGTATGGTCAATATCCCCCGAGTTAAACTCGGGGGCATTTGTGCATCAAAGTCTCACGAATTCAGCTTCGGAATAGAAACATCTGGAACGGCTCCCGAGTGAGAACAGACCGCTGAGGCGATCGAGCAAGCCTTGAACAGATTTTGATCATGAGTTTCACCCCGCAGAAAACCAAGCAGGAACGCCGCCGTAAACGCATCGCCAGCACCGACCGTGTCTCGGACTAGGGTTGGAATTCCTGGCTGCTCCACGATTCCGTCGGGCGTTATCAGCACTGCTCCCTTGGCTCCACGTGTCATGACGACTAGGTCGAGATGTTGCGTGTCGAGCAACTGCTTAAGCAAGACGCTGGGTTGAGCTATCGCTGCAAGGCCACACGCGGCGCACACCTCAATCAGCTCTTCGTCGCTCAGCTTTAGGATGCTGGCTAGCTGAATGGAATCTCGGATCATCTGACTGTCGAAGAATGGCGGGCGAAGATTGATGTCCACAACCCTAGGAATGCCCGCATCGCAAGCGGTTTCAAGGCACCTCCGAATCGTGCTCCGCGAAACTTCGGATCGTTGACCAAGCGTCCCAAAGAACTTCACCCAACGCCACGGTTTTTGGCCGTTTTAGTCTGCTATCCAAAGTCGTTTTCCATTCTATCCAAGGAGCTTCATCTCTGTCCGCGTCTCAGTCTTTCTATCCTGTGATGGCGATACCTGACTGGCCGGAGACGGCAATCGCGAACAATGATAAACTGATATTCTCCTAGCTCATTGTATCGCGCCTCGATTTCGCCAAAGGCTTGATAGCTCCGAGCTCGTTCCACACTTCGAACTTTCTCCAAAGGGCTATAACCGATCCTGTCAGCCGGTAGCCGCCATTTGGCGAGCAGCAAATTGAATTCTACCTGCCGAGTCTTCTTGTGGGAGAGCGAGGCTCCTGCCGAGCTGGCAACGCTACATTCCGCAGAATGACATACGGATTATTGATGCGCTCTGCCGTTTCCGCATCCAGATATCGCCAGACGCGAGCCAGTAGCTGACCGCCGGTTAAACGGAGGTCGAGAGCAAGTTCCTCCAGCCGCTCCAAGTTCGCAGGCAACAGGCGCTTCTTGTCGCTAACCATGTTTCATTTCATGTTTCATTTCAAGTGTGCAAATCCAAACTTTATGTCGCCTTTATGTCGCCTTTCGCTCCGCGAAAGTGCGCTTTGCATGCGCACTTTTGCGGAGCAAAAGACGACACTTGTTGCGTTAGCTAGACATGCTGATTCGCAGCTTGGAAACAAGCTCGAACTTTTGCAACCAGTTGAGGTGTCGTCAGTTTATCCGCCGTCTCGACGAGTAGGATGTGTTTTCGCATTTCTTTATTGGTGATCCGCTTGTCCAACTCCCCCTTGGCTTCTCCGGGGCCAAGAATGACGATTCCATCAGCGTGCTCAAACTGCTGAATGACTTGATCATAATAGGTATTCAAATGATTCGAAAACTTTCTATCTCGCACGTCACCAGCGACAACATCCTGAGAAGCGTGAGATGAACCCGAGCCTGATCCACCCGCGTCTCGAACGTGCTTTTCCACGTCAGATTCGATATCACGGACCACTTCGACCCCATTATCAAAACTGACTAAGACCGCCTTGCGATGGTCGATCCAAACGCCAATATTACCAGCCACGATCACTCTCCTTGTACGACTTGTAAGACTCGTACGACGAAAACACTAGTCTCGTAAACGAGTGCTGCAATTCGCATACCGCATTAATTTGTAAGTAATGCGGATGATGCGGATGGAGAAGAGAGGTGATCTGCGAGAATTTGACAATATGGGACATGGTTGTGCCGGAAACGCACATCTCGAGGGTCATTCTAAGCGAGCCGCCAAGCCATTGACAGGCAATCGCTGCGGAAAATGGCCGCCACGCTGGTAAATCACCTTCGAATGTAGGGTGCAAAGTCTAGCCAGTCTTGAATTTGCACATGGGGATTGTTTTTTCCTTTAGCGGGTCGTAACAACTTTTCATTGCGTGCCCAATTCCAATCGTCGTCTACCAAGGCGCTGCAGGGCACTCGAATCTCTTTTCCGTTCCTAGCTTTTAACAGCACGTCTCGTTTGGGCCAATACGATTCAGTATTCGTCCAACATCAACCCCAGCCAAGAACTCCATTACCAAGTATTGCTGGCCATCATGCTCACCGGCGTCGAAGGCCCGCACGATGTTAGGATGTTGCAATTTCCCAACTGCTTGCATCTCGCGAGAAAACCGTGAGATCGCCTCTTTGGAGTTGACTCGATCGCGTCGAAGAACCTTGATGGCAACTACCCGATTTAATCGAGTGTGTACCGCCCGATGGACGCCAACGTCTTTTGGCAACTTGGACACGAAGCGATATGCTCGTCGAGCGAGGAAAATCCAGGTCCTGTACTCTGACCCGATAAATAGAGTTGCAATTCATGGACTGTCGGGCAGTTAAATTGGGGGTTTTGATGGCTCATCAATCAACCTCGCTCGCATTCGTTAAAGAACCTAGACGTTCTATAATATATAACGCGAACTATTCACGCGAAAGTTTTTGCAATTGGTTTTGGCAGTACCGAGCCACACGAGTCGCCGAGGTCGTCCGTTGTGAACGATTTCCCGCGTATCTCTTAATACGGAAATAAATCTCCGAAGTCCAAATGGCGATGATCAAAAAGAATCATCCAGATTCGTGAATTTTGTGCGCTTAATTCTCTGCCGATTCGGCTCTTGTTGAATAGACACTCTCCCGTTTCGTTTACTTCCCGTCTCCACAGGAACGATAGCATGATGATTAAGCAGATTCGAACCGTTTGTTGCACTTTGGTATTTCTGGGGCTCCAACTACTGGCGTGCAGTCACGCCGATCTCGTCGTTTTTGGCGATAGCCTGTCGGACGCGGGAAATTTCTCCGTTGCCACAGGCGGTGCCCTTCCACCACCTACCCTTTACTTTCATGGCCAATTCTCCGATGGCCCCGTTTGGACCGAACCCTTGGCAACGGCGTTGGATGAACCCACGCCGCTTCCTAGTTTGATCGGCGGCACCAACTATGCTTTCAATGGTGCACGCGCCGCACAACTGAACAGCCTGCGGAGCGAGCTTCGTCGTGCCCGGATTGCCGACGTGCAAATTAGCCGACTGTTCCAAGCGATTACGCGATATCCCAGACTCTTCGGGCTTCGCAATGTTGTTGATTCTGCAACGCTTTTTGACCCCGTCACCGGTTTGGGCTACGCACTAGCTCCCAATGTGGATCCTAGTCGCTATCTCTTTTGGGACAGCGTCCATCCGACGACGAAAGGCCACAAGATCATTGCGGCATACGCCTTCATCGACATCGAAATCCATTGCCGACGCCGATGATTGCGGGCATGTTCAACCACCGGAATATCGATTCCCATTCCTGAATTGGCCTAAAACCCATGATTGTTAAGTAGGGCGAATAAGTGACATAGGTTACCTAAGAATGTGCTTGCTCTCAGACACGAATCTAGATTAGACTTCGATCTATTGAAGAATCTAGGAATGCTTCAATGCAATCGAACCTGGATGAGTACAATGTCACGCGAACCTAATGAGTTCTTCCAATACCGTGGTTACCTGCATTTTTTGGCGAAGCAACATTTGTCGACTCGCTACAATGGCAAGCTCGACCAATCGGATATTGTTCAGCAAACGCTTCTAAAGGCGTTTGCAAAACAGGCTCAATTTCAGGGGCAGACGGAAGCGGAGATGTTAGCTTGGCTGCGCCAAATCTTGGCTCGCACTGTCGCCCATGCAACTAGGGAATTGCGAACCAAGAAGCGAGACATTCAACGAGAGCAATCGATCGCAGCGGATTTGGACGCTTCTTCCACACGGCTAGAAAGTTTTCTAGCAGGCAAGGAGGCCACTCCGAGCCAAAACTTTATGCGAAAAGACCAGGTTCGTATCGTTGCGGCCGCGATTGAACTTCTGCCTGAAGAACAACGGCAAGTTGTGATCCTCCGTTATTGGGAGGAGAAGTCTTGGCTAGAGATTTCGGAATTGCTGGGCAAATCCATTTCCGCAGTATTCGGACTCCATCATCGCGCCAGAAAAAAGCTTCGGAGGCATATGGACGCAGAAAGTACTAATTTCGACACTTTGTGCTGACCGCCGATGACTGAGTGCGAGTACGAAAAGCCAGGATTGGGCAGCTTGGATGCGTTCTGGAGTGGTGGCGTTCGCCGAGAAATGCACTGAATTCTTAGAATTCAGCTATGGTAGGATATCATTTGGCGCTTGCATTAATGCTAATATCATTAAGAGTTTTATTTTCCTGCGTTTTTTAGAATCTCTGTTCAGCAGGTGAGGGAGGCTGTTCTCCATGCCGGAATTAGAGGATCCGTTTTCGACATCCACGTCGTTGTTAAATCAAGTTCGCGCTGGCGAAACGCTGGCGTGGTATCGCTTGGTCAATATCTACACTCCGCTTATTGTGTTGTGGTCGAGGCAGCATGGAATGCGAGGCGTCGACAATGAGGATATCGTCCAGAATGTATTTGTGGCTGTCGAAAGGCACATCGAAGAGTTTGGTCACGACAGACCGGAAAACTCTTTCCGTGCTTGGCTGTGGACGATTACGCGTTCCAAGATCATGGATCAATTGCGATTTAAAAAGAAGAACCCCAATGCCATAGGAGGGCAAGATTTCGTCCGATTCGAAGCGGCTGGCGACAGTTCGGCTGACGAAAGAAACGCGTCGGACTCCGCTCATGATCTTAAGGTGCTGATTGCGGCCACGCTTGAGATCATTCGGCAGGATTTTTCTCAGCAGACTTGGAGGGCTTTTTGGTTAACTGCGGCAATGGGGCAACGTCCAAGTGAGGTGGCGCAGGAGCTTGGAATGACTGCCGCGGCCGTTTGCATGTGCCGGGCACGGGTGCTCCGCCGTCTCCGCGAAACGATTCGACATGAATAAAACAGCCTTGTAGAGCAGTTGTCCTCAACTGCTCACATCGTATGACAAACCCCGTTGGGGTTTGAGCACGCGTTTTACCATAAACCCAGGGTGCGCTGCGCGCCCCTGGGCTTTGTTGTTCAACGCTTTCCGCGTGAGGAAATCACAGGCTCGAAGCATGCTCTCCTGCATTCAAAATGCGCAATTGCAAAACGCGAAAGTGCGCCTCGTTATCGCACTTTTGCGGAGCAAAACGCGACAATCGAAATTTTCGAGTTAACGTTTTACGTTGAAACTAGTGGTCCGCCATTCCCCTTCTGTACAGCATATTCCTAGGTCGTAGTTTGGCCCATCAACATAAAAGAGCGCACAATGAGCAACTCATGTCCACCGCCAGAGGCATTACGAAGCTATCTCAACGGAAAATCAGCGGATGCAGAAACCGAAATCCTGGAAAATCATTTGGCAAGTTGCCAACGATGCCAAGTCTACCTCGAAATAGTGTCGGAGGAATCCGACTCGCTGATGCAGTTGGTTGCGGATGCCGCGTCGGTTCCACAAGTGGCGGGTGGCGTAGCAGGCGATTCTCCTTCGTTGAGTACTGGCTTCGTTTCTCACGGGCAAATGGATAGCCCTGCGTCTTCTCGCAGCGGCGCGGGCGATTCAACCTACATGATTCGAGACTATCGCATTCTAGAGTGCATAGGTCAGGGTGGTATGGGGCGCGTCTACCGAGCCTTGCACGTCAAGCTAAACCAGCAGCGTGCAGTGAAAATCCTAAAGTCGGATCGCATGGGAGCGCCCGAAGCGATTTCACGATTTGCTCGCGAAATGAAGCTTTTGGCACAACTGGAACATCGACACATTGTTCGAGCATTTGACGCCGGTGAACACGATGGCTTGCCCTATTTTGTGATGGAATTTATCAGTGGCATTAATCTCAACCAACTGGTGCGACGACTAGGGCCGCTGCCTGTTACTGCGGCCTGCAGTATCGTGCGACTGGCTGCGTCTGCTTTGCAATATGCACATGAACAAAAAGTGATTCATCGCGATATCAAGCCTTCGAACCTAATGATCACCGCAGAGGGTGACGTCAAGTTGCTGGATTTGGGCTTGGCGCAGATCCTGGAAATGGAAGGGGACGAAGCCGTTTCTCGAGCCGATCAAGTGCTAGGGACTTTGGCCTATATGTCACCAGAGCAACTCTCCGGACGACGGCAGGTGACTCCGCAATCCGACATATTCAGCCTTGGCCTAACCCTGCATGAACTATTGACCGGGCAGCGACCTTTCGAGCGACCTGGCAAACCGCCGCTCCTATCGGATATCCGGTCGGTTCGACCCGATGTCGATGAAAATTTGGATGCACTGGTACGGGACATGACCGCCTTGATCCCGTCCGAAAGGCCCTTGTCGATGACCGATGTCGAGTCGCGACTGAATTCGATCTCCCCCGCTGAAAATCTTGTGGGTTTGGTGGCCGAATACTATCGCTGGGATAAAAGGACTCGACCCGAATCGAATTCGGAATTTGCCAAAGCCGACACGCAGGTAGGCGTCGCACGCAGCTCAGATAGTCAACGCGTTTCGACTCCTCTAGGGCCTTTAGGGGTTGCGAGTCCAACAACGGCGCCGCAATTCCTAGGCCTTTGGATTAATCATCGCATTGCGGCTTGGCTCACTGGACTAGTTTTAGTCGGTACGGTGGTTGCAACCGGATGGCTTGCAGCAATGGAGAAGATTGTTTTCTGGCCCAAGTCCAACACAGCATCTGTGGTGGATACGACCAAAGGAAGAATTGTGGTTGTTGCGGACGGGAAGGTAGGTAAGCAACTTCTGGCAGAACGAAAAATCAGGGTAAGAGGCGTCAAGGGTGATCGCCATGATGTGATCGAAGGAGAGTCCGATTTGCCGGTTGGGAAGTATCGGATTGTGTATGACGGCCCAGATGAATTGCAACAGGATGAAGATGAATTTGATGTCTATGCTACCGAGACCACAAGACTCAACCTAAATCCCGTCCTGAACAAACTTTTCCAGTACCCCGAAATCCCCCATCAAGCGGGACCAAATGCTACGTACCACGGCACGCTCTGGCGGTCCGGCTGGAAAGAAAGCGATCAACCTCTTCCGTTTAACATCTGCCTCGAAGTGATTACCTTAGTTACAAAACCTAACTTCCCCATGACCAAATGGTTGAAGATCGAAGTTACGAGCAAAGGGGAAGAGGACTATTGTGAGACTGCCTTTCTGCACATCGATTCCAAAAAATGGGAGGCAGAACGTTTCCTCGATATCCGTGAAGGCTGGATCGTAGCGAACAGCCTTGCGATCGAAAAACATCTGAACGAATTGAAGTTCGATCGAGGCAAAAATGCGGAGTTCATCGTACGTTTCGACCGCAAGCACGACTTGATCGGAGAAACGGCCGGCATACCATTGCCGAAGCAGCGATTGAGCATTCAAGATGTCTGCTCGTTGTTTTTCGGTCAGGAGATGCCGTCAGCCGGGGGCGAAATCAATTCGGTCCGTGCCTCGTTGCCAAGCATAGGGAATCGCAAAGCATCGCTAGAGTTTGTGCCTGACGGACGAGGAGGGCCTGTGCTGTGCTACGTCGTGAGTAATCGCGACCAAGCGGACGACAAGTCGAAACCAGGTTTCATGATGGCACGGCGAAAGAGCGATAAATTCAACCCTTTCGGCTTTGTGAAACTTGAAGTGAATGTTCCTAACAAGGTAGTTGCAGAATGCGTTATAAAAAATGCCAGTGTGGCAAATCCAGATGTTGATGATTTGTACCGAAGGCTTGAAGAACTACGCCAAAATGAATTTGATCTCAAACGCAAAAAGGACAAAAGTCCCAGAGGATCAATCGTTCCAAAAGCTTCGTGGCTTTCTGACTTGGCGTATAACGCTGGCTACACCATCGGGAACCTCAATTCCAACTCCAACCCGTCCGGTCCAACTCCACCGAATCGGATAACCCCAATTCCAATTCCTCCCAGCACAACGCGTTTCGATATCGCGCTCATACCAAGCAGCCCCTCGTCTGTAACGTTCAACGGAGTCATCAAACAAAACAAAGACCATAGCGAAAGCATTACTGCGACCATCAGAATGCTTGGGGATAAGCAGATTGACGGCCGTATTTACCGTTGGATCGACCTGGATGTGACTTCGCGCAGGAATGAACAAGACCATTGGGAAGCCGCACGCCTTCTGGTGGATGCCGAAGCATACAACAACTCCTGTGATTTCTTGATCCAGCAAGGCTGGATCGCTTACGGCAACAAAGAAACCGTTTTTGAGATCCCATCCGACAAGAATCTTGAAACTCTGGTTGATTTCCGTTTGCAACTTCAGCACAAGCCAGACTGGAATCGAATCGGTGTGATCGATGTTCTGTCCATGTTGTTCAATGCAGATCTCAAACCAAGAACGAGCATCAGTTCATTGCGCGCAGAAATGGCAGGAAAATTGGCAGGAATGAGTCGCACAGCAAAACCAGAGTCATTTCGACACAAATCTGGCCAAATACTAAACTGCGAACGATGGGAGCCACCCATTTATTTACCCCAATTCAACTATTCGTTCTTGCGTAGTTCGCAGATTCCATTTGGTTTCGTGACCGTCACGCTCAATCGAGATGAGCTTAGTATCGGACTCGACATGGACAAACATAGAAGCCTGCTGCCAACCGATGTCGCAGCAAGTGCATTCGGAACGATGGATCAGCTCAATGCAAGGCTACAAAGCAACCAGAATCGGTTGAAACCCATCCCGAACTCGAACTGGCGAGTTTGGACATGGAGCGACGCAGGTAAAACTTATAAAGCTTGGGCCGAATTTGGCGGAGAGATTGACCCTGCGAACGGCGGTGACGTGCTATTGCGGGACACGGCGGAATTGGAAATACGCGTGCCAAAAAAATTGCTTTCCGAATCGGACATCGCGTTCATTGACGCAGGACGTATTTGGCCAAGCATTGACAACCGGCGGAGAGTACTTGTTGAGGACAATATGAGTACGAACGCATTTGTTTTCCGCATCCCTGGCAATGCTCAGAAAGAAGACCGCTATCGCGACTACGCCTTCAAACCCGTTGATATCGCCTGGTTGGATAAACTACGGGCTGCGAAGAAGCTCAAACCGGACAGGCTAAAGGTCATACAAAACTGGCAGTCCTTTGCTGGATACACAAAATAGCGAGACTCAGGGCAAGTCGATAAGGATCGTTCCGCAGCCTGGAACGTCCTTCCCAAGTGCTTGATGCACCAGAAGCCTCTTTCCGCTGGCCGAAAAGTCGATGCTCGCGATTGCCCCTCGGCCATCGCGAGTATGTAACACACCAAGGAATCTCAAGTCTTTTGCATTCCAAAGGCGAACCTCTCCCTCCCGGGTACCGGAGAGAAGAATCTTTCCGTCCGGAGAAATTGCAAACACGGTTACATTGACTGAGTTTGCGGTCGAATCAAACGGGTCGAGCGAATGAGCACATTCGGCAAGCAATATCCCAGATGGGCTTCGTGCTTCAATCCGTCCCTCCGCATAGCCACAATAAAATACCTTTTGATGATAGTCATTCAAAAATACGTTTAATCTGCCTCTGCCCGTCCAAAGCAAATGTTCTGAGCTTTCTAATGGACGCACTGCATAGAATTCCTCGGACAGCCCGCCGTGTAGGATCGCTTCCGCAGGCAGTCCAAAGCTGATCGCGGCAGCCGATCGCAACGTCAGGACTTGGGAAACTGTCCTGATTTTTGTCGCCGATCGATCAACACCATCTTCGTCGCACGACCACTCCCAGAGTTCAAAATGTCCATTATTGCGAAGAATCGCCAAACGTTTACCGGTCATATCCATTTGCAAATCGTTCAACACTCGCGACGGTTGTCTTGATAGGCTGCTTCCCCCTTGCTCTCGCACAATCTGGTAACTCGGTAATGCCAGCAACGCAACATCACCGCTTTTCCAACCAACCGCAAGGAGGCTGTCATCCGAAGCCAGAGCCAGCTTGCTCAATGCGGTTGGACGCTCGCCGATTACAAGTTCGGCTTCCCCTGTCTTTAAATTGAGAGTGATAAGGCACCCGTTAGCGCATCCCAAAAAGGCTACTTCACCGTCATGCCTCAATTTGGTCACTTGCACCGAGTTTCCTTGCAACAATGGGGTACTGAAAAATCGAGGGAACTCACCGTTCAATGCGACCGATCCGTCTTCGGAACCGCTCATGACTCTTGAGTCGTCTGCGATGGCTACAGCCGACACACTGGCCCCATGTGAAACGGTGTGTTGATAATGAGAAATTTTCAGCGGCCTATTCGCTTGAGAGGGTTCTTCATGGGGAGGAGGCATGTCGAGATTCCAAGACACCGTGCCTCCATTACGCAAGCCTGCGACCAAGTATTTCCCGAGCGGCGAGAATGCGATCCGTTGCGTCGCTCCAAATGGTTGTGCGAGCACATATTTGGTAAGCAAAAGATCGCTAGCCTGCAGGAGCTCTACCTGGGGCCGATTGGAGTAGCTGATCGCAATCCAGCGTCCATCGGGTGACCATAGCAAATGGTGTGGTTGATCAATACTCTTAAAATCTTGAAGGATTTCCCCACTGACTGTATCGAAGCGTCGTAACTGTTGTTGTCCGGAATAAATCGCAACCTCCGTTCCGTCTGGCGAAAACGCGATTTCTTCGTGTCGGCGATCGGATTCCAAAACAACGACGTCCTTAGGAGCGCTCAGCGACTGTAAATGGATAGGCCTATAGCGGCACCCAATTGCCAATGTCGCTCCATGTGGAGAAAACGCTAAACTCTCTACGGTAGTTGGATATCCGACCAAAGTCTTCTGCTCAACCCAATCCTCCCAGTCGGCTACAAGAACGGAATTCGAAAACTCGTCCGTCTGATCCGGCACGGGAGTCGCGTAACCGATGGCAAGTCGCTTGCCGTCCGTCGTACAAGCAAGTGCACCGATGCTGGAGTTGTTCCCAATGATCCTTTCACTCATAACTTGTCCAGAGAGACTGTCGTGAAAACGCAGAATCCCATCCGCGCCGGCAGTTATCACAATATCATGATGCGGCACGATGAGCACTTCATTTACGGCACCTCGATGAACCGATATGTGTTGAGGTGAGTTGGCCATGGCATCAAGAATTTGAAAGTCCGTTGCCAACGGTAGGGTATCGTTCGCATACGATTTTATTTCGCTTGCGATCTTGCGAGCTTCAGCAAATTGGCCTCGCTGCAACGCCTCATAGCCTCGCGGCAGATCGGCGTGATAAGCGGCCATGAGGGCACGTCGCTCGTTTGCCTCCGCCTTGAGACGCTGTTGATTGGCATCCTCTTTTGCGAAGCTCGCGATCTCGTTTGCCTCCTTCGCATTTTGCTCATTCCGTCTTGATTCCACTAACGCCTTTTGAAGTTCTTTTTGCCGAAGGGTGAGTTGTCCGTTCGAACGCGATAGAAAAATCGAAGCAGTCGTGGCTAGGCAGATAATTCCAACGACCATACTCGTAATGATTGGGGAGCTACGCACGACATGGATGCATTCCTCCCAGACGGGACGAGGACGCGCGAGCACGCTTCGACCAGCTTTCCACAATCGCAGGTCGTCCGCTAAGGCCTGCGCGGACGCATAACGATCGCTAGCTTTTATTGACATGCACTTGCAACAGATCGCCTCCAAGTCCCGGGGGACTCGCGGAACGATCAAACGCACATGGGTAGGTGTCTTCGTGCAGATGCTATTCATCAGCTCCATTGCAGTCGCTCCCCGGTGTGGAAGCTGCCCCGTTAACATACGATAGAGCATGACACCCAGAGAGTACACATCACAGGTGGCTTCACCGACATGATCGCCGCCACGGATCTGTTCGGGAGCCATATAGTCGAGCGTACCCGCAAGCTCATTCGTAAGCGTACCAGATGCTGGATCTCGCAAATCGCGCACAAGTCCAAAGTCGGTGAGTCTTGGGGTGAAACTGAGTTGCTCATGCAGGTCTTCGTTCGGAGCCAACAGCACGTTGGCCGGCTTGATGTCGCGATGCACTATTCCGCGACCATGAGCATGGGCCACTGCATCCGAAACCTTCAACGTGATTTCCGCTGCTAGGTCGAATGCGACTGCGCCATTTTGTTCGCTCAACCATGTGTTCAGAGTCGGGCCTTCACAAAACTCCGTAATCAGGCAGAGAAACTCACCTTCGCTAATAACTTCGTAGAGCGGAATGATATTGGGGTGACTCAGTCGTGCGACAGCCCGAGGTTCACGCAAATGGATGCCTGTCGCGTCATCCCCGTCGATTTGTCGGCGCGGAATAGCCTTGATCGCGACGACCCGTTGCAAGACTTCATCATAAGCTCGATAGACCGTACCACAACCACCATGTCCAATGGCCGCGACAATGCGAAACCGCTTCGGTAAAACGGGTAGGTCCGAGGAACCGTTGGTTGGTCGATTGGGAGTTTTTTCGCGATGCTTTCCCAGGGTATCGTGCAGCAGTCGAAAGACGGATGCCAGTTCGCCATGGGGAGAGTCCAAGTCGCTAGGCTGTGGCGTTCCTTGGCATATGCTGGCATCGAGCGCTTCCGCCAGCAGCGCCTCTTCGTCGGAGAAGTCGATCGGCTCTTGCTCGGCGTCAGGGTTCATGAAACAAGAGACCTTAGTTGGTTTTGCAACAGCTTGCAGGCACCTAGCCAACGTCGTCGACAGGTGGAGACTGGAATCTTGAGTTCTACCCCGATTTGCTCGAAGGTAAGTCCGCCTGAGTAACGCATGAGGACGACTTCACGCATCTCAGGAGGCAGTGAATCCATCGCATGGATCAAAGCCAACGCATCTTCCTTTACCATCACTTGGACGCTCGGAGTATCGTTGTCGACCGTGTTCCATAATCCGCATTTGGCTCTTTCGGCTTGGAGTCCGAGGTTGCGCTGATAGGATCGGAAACGACGTATACCGTCGGTGATGCGGTTGCGAGCGATTTCAAAAATCCAGGCTCGAAATTCTGTTTCCGAAGAACCTTGGAACGCCTGGGCACTTTTGCTAGCGGACAGCAAGACACTCTGGACGACATCCGAAGCGCCGTATTGACGGCGAACTTCGTTTGGAAGCCTGGCGTTGACAAACGCTTCTAGAAATCCATGATCGTCGCCAAGTTCTTTGACGCGTACTGCCGAGTCCCAATGCGTACGATTGCCATCGCGTCCAACAGATCTGTGGCTTGGCAATTCGGAATGGTATCCAGCAGGTGATCCTGTCATCAGGGGTCTCGACGATTGATGTGATGGTTTCTTCGTTAATGAAGTCAGCCAGCCGAAGCTACTAACATAACTAAGCTTCATCGAAACATCTAGTGTCGCGGTTGGAGTGTGTTGGTTACCAATCGGAATGGGTTGGCGGCTACGGGAGAGCGAGGCTCCTGCCGAGCTTGACTTTGCCTCAGATGTTTCACTTTAATTAGCCGTTTGGGCGATAGCTCCGGTTCCCTAAAAGCTTGGCAATCGTCGAAAACCGCGGCTAACGCCGAGCGGCTAATGGTTGCTTTTGCCTTCACACAAATACTTTTGCGGGCATCGATCGTAAGTGTAATTCGGGCTGTACCGGACGCTAACGCGTTCCGGCTGATTAGCCGCAGGGCACTAGTGCCAAAAACCGGAAGTTCCTTCCGGTTTCGCCGACGGGTAAGGCACGCCCTGAGCATTGCGAAGGGCGTGAGAATCGCCAGAGACCGTGATTTCAATGCATCACACCCACCTCCAACGCTATGGGCGTGCCACACGAAAAAGCGGAAACAACTTCAGGTCACACGTGCTGGAACTTGAGCCCGAGTTGGAAAAACAAAAAACTATTCGAAGTAAATTTTGCGATTGCTCGGTTTTTCTAAAGTCGAGGTCCGTCTTTCAACGTGTGACGAGAAAAAAGTGTATTTTCCGTTATCAACTTCAAGCGGTTTCGAGGGACCGTCACGCCCTCGTTCCTAAGCAACCGCTTGGGAGCGGGTCCCAAGAGCCACTTGTTTAGGAATCAACGAACATTCGAGTTTTAGAGGTCTCATTTTTGAATTTCCCTCGTTCCCAAGCTCCAGCTTGGGAACGCCGTCCTCGAAGCTCTGCTTCGACGCCCTGCGTTGGCCGCCAGCCCTCGAGTGCAGTTTCCGGGTGGGCCGATGAAAATACAAGCCCGACGCGCACGCGAGGGGTCGGAATCATCCCTCGCTTGCGCGTCGGGCTTGTGTTGACGCCGTTAGTTCAACTATTGGCTGCGATTTCATCAGGCCATTTTCTGGGGCCGCTGGGCGGACCGGCTGTGCTTGCAGGTCTCAAGTGTTAGTCGAACACAGTGTGCGGGAAGCGGAGCTTCCAGAGTGTGCGTTCCCAAGCTGGAGCTTGGGAACGAGGGGAATAATTGAGATTGGCGGCGAGCCAGCCAGAACCTTGCGTTATCGAGTATCAGCACAAATCGCGCAAGTCGAATATTTGCAAATAAGTACGACACAACAGAACCATTTTACGAGGCGAGCATGATGAGTATACGCAAGCAAATTTCCAAGTTCGTTCGTCGCCTCACGGAAAAAAAGAAGTCGAGCCAGGACCGAAAGCGTCGACGGCGCATGTTTATCGAGCAGATGGAAGATCGATGTGTTCTCTCAACGGTTAGCGCAGTCTCCTTCCCCGCATTCAATTCTGGAACACCTCTGGGAATCGATTCGCTTCGAACCGATGTACGCCAGATGTCCGACGACGGGCGATTCGTCGTTTTTACAAGCCAAGCAAGCAATATTATCGCTGGCCAAGTAGATGACAACAACAGAACCGATGTTTTTAGATTTGATCGTCAAACTGGTACAACGATACTCGTTAGTCATATTGGCGATGGCAAGACAACGGGAAACCTGGGAGCACACCACCCGTCGATAAGCGGCGATGGCCAAAGGATCGTATTTGCATCTGGTTCAACGAATCTAGTTGCCGGAGTAACGGATTCGAATCTCTTTGAATCTGACATCTTTCTTTTTTCTGCGGCAACCGGATCAGTGACGCTTGTGAGTAGAAACTCCGGCAACGCCACCACTACCGCTGCTCGGGGATCGTCTAACCCAAAAATCAGCCGCGATGGAAGCCGTATAGTCTTCTCCACTCAATCGTTTAATTTAATTTCAAACGTGTCGGATTTCAATGCTGATCAAGAAGATATTTATGCTTACACCATCGATACTGCGTCCATGACTCTGGTATCTCGAGCAGCCTCAAGCCCCACGAACACGGCAAATTCATATTCCCTTTCGCCGGACATTAGTGATAACGGTTCGAGAATCACTTTCCAATCGAACGCGACAAATCTTGTCCCAGGTACGACTGACCAAAATTCAAGTTTCGACATCTTTGTCTATTCCTTTTCGTCATCTACGACTACGCTCGTCAGTCGATGGTCGGCCTTCACAACGATAACTGCATCAGGTTCCTCGTTTAACCAAAAAATCAGTGGTGACGGAAATTTCGTAGTGTTCGAATCCTTGGCCACCGACCTAGTCGCAGGTTCTTCTGACTCAAACAATGCGTCGGATGTTTTCCTGTTCCGAATCGACACACCCCAAATAACGATGGTCAGTAAGCGATTCGGTGCGATAACGCAGACTGGAAACGCGGCGTCCACCAATCCCAGTATCAGTGTCAATGGCAGCAAGATTGCATTCGAATCTACTGCAACCAATCTAGGACCAACGGCCAGCACAGGGGATAAAAATGTATTCCTGTTCGATCTTCCAACCAACCAGAATGTGATTGTCAGTCGATCTCACACGTCCTCGACCACCACCGCCAACTTTCGCTCCGTAAACGCGAAGATCAGCGATGACGGGCAATCGGTCGTCTATACCTCAACCTCGACAGATCTTCAGAACAGCGTAGTAGATAATAATAGCACTGAGGATGTTTTTGTATTTAACTTGGGCACGGGAGTAAACTTGCTTGCAAGTCGCACGGGCGATGGCGTTGTGGCGAGCAAAGGTGCGAATACAGCTGCCATAAGTAGTGATGGGGCAGTCATTGCGTTTAATACCGGATCGTACCTGCAATCCGGAATTGCTGATGGAGACGGCACCACTAATGACATCTACGTCGGAGCGATTGAAGCACTACAGTTTTCGGTTGTCGGCTCCCCCGCCTTCAGTTCCGCAACTGCACCCGTTTATCGAGAAGGCAACTGGACCAACCATAGACAGGTGTCCGACGATGGTCGTTTCATTGTCTTCGCAAGTGAAGCCGGAAACTTGGTTCTGGGGCAGAACGATAAGAATTCGGCTTCAGATATCTTCCTTGTTGACCGTCTCACAAGCACGACGAAATTGGTAAGTCACACGGGCAATGGTTTGGTAACGGCCAACGGTCGTTCGGGGCGGCCAATGATCAGTGGCGATGGATCGAAGGTCATCTTTTCCAATAGCGGAACCGATCTTTTGCCCAACCTAGTCGATTTGAATCAGATCAGCACAGACGTATTCCTATACGACGTAGGAACGGGAACCAATTCGCTCGTGACAAAATCGAGCTCTAACCCACAGCAAACCGCAAATAGGGGCTCATACCCGTTGGATATTAGTCGCGACGGAAATAGGATTGTCCTTGCGAGTTCGGCATCCAATCTAATGCCCGGCATTCCTGATCCACTAGGATTAACTAATATTTATTCTGCAGATCTCACTTCTGGCACAGTTCGCCTCGTATCTCACATTGGCAATCTTACAACTGCAGGGAACCACAACTCAGAATTCGCGAGGATAAGCGCCGACGCAACAAAAATCGTTTTTTCGTCTAGCGCCAGTAATCTCGCTGGGTCGGTAACGGATAATAATAGTGCTGATGACTTGTTCCTACATTCGATTGCAACGCGCACAAACACACTGATAAGTCGATCGCAGGCAGGAACTATAGGAAACGGTGAGTCAGTAACACCAGCGATCAGCGATGATGCGAATGTCGTGGTTTTTGTAACTCGCGCAACGAACCTTCTGCCAAGCGTGACAGATACAAATAACGCGTCCGATATTTATGTGTACAATTCTGTTTCTGGCACACTGGCTCTTGTCAGCCATCGTGGGACAGGTTTGATTGCCGGAAGTGGACAGTCATCGGCCCCCGATATTTCTGGCAATGGTCAGCGTATTGTTTTTCAAACATTGTCGAACAACTTGTTGGACAGTGTAACCGATTCGAACAACACATCGGACGTTTTCGCTTACACCGTTTCGACAACGTCCATTAGCCTAGTTTCCCGGTCACCATCGAATGCAACCACTACTGCTAACGGTGCTTCGGACCGGCCGACCATCAGTACAGATGGTTCAAGAATCTGTTTTTCGACCCTGTCGACAACTATAGTTCCGGGCATCAGCGATACGAACGGTACTAGCGACGTCTTTTTGTATGACGCGCCGACAGGAGCGCGCCGGTTGGTTAGCCGCACAGTTTCCGGTCTATCGACAGGTGATGGTTCCTCACCGCTCGCAACGATCAGCAGAAACGGGCGGTTTGCAATATTTACAAGCTTTGCAACCGATCTCGTGGCAAACGATCGTGATGCAACAGCGTCGCTCTTTCATTTTGACTCAAATGAAGCCCCAACGGCTAGGCCGGATCAGATTGTTGTTGGCCAAAATGCGACCGAAAGTGTTATCGCAGCTGTATTGGTCAACGACTCGGACCCTGACGGGGATGCGATTACCATCCTTTCGTACACCCAAGGAGCCAACGGGGTTGTCGATGTTCTGCCTGGGAATAGCCGTTTGGCCTATCGTCCCGTGACTGGATACCAGGGTACCGACAGCTTTACCTACACGATTCAAGACGCTGGCGGACTCACGTCCCAAACCACGGTGACCGTCACCGTCGCAGCGAACTCGCTAATCGTCGAACCGGATTCAGCAACGTTTACAACCGACCTTCAATCGGCAGTGACGACGGCCGCGCAAGCAACTCAGGCCACCCAGGTCGTTGTTAATGTTAACAACTTGAATATCGCCGCCGTAGCCAACGCTATTCGCGATATCGTTGCCACCTCACCTACGAGCGTCGTTCTGAACACCAACTCCGGCCTGTACGACGGCCTGTCCATCGCTGCAAACCCCAACGTGCGCGTCATCCTCGATGGATTGAATGGGCAGATCACACTTCGTGGCGCCTCACCGGCTTTGACTGTGGAATCCGGACAAGTGGAAATTCGCAATGGGTTGGTTTTGACCAATACGACCGATGCACCCACGATCCTCGTTCTGGGGGGGCACCTCATCCTACGCGTTAGCATCGTCGAGGAAACGACGGGCGGCAACCGGGCAGCCATTGAGGTGCGAGGTACCGGAACAATCGACCTTGGCACGAGCGCAAGTGGTGGTAATACTTTCATTACGCGGGGAGCTGGATTGTTTATTGACAATCAAACCGCACTGCATATTCCAGCATTCGGTAACTCTTTCTTTGTTGACGCAGTGGCAGCCACCGAAACCGAGATTGCTATTGGAATCAGCGATGCGATGGATAATGCGGCCTTTGGCTATGTCGACCGGCAGCCACCCACCAGTCAAATCGCTGGCCTGGCTGCGATTACCATAACTTCATCGATTGAAGTGAATTGGAGCGGAACGGATGTTGGCTCAGGTGTCTCCGCGTACGACGTGTTTGTTTCCATTAATGGCGGGGCCTATTCGGCGTGGCTGTCCAACACGTCTCTCCAAACGTCAACCTATTCTGGCGTCTCCGGAACGAACTATGCGTTCTACAGCCGAGCGACGGACCACGCAGGGCTGCGCGAGTCGCCTCCCGCCATAGCGGATGCGAGTACACTCGTCATGGCTGCAACACTTTCCGCTACCTTCGACGGTCTAGGCAATCTTACGATCGCCGATACCGATACAGCCGGAAAAAACAACGCTTTGACTGTCAATTACGTTGGCAACAACTTACTCATCACGGACGAACACGAACAATTTGTTGTCGCCCCGTTTGGCGGAACGTTGAGCAATGGCAACAAGACTCTGACCATCCCCTGGGCAAGTGTTATCGGGAAACTGATTCTCAACACGGCGAATGGCGACGATAGCTTGTCGATAGATTTCGCTGGCGGAAATCCCATCCCATCCGGCGGCGTGACCTTTATCGGAGGTAACAACACCGATGAGCTTGTGATCACTGGCGGTGTGCAAGGCACAGTCACTTACAACTACACGAATGCGACCGATGGTAGCATCGTGATGAGCAACTTCGGCACAGTGAACTACACCGGCCTAGAACCAATCTCCAATCGCGGAGCGGCGTCGGATGTGATCTTCAACTTGCCCGCGGGTCCGAACGTCGTAACGCTAGAAGACGATGGTACGACGGGCAACACGCTATCGCGATTGTCTAGTTCGCCGAATACGTTTGGACTAACCAACTTCGCCAATCCCACCGGTTCGCTCACGGTCAACCGCGGCAACGCCACCGACGATCTGACCGTCTCTGCCCTACCGGACTTTACCGCCAGCCTGACGATCGGTTCGACCGGCAGTCCCTTTGACCTGCTTTCGTTCGTCGGTGCTGTGACCCTGGCCTCTAACATGAATCTGGTGGCCAAAGCCGCAGGCGCGGTCAGCTTACCAAACAGCACAAGCGACATTTCCACCAGCGGCACCGGGGTTGTGAATATCACGACCGCCCAAAGCATCAGCTTCCAGGCCGGAGCGAGCATTGGTACCGTCGATGGCGGCATTAACATGATCGCGAACGGCAGCGGGACAACTGCGGGGTTCTTCAGTGGGATTACTCTCAACGGCGCGACCCTAGCTTCTACGGGTAACGGTGATATCAGCATTACGGGCAAAGGTGGAATGGCTGCGACAGGGTTCGGCCATATCGGAGTGCAGCTTCGCGTGGGCTCATTGGTCTCTTCGACGGGAGCCGGCAAAGTAAATATCGAAGGGGTGGGGGGCACCGGACTTGGCGACAACGTCGGTGTGTATGTCTTTAATAGTGGCACGACGATTACGTCATTTGCTGGCGATATCACCATTAACGGACAGGGAGGAGTGGGGAGTAACGGCTCCCTTAACACCGGCGTGCATTTGGGTACCCAGACATCGGTAAGATCGACCGGAAACGCGAAAATTCATGTCGTGGGCACCGGAGGCATTGGCACCGACGTCAACATGGGCCTTCGCGTCGAAGGATTTTTGACCTCCGTGAACGGTGATGTGAACCTTGTCGGCACGGCGACCGATCCCACAGGAATTTTCCATCACGGTTTGCAATTGAGTTTCGGATCACAGATCACAACGACAGGTACGGCCAACCTCACAGTTGAAGGAAAGTCGAGCGGCACAAACGCGGTTGATGTGCGAGTAAACGGGGCTCGCCTACTACTCTCTGGTGTGCTTGATACGTTCATCGGCGATAGCATCGCCGTCGAAGACGGTTCTGTGATCAATTCGGGTGGCCAAACGGTTACTTTGCGCCAGAGGACAGCCGGCACGGCCATAAACCTGGGGTCTTCCACGGACGTTGCGTCGAACACGCTCGAACTGTCCGACGCCGAACTCGATCGCATTACGACCGCGAGTCTGCAGATCGGCGTCCTGGCTTCCAGCATTACAATCTCAAATCCAATAACTCGCTCCGCAGCGACGAACTTAACTCTTCAGGCCGGCCCCAACAATAATATTGAGTTTAGCGGTGCTGGTACTTTAGACGCCAACGGCGGTAACGTCACTTTGACAACAATTGGAAACGGCGCTATCACCTCCAGCACGTCAACGACCGTTGTAAAGTCGAGCGTGTTAACTCTGAAGGGCCGCTTGGCTCCGGCGTTCTCGGGTACCGGCGCGATTATCGTAGACAGTGACGTCACGTTCGATGCGACTGCCAACTACGAGGTGAATTTGAACGGAAGCGGAAATTACGACCAATTGGTGGTCTCAGGCAGTAGCCGCACGACCCAGCTCGGCGGCTCCGCGTTGGTCATCACGCTCGATACCATCCCAGCCGTCGGTAGCCGGCAAGTCTTCCGCATTGTCGATAGCACGGGCACCGCCGCGACCGTCAGCGGCACTTTCAAGGTCAGCGGTGTTACTCTCAATGACGGCGACACGTTCACCGTCGGCAGCACCGTCTTCCGAATCAACTACAACCCGTCGGGCGCGGCGGGCGATGTCATCTTGACCGAAGCCGACAGTGCGCCGCCCGTGATCGGTTCCTTTGATGCGTCGGGGACATTCAACGAGAATGGTGCTGCCGTTCTGTTGGGTGCGAATGCAACTCTTACCGATTCCGATTCTTTGGACTTTGTTGGTGGCGTCATGACCGTGAGCCTCATCGCGAACAGTGAAGCTTCGGATCGTTTGCTGATCCGCAACCAAGGGACATCTGCCGGTCAAATCGGCGTGGCAGCCAATCAAGTCACCTTCGCCGGTAATCTCATTGCAACGTTTGCCGGTGGTTCATCGGGGGACGCACCATTGGTAATAAACTTTGGGGCTGGTGGTTCTAAAGTCGCAGCCCAAGCGTTGCTGCGCAACCTTACCTTTAGCAGTGTTTCCGATTCACCGTCCACGTTGCCTCGCACCGTCCAGGTCATGTTGACGGACGGCGATGGTGGCGAAAGTCTGCCTGTTACCAAAACGATCAATGTTAACACCGCACCCACCGCGGTGTTCTCGGTAGTTTCAGTACTAGAATCGCAAACTCAATTCCTGTTTAGCGATGCGCTGGACGGATCGGCGGAAGATATCGCGGCCGGCTTGCGATACAGCTACGATTTCAATGGCGACGGCATTTGGGATTTGGGTGACGGCACCTATTCGGGTTCGGTAGTTGTTTTGAACGGCATATCCGGTCCTCTCTCGCTTGGCAACTATCTAGCCCGAGGCCGAGTCCTAGATCAACACGGTGCCTTCAACGACTACAACGTTTCGTTCAGCGTGCTGGACGATGATACAACACCGCCGACGATAATGATCACTGGCGCATTGGGAACCGAAAAAGATGGCGACTTCAATCGCTTCAATTGGACTGCTCAAGATGCGTCAGGTATCTCGTCCGTAACGGTCATCGTGACGCGTGACAGTGGGAACGGCCCCACCGAAATATTTAGTTCCACTTCGGCCACTCCGACGGGTCAATTCAATTTTGATGCATTGGGACTCGGGACGTATGTCGTTACGGTTACGGCCTCAGACGCCGATAGTGACCTACTAGGAGATAGTCTAAATGGCATGGCCACGCGTAGCGTCACAATCATCGACGATGATGCCGTCGCGCCAATTATCACTCTGGCAGGTTCAACTGGTATAGACGTGAGTTCCCTGATTCAAAAGTTCACATGGACGATACAGGATGAGGACGGATTCTTTGTACGTACTGTCTCAAACATCGAAGTCTCGATTACAAGAGATGCTGGCTCTGGCCCCCAAGTCATCTTCCATACGACGGATCTAGCCCAAGCATTTGGGAATTTCAATTTCGATAGCTTCGGGGCGGGTATCTATGAGATTACGGCTAGCGCAACCGACGCGGACAACGATTGGCTAGGCGATAGGCTAACTAGTTCTGCATCACGCCGAGTCGAAGTTCGAAGCGAGAATGGAATAATCTGGGTGAATCGGGGGGATGCGTCCGATGGCGTTGACGCAGTTTTTGGTACGAACGCGGCTGCTGTTCGTGCCGTCGTTGACGCTGCCGTCGACAATTGGAACCGCGTTGTAACGGATTTTGGCTATGGAGAGGGCACTAACAATTTTGCCTTGACTCTCAGCGTCAACGCAAATGAAAAGAACCTTGGCGGGATAAGCAGTCTTAGTAATTCTTATTTGGATGCCAATGGCCGTCCGCGACAAGGAGCGATCGGTTTTGGGTCTGGCACGGACGGAAAGGGAGAAGGTTGGTGGATTGACCAAACGCCTAGCGATTCCAGTGAGTTCTCGAGCCCTTCTGATGCGTTCGAAGGAAACGCACTTTTAGGAAGTTCCGCATACCGAAAACGCGACCTTTTTAGTACAGTCTTGCACGAGATTGGCCATAGCCTCGGGATCAACGCGTATTATCTGCAAGAAGCTGCCAGTTTTGGGCGGATTGCCTTTGTCAATACAGGTTTACCAAGTGACAGGCCTGGCGAATCGCTTTACACAGTTACTGGCCCTAACATTCGTTCCCTTCTTGCGGGAGGCCATATCCCCACTCCAAGGACACCATCAAGTCCTGAGAATCTTTACATAGATTCGACGACAGGCCAGATTTATGATGGGGCCAATGATTTGATGAATCCAAGCCGGGATAATGGCTTAAGACGACTCATTTCCAACCGCAATGCCCTTATTTTGAAAGATGCCTATGGCTTTACGATATCCAATCCTGAAAGCCTAAATACGTTTTACGCTAATTTAGACAAAACTACACGCACATTGACGATCCATGGTGGTTCGGGCTCCAACTTCTATACCACCGGTGGGATCGGTGCAAGCAACGATGTCATTAGGCTTAGTAGGACAGGGAACGACCTTACAGTCAGCATCGATCTAGGCAACGATCACAAGTACATTGTTCGCTCTCCAGGAACCGATATATCGGCCGCATTTGTGACGCACTTTGACGCGAGCCAGATCGACTCGATAGTGATCATTCCGGACGATGGAAACGACACGATCTTCTTGGACGGGTGGGCGGGGTCAGTACTCATCGACGGTCAGGACGGTTCCGATCAGATTTTCGTCAGTCTCAATGGTCTTTCTGCTGGGTCTGTGCGAATCGCGGATAGTGGCTCAGCAGGAACGGATACGCTTACTGTCCAGGGCACCGATGGACCTGAAACTATTACTAAAGTTGTCGGCAAAGTGACTTGGTCGGGAACTTCCAATCAAATCAACTATGCGGACATGGAGCAGTTAACGATTGATGCCCTTGGTGGTAACGATACGATCGTCGATCCAGGAGAAAACACAATCCTGCTCGGAGGCGACGGTGATGATATAATCTTCATCGATGGAACGTTCGGCACGGGATTGATCGTCGACGGCGGGAATGGCTCCGACATCTACTTGATCGTCGATGGAAATCTTGCCGGACCGATTTCGATTACGGACAGTGGCTCGGATGGCAGCGACCGTGTTTCGGTTGTCGGAACTCTGAGCAACGATCTGCTCGTCCAAACGGCCGATGGATTTGAACTAAATGGCACACGAATTAGCTTCAACTCAGGGTTAGAGGAAGCCAATTTTGATGGCGGGGGAGGCCAAGATCAGCAAGTGATCGAAGCTACACCGCCGGTGGCCGCGTTGACGATCACTACTCCAATCAACACCGCACCCTCTTTTACATCCAGCAATGCATACACTGTCGCTGAGGGTATATTGTTGGCAGGAACGGTCACCGCAGTCGACGTCGACCTACCTCCACAGCAAGTCACTCTGCGTATCTCAGGCGGTGCCGATGCATCGGCGTTCACTCTTTCGAACGCTGGCGTATTATCGTTTCGAACCCCACGGGATTTCGAAAATCCGACCGATGCGGATAGCAACAACGTCTATCGAGTCGATATCACTGCCGAGGATGGTGCTGGTGGAACTCGTACACACACAATCAATGTCAGATTGACAAATGTCAACGAAGCTCCCAGCGCCCTTGTGCTCACACAGTTCTCTGTAAGCTTGCCGGAAAGTTACAGCACTGCAACCTCAATTACACTCGCCACAATCGCAATCTCGGATGATGCCCTGGGTTCGAACTCTTTGTATCTGAGCGGTGAAGATGTAGGCTTCTTTGAAATCTTCGAGAATTCGCTGAGACTTAAGGCTGGCGTCGTTCTCAACTTCGAAACTAAGTCGACCTATTTCTTGACCGTAAACGTGGATGACGCAGACGTAGGTTCCTCGCCCGATGCATCGGCTCCTTTTGTGTTGACAATAACTAACGTTAATCCGAGCACGCCTACGGATTCCGATGGCAGCGTCAGCATGATTGCAGAAGGTCTTGCGACAGGATCGTTGGTTGGAATTACTGCGTTCGCCACCGACCCTCAAGGGCCGAACGTAACTTACAGCTTGACAAGCAACGCCAATGGAAGATTCCAGATTGATACCGTTACTGGTGTTGTGACTGTTTCTGACGGATCTTTGATTGATGGGCCATCAGCCCATACCATTACCGTCCAAGCCAGCGACGGTGCCGGCGGAATGTCCGTAGCGAGCTTCTCAATCGAAGTAGTAAACACGGTTCCGACCGCTACAATAATCAGCAATGGACCGTACACCTACGGTCAAACCGTGTCGGTTTCTCTCACAAACTCACATGATCACTCAGCGGCTGACACGCTAGCCGGCCTTCACTACGCCATCGCACAGACGTCTGACTTCTCCGGTGTTACGTATGCGAGCGGCAGCGTTACAACAACCACGCGAGACTTCAATGGCCTTAACGCTGGCATATATACGTTCTTCGCTCGAATCATCGATAAGAATGACGGTTATAATCAATACAGTATTGACGTCACGATCAACAAAGCCAACCAAGTGATCGCTTGGTCGAATCCTGGCGGTATTGCGTACGGCACAGCTCTGAGCAGTGTACAACTCAATGCAACCGTCGCAGGGGTGGTCGGTGGGACAGTTCCTGGAGCCTTGGTTTACAATCAGCCTGCCGGGACTGTCTTGAATGCGGGTATCCACCAATCGTTGATCGTCACCGCTGCCGAGACATCAAATTACAATTTTGCAATGTCGACAGTCTACATCGACGTAGCCAAAGTCGGGCTGACCGTCACTGCCAATAGCGTTACAAGAGTCTACTCAGCCTTAACTCCCGCATTTACGGCCTCCTACAGTGGATTTGTCAATGGCGACGATCCGGCCGATTTGACTGGAACACTAGGATTTTCTCCGGCCAATGCGAGCACACTTTCACCAGGTTCCTATCCGATTGTCCCGAGCGGTCTTACATCCATCAATTATACAGTTACCTACGTCTCCGGCACATTGACGATCCTGCCGATCGGTCTAGTGAACGGCCAACTGGTCATTGTCGGTACGGATGGCCGTGACGTAATTCATGTTACGAAGGGTTCGGATAACACACTCCGAGTTAGTACCCTGCTCAACAGGGCGAATGGAGACCATGGCGGTTCGGACGGTGGTTTAGATGGTAGCTCGGACGAAGGTGCGGATCTCTTTACCTACAGCCTGAGTGCTGTCACGAGCATCCAGATCCTCGGCTTAGGTGGCAACGATCATTTGCATGTCAGCAAGCAGGTCATGGTCCCTGTGACGATTGACGGTGGAGGGGGCGATGATTCCATCTGGGGCGGCGGTGGCAATGACACCATCACCGACATGATCGGAAATAATTGGATTGATGTGGGCGGTGGCAACAACGTCGTTACGGTCGGAGATGGCAACAATCGAATCTCAGCAGGTGGTTCCGATGGAACTCCAGATGGAAACAATACGATTGTTGCTGGCAATGGAAACAATAAGATCGTCACCAGCGGTGGCAACGACTCCATCACGACCGGCAACGGCAACAACGAGGTGCGATCAGGAGCGGGTAACGACGTTATCACGACAGGCAGTGGTCGCGATCTGGTCGATGCCGGAGCGGGCAACGACATGGTTCTGACTGGAGATGGAGACGACTCGATTCAAGGCGGAGAGGGGGACGATATCTTGATCGGGGGCAGTGGTGCTGACTTGATCCAGGGCGGCCAGGGTCGCGACTTCCTCATCGGCGGCATCGGTGCCGACCGCCTCGTCGGAAATCAAGACGAAGACATCCTCATCGCTGGCTGGACCGCCTATGACCACAACGATATTGCTCTGTCATATCTGATGCAAGAATGGACCAGTGGAAAAAGTCACGCGACGCGGATTGACAACGTCACCAACGGTACTGGATTAACTGCTGGCTACCGACTTGTCGGAGACAATGGAGCGTTGCAAACTGTGTTTAACGATAATGACATCGACACGTTGACGGGCAGCCAGGGAACCGATTGGTTCTTCGCCAATCGAATTGCGGATAATGGAGGTGTGCTCGACATCATCACCGACAAAGCCGCGAATGAACTGTGGAACGACACCGACTTTTTTTAAGGGATTTCTCGTTTCCAAGCTCCGGCTTGGGAACGCGGTCCGCGAAGCTCTGCTTCGACGCACTACGATTCTCACCTCCCACCCTTCGACTGGTTCACTCGACGGCGTTTGGGCTTTACCAACAGTGAACCTTTGGAGTTAAAAATGATACGTTCTATTCATGTCCTCGCGTTCGTTTCGCTGTTTACGACGCTCACTCTTGCTCCGCAGATCGCCTCTGCGCAGGTCAAGCCGTTTAAGATCTCGGGCTGCGGCATCGCCGACGCGATGCCATTAACCCCCGGTCAGGTCGTAGCACATCAGTCCGTAGGAGTCGCTACGCATTTGGGCGCACATACGGGCCAGGGGCGACTTAAATTGGGAATCTTTACCAGTCCCACCACTGCCACCTTTTCAAGCGAAGTACCCTACGTGTTCAAAGCGGCCAACGGCGATCAACTCGCTTGCACCTACGGACTCGATGGCACGACCGTTACCGGCAAAGTGGAGTTGTTCCGTCCTAATCCTTTGTTGCCTATAGCCTATGCGGTATTCGTTGCCGAATTTAAGCCGGTTCCAGCCCAGTGTACCGGACGATTCGCTAAAGTCATTGGAGGCAGCTTCCTCATGACGGCTGTGTCAGAGCCTTTCGATTTGAGAAACCCGGTCAACGTTCGATACTGTTGGGAGGGGGACGGGACGCTCAAATTCGCAACGAGATAGTAGTCAGTGATTAACCACATTGAAACCAGCACAGCGGCTCCAGGACGGGATTGTCCCGTCCGGAAGCCAAAGGTTCTTTGGTCGCTTTGCTGAGAATTTGATCTTAGTAAAAGCACTTGGCTTGTGATGAACTCGACGGTGCCTCACGAAGAGAAACAATAGGACAGGCATCAGCAAGACAACGGATCGAATTGGATTGCTCTTGGGTACCGGAAACCGACTGTTTGCAATGGCCGGAAGAGAATTGAAACCGATTTTTCGAATACGAACTCAAGTCTCCTCGTCCTTTCATGTTGGCAGGGAAGCAAAGTGAGCATTCGCCCATTTTATGAAATGGCTGATATTCGGTGCATCGGTGTGACCGCCATCGTGCTGTCGCCATGCCAAGTCGCCATCTAGCAAACCAACATTGACGGCCGGCATCTTCTCAGAATGATAATCATCGCTTCGCCCCAAATCTTGTGCCCCTAACAGGCGAAAGACTTTTTGGGCAGCAATCGTCGCCATGTAGCTACCTTGCTGATCCAGCCACAGCGCATCCCCTTTTTCCGGAACTCCATAACTCACGAACGTTAAGCGAGGCGCACACAAGGCAATGAGTTCATGGGAATCGACAGGTAAGTGGCTAGCGTTCTTGGCTCCAAACGAAGACTCTTCGGTTCCGTACTTGAGGAAGTTTCCCGCCATCCAATGGTACTCTCCAGAACCGGTTAGGTTTTCAACTGCTTCTCCAAAGTTGCGTCGATAGAGACTTGCGCCTCCTTCACCAGAAGATCCGATCAAGACCATTGCAAATCTTTGGTCGAAGGCGATCGTAATCAAGGCCGCTTTGCCGTATCGTGAAACGCCCTCGATGCCAACTCGCTTGGCGTTGACTCCTGGTTCCGTCTGGAGGTAATCGACCCGCAATCCTGCATCGCTGGAGTTTGTCCTACATCCTAGTTGCACACAAGACCAACGAGGTCGAGTCCGCAGGCCGCTGGCTCAGCGGTACGCTGTCCTGGCCGCTCTGGCTTCGGCTCTCAGGCATGAACATCGGCACCAAGTGCGAGATCAGCACCATCATCGGTGTCATACCCGAGTGTCTTTCCGTCGGAGGGGAGAGCTTCTCTGCCGACGGAATCTACCTCAATGGGGCGCACATCTATTGCGGCACAGTCACCATCAAACGGACCTCACTGGAGCGCGGCACATTTCTTGGTAATCACGTCGTCATCCCTGGCGGCGCTCAACTTCCCGAAGATCTCTTCGTTGGCGTTTGTACCGTCGCAAATTCAAAGTGGAGCACACCCAGCACTGCGTGGTTCGGCCATCCACCGATGGAGTTACCCCGCCGTGAAGTGGTCAATAGCGACCGCAATTTGACGCACTACCTGTTGCACTTGTGCGTTGTCTATGTACCGCAGAAGATCCTACTTGGACATGAAGAGTGGTCGGTGACAAATGGACTTTGGGCCTTTGCGGGCTACGTATCCATTGCCGTACCGCTGAGCGTGCTATGGTTCCGGAGCTACCACCGCGGCCCAGCCGAGGCTACGTGGGCGATTCTATCGGGGCAAAAGTCGTAAGGAAAAGAAAATCTGGATAATCGGTCACGCAGCATCTAGACTGGTGCGTGACCAAACTTTCAAACTGGACCGGTTCTTGATTATGAAGAATATCCGCAATTGCATCAATAGTAGGGTACGAAAGCGCGCTTTGCATATCGAGTTTCTTGAGAACCGCTATGTACTTGCCTCGACTGCGTTTGAGGCCGTTGAGGCGATAATTCCTTCGTGGTTTTCCAGTTTCGTCTACACTGCAGACTCGGCTATGCGTGTCGAAGGCAAATCAACGCATGAAATTAAACTTAACCCTTTTGTGGGACCCCGTGCCAGCGTTCAGTCAGACTGGATTGTACGAGTAAACTTTCAATCAACGTCCGAGAACTCTACGATCATTGACATTGGTCCGCTTTTAAGCACGAACGGTATTCAGTTTGAAACGGTACGCGGACTTGGTGTTCCTGGTCTGTTGCAAGTTCGTGCATTTGCTACAACCCTATCCGGGGCCGATTCGGCTCTGGCAAGCAGTGAGAACGTTGCTACTTTCGAACCTAACGAACTGCTCTCGGGAGAAAGGATTCCCAATGATTCTGACTTCGGGAATCTTGTTGGGCTTCATAATGTTGGCCAATTTGGCGCACTAACGGACTCCGATATAGACGCCGTCGAAGCTTGGAATCAATCCATAGGTAGTCCTACGGTAGTCGTGGGCGTTGTCGATTCCGGTATCGACGTGACTCACCCCGATCTTTATCTCAATATTTGGATCAACCAAGGTGAAATTCTGGCTGCCAAGCGCTCTAGGTTGATCGACACGGATGGCGATGACCTCATCACTTTTTACGACTTGAATTCAACGCTGAATGCCAGCTCAGTTCGCGATTTGAATTCCAATGGCTACATCGATGCTATCGATCTATTGCTAGACCCTCTTTGGTCCGATGGCCTCGACACGGACCGAAACGGATTCATCGATGATTTCTTCGGCTGGAACTTTCGAACTGGCAGCAATGAACCCTTCGCTCCAAACAATCCCTCGGACAGCCTCGGACATGGAACCCACGTTGCCGGTACCATTGGAGCCATCGGCAATAATTCGATCGGGATAACTGGAGTCAATTGGAGAACATCATTGATGTCTCTAAAATTTCTGGATCAAAATAATCAGGGTGACACCGCTTCGGCGATAGCTGCGATTAACTATGCGACGATGATGCGAACGCAATATGCCACCAATGTTAGGGTCTTGAATAGCAGTTGGGGTCAATCGGGAAGCCCTAACAGTCTACTTAGCAACTCGATTCGGTCCGCCGGAGACTCTGGAATTCTTCTGGTGGCTGCGTCGGGAAATGGAAACGTTCTGGGACAAGGTGTCGACAACGATCGTACTCCCTTCTATCCTGCAAGTTTTGATCTCGAAAACATCGTTGCGGTTGCTGCCAGCGATAATAAGGACAATCTTACTTCCTTTACGAACTTTGGTAGCAAAAGTGTTGATATTGCTGCACCCGGAGTTGGTGTACGAAGTACGCTTCCTGGCGGGCGCTATGGTGAAGCAAACGGAACCAGCATGGCAACCCCATTAGTTTCAGGGACGGCTGCCCTCGTATGGTCGGAACTACCTCAAGCCACGGTAGCTGAAGTTCGAAGGGCGATACTTGACTCGGCAGAGCAGAGGCCAGAGCTTTCCAACCTCGTTGCGTCCGGCGGAAGACTAAACGCCTCAGGTGCGATCGAATCCAAGATTTTTTCCCCGGTTGCGACCGTGCTCTCTGGCAATAACGTGACATCCGGCGGAAGTTTAGCGCAGGAAATCATTGTCCTGTATTCCGACCGCAACGGATTGGACGCGACGACCGTGGGTGACGATGATCTTGAAATCAAACACCTATGGGGCACGCGTGATAGCTTTTCCGCAACACTCAAGCCAGGCTCCGTTCAAGTAGCCCTGGACGGAAAGTCCATACTCGCGACTTACCTGATGACACCTCCAGACGGCAGTTGGGATCCGCTTGATTTCGGAACCTACTCGATCGCAACGGTTGCCGGTACGGTCCTCTCACAACGTCAAAACACCCCCATTCGTTCTCAAGTCATTGGGGAGTTTAAAGTAAAGATTCTCGATCCATTGGTACTTTATGTCGATTCGTATCGGGATTCGGGGAATGGCTTATCACTTCGCAATGCCATTGAGGTTTCGAATGCGGATCCAACGGTCCCGCGAACCATCATTTTGGAAGCCGGACGATACACGATCGATATCCCCCATCAGTCGAACCCGACGTCGCTATTCACTGATGTGCAGCCTCAATTCTTTTGCTCGTCGACGCCATCTCCCTCCGGTTGGTCTGATTCCACCAATGGAGACTTTGATATCCAAGGTAACCTTACGATTGTCGGAGACTCCAAAGCGTCGAGCATAGTTGATGCTAGGAATTTGGATCGCGTCTTTAAGGTTCATCCCAAGGCTTCGTTGTCGTTAAAACGTTTAACCGTAACGGGCGGTGAATCTCCCGCACAGCAAGGTGGAGGCGGTATCCTCTCAGCAGGACAATTGCAATTGGAACAAGTCGTAGTTAAAAACAACCGAGCAGTTGGCACGACAATCTCACTCAATCGAGGTGGAGGAATCGCCGTTTGGGGCGGTGCTCTCACTATCTCCCAATCCCAGATTACCGAAAACCTAAGCGATTTTGGTGGCGGGGTTTTTCTATGCGGACAATCAACCGCGTCCATAAATCAGAGCACCATCGACAATAATCGCGGTGGTGGTTTGGTAGCCTATTCCACGGCGGATTCGAGCATCGCGAATAGCACCGTCTCCTCCAACTTCGGCGGCGCGATCCTAAGCCGCGCTCGTGATTTCGCGGGTGGCTTGGGTGTGAGCTATTCCCCCTCTATCAGCCGAGATGGCCAACGCATCGCCTATCTGTCCAATGCAGCGAATCTTATAAAGGGCGATACCAATGGGAATCCCGACGTTTTTATCTACGATGTAAACACAGGACATGTTGATCGAGCGAACGTTTCTACATCTCAACAACAAGCGAATCGCCCGAGCGAAGTGCCTGTTCTCAGCGGAGATGGTAGCAAAATCGCATTTCTATCCACGGCGAACACTTTGGTCGGGGGTGACGATCTATTTTCCAAAGATGTTTTCGTCCGCGATCTCGTCACTAGTTCAACAACATTGGAAAGTGGGATATCGAACACGAGTCGCGACGCTCGCGGTATTCCCGCCCTCAGCGACGACGGCAGTGTATTGGTTTATCAGCAGTCTGTTACCGACGACGCTGCCAATTCGTGGGGAGTATTCATTTCGGATCGCGTTGCCGGCACCCGCGAACGCATCCAGCTTAAGCTCGATACCAACGCGGTCAACATCGCCTTCTTGAACGCAAATGGGATAAGCGGCGATGGACGATTCGTCACGCTTGCATCTGAAGTTTCCAGAACACCGGATGACAATCTTCATGATATTTTCATTTTCGATCGAAACACCAAAACCCTTGAAAAACCGAACCTGCGAACTCTTGCAACGCTTGCCAACGGTTCGAACTATGATCCGGTATTCGACTTCGATGGTCGGTTTATGGCATTTGCCTCAGACGACTCGAGACTGATCAACGGAGATTCGAACAACACCTCGGATATCTTTGTCTACGATCGAGTCTCGCGTTCGGTTACGAGAGTGAGTCGATCAAAAGACGGCTCACAATCCAATCAAGCGAGTTCGAGTCCAGCGATTAGTCGCGACGGTAGATTTGTCGCGTTCAGTTCCATTGCGAACAACCTTGTTCCTGGCGACAACAATTCTCTATCGGATATTTTCGTGGTGGATAGGTCAACGGGGGACGTCGAGCGAGTTAGTCTCGCAAGCGATTTGGCAGAAGCCAACGGTGGCAGTTTTTCGCCGTCGATAAGCGGAAATGGGCGCTATATTGCTTTCGAATCCGAGGCGAATAATCTCGATGCAGGTCCAGCCGTCCATCGAACTCCTCCTGGCCCAGCCCATCGCCAGATCTACGTGTTCGATCGTGTCACTCGCGCTGTCAAATCGATTTCCGAGTTTAATCAACCCTCTACATTGAGTGTTTCGAATTCCACAGTCATTTTTAATACGGGTGATGAAACCATATCAGGCAATGTTGCAACCAAGGATAGCTTGTACGCAGGCAATTTAGTCGGGTTTGATTTGGGCTTGAAAACGTCATCTTTGGGAAATAACATCCTGGCGTCCACCAGCAACTCAGGGACGCTTCGCAATACAGACATAGTTGAGCGAGTCCTATCGCTCAACTTAGGCGCATTCTCAAGCCAGGACCAGCTACCGCCAGGCTACCCTCTGCTACGGGGAAACCCGGCCATCGATTCAGGCTCGCTCCAAAGTGCAGGTACATTGGATCAATGGTTTCGACCGCGATTTCGTCCGGATATCGGAGCGTTGGAAGCTGTTTCGGCGTCAGTAAAAGGCTCTATTTTCGCCGACTTGAACGCGAACGCGATCCGGGATGCCAATGAACTGGGGTTGCCCGAGCTAACGGTCATTCTGGACCGCAACGGCGACGGTGTGTTGCAGTCCGATGAAAGGTCAGCAAAAACTTCTCAAGGCTCACCGAATACGGCCAATGGAGACGCTCAAGGGAGTTTCACTTTCGACCATTTGACCCCGAGCAAACAGAATATTCGCGTCTTGGTCCCAACCGATTGGCAAGCATCGGCTGAGCCTATTGAACGAGTCGGCATCGGATCGATTCAAGGAAACGGAAATAGTACGCTCGCATCGATTAGTTCCAGCGGTCGAGTCGTTGCATTTGTCTCCACCGCCAGCAACTTTGTCTCCAGAGATGACGCGAATCCCAGCGTCTTCGTTTTCGAACGCAATCAACAAAACATGGTACGCGTTCCCATTGCCGGAATGAACCTCCAAGTGCTAGGTATTGTCGGACTGGAAGAACAATACTTGCTCCTCCGAAATGATGATGGCGTGTTTCTGTTCGATCGCAAAGCAAACTCGTTGGAACCGATTAGCGTTTCCAATTCCGGTGAACTTGGAAATGCCCACAGCGATTCTGCATCCGCGAGCAGCGATGGGGAGTGGATCGCCTTCTCGTCCTTTGCTAATAACATCGTTCAGAACGACACAGACAATTTTGCCGACATTTTTCTTTACAACCGGACATCGAGGACCGTCGAGAGTATTACCCGTGCCGCGAACGGAGTTCAAGGGAACAATGACAGCGAAGAGCCGCACATTAGCAGCGACGGTCGATTTGTTGCTTTCGTCTCAGATGCAAGCAATCTCGTTTCGAACGACCGAAACGGACTTGGTGATGTGTTTCTTTACGACCGAACCACTCGCTCAATCCAGCGTGTTAACGTTTCATCCGCGGGGACTGAAAGCAACGGATTCACCTTCGCCCCCTCGATGAGTGGCAACGGGAGATACGTCGTTTTCCAGTCGCTAGCATCGAATCTCGTTGCAGAAGACATCAATCGAAACAGTGATCTCTTTGTCTTCGATCGAGTCCTGTTTACCACGGGGCGATTGAGTATTGCTTTCCCTGCAGGCTTGCAAACGACGAATGTTTTTCCAAGTTTGAGCGAAGACGGTCAATATGTGGTCTTCGAAAGTTTGAATTCAATTCTCAACCTCGCAGACACGTCATCGACCAAAAGTGTCTTTGTGTACGATCGATTTGCATCGCCAGCCCAATCCGGTTCTGTTGCGTCGCAAATCGGCCTAGTCAGCAAGTCGCTCGTGGGCGTTCTCAACAATGGGGATAGCCAGCGAGCTTCGATTAGTTCCGATGGTCGCTCCATCGTCTTTGAATCCAAATCGAGCAGTCTTGTTGCAAATGACACCAATCAACGTACCGATATTTTTGTCTCTTCCAATCCATTCGAGAATGCAACTAGAACCGTAGCGTTGCAAGTCGGACAAGAGTTGAATTCACTCGACATTGGGCTCGTGCCTAATCCTGGCGAGATTCGCGGCACCGCATTTAACGATCTGAATTCGAATGGCGCATTTGACGATGGCGAACCTGGGTTGTTGGGATGGATTGTCTACCTGGATCTGAACACCAACGATCGCCGAGAACCAGGGGAGCCCATAGCCATCAGCCAATCGGGTGGATCGTACCGCTTTGGAGAGCTCCCCTCCTTTCGTGCCTACACGCTTGGAATCGAAGTACCGTCGGGTTGGGATCGGACCACGCCTCCTCCAAACTCGATTAAGAATACGGTATTTCTGCCAGCAGGTGGAATGATTGAACAGCGTGACTTTGGTTTTAGACGGCAGGGAACGACGGGGCAATTCGAGAATGCGCGAATTGAGGGTACGGTTTTCGCGGACACCAATAGCGACGGAGTACAACAATCCAACGAACCCGGAACGAGCGGGATCGAAGTCTTTCTTGATCTGAACGGCAACGAGAATCGCGACTTCGATGAACCACGCAACGTCACCGATTCCCTCGGAAACTACTCCTTTTCCAATCTCGGCAGTCGTAGCTATACCGTACGTGCGGTACTGACCGAGGGGACAAGTCTAACCTCTCCATTGGGCAATAAATTTGCTGGGACCACGCAAGTTTTTTCCAACAACTCAACCATCCTGTCGAAGCCGCAAGATGTGATCATCAATGATTTTGATGGAAAGAATGGTCCCGATGTTGTGGTTGCGTTGTATTCCGGCAATGCGATTATGGTCCAACTGAATGACGGCACCGGCAAGTTCAAGTCTCCACCGATTCCAGTTAGCGTAACTCCCAACGGACAAGGCCCATCTGCGATGGCCAGCGGGCAACTGAACCGGCTTGGTTCCACAGATCTGGTGGTTGCCAATGCGATCAATAGTACGATTACGATTTTCGTGGATTTCAGCCTATCGGGGTTCACGCAGTCGACCACTCTCGCATTGGGAGCAAGTCCATCGGACATCAGACTCGCCGACACAGATTCGGACGGCGATTTGGATATTTTGGTAGCGACGCAAGTTGGACGCCAAGCCGGGCAGATTAGAATTCTTTGGAACGATGGAAACGGATTCTTTACTCTCGGTCCAACGTTTGGTTCGGGAGGTAAACGCCCGGTATCGCTGATGACTGGCGATTTCAATCGAGATCGATTTATTGATATTGCCGTAGCCAATCAAGGGGACTTCGGGCGGGCCAATGACAATGGCAATGTCGCGGTTCTTCTCGGACGTTCCACAGGCGGGTTTGAGGCACCTATCACCTATCTCGTGGGAGCATCACCGCTCAGTCTCGATGTGAGTGATTTGAATGCAGACGGATCGCAAGATCTGGTTGCAGTGAATTTTTCCGTCAACACAGCTTCCATCTTGCAAGGGAGCAGCAGTGGAGCATTCACCGTTTTGCAAGAACAACTTTCTGTAGGCCAAGGTCCGGTGCAAGTTACCCTAGTCGATATCGATGGAGATCAAGACAAGGACATCCTCGTTTCCAATCTTCGCTCCAAATCCATTTCCATCCTACGCAACCGATTCAGTCAAGATCGCGTCGAGAACCCAAGCGGATTGGTCTTCGAACCGGCAGAAAGCTTTGGTGTGGCTGAGATTTCTATTGGTCCACGTTTAGTTTTCGCCGCTGCCGACTTGGATCGAACGGGAACGATCGATTTGGCTTTGATCAATAGCGAGACAAACTCACTGCAAATACTGAACAACGAGTTGATCGGCGGCGCGCACCGCCTGCAGCTTAGCGGAGTTGGCACGACGAACAAACAAAACTTTGGAACGCGAACGCAGATCCTCAATCCACGTTTGGATCCCATCGCAGGTCCGATCGAGATTCTTGAGGACGTTTCCGCTTCCATTCCACTGACCGGTATCGCACGAGGACGTTCGAGCGGACCGCCACTTCGCATCTCGGTTTCGAGCTCCAATCCGACGCTCATTCCAACTCCGAGCGTCAACTATGTCGCCGGTGCCGCCGAAGGTCGCTTAAACTTTCCTCCAGCGAGCAATGCGAACGGTACTGCCTCGCTGATCGTCGTGGTTCGAGACGCGGGGGCCGATAGTGTTTTTAATACCAGTGACGATGGTACAGTCGAGCAATCGGTGACTATTGTGGTCAAGCCGGTCAACGATCCGCCGTCGCTTCAATTGCGAGGAAACCAAATTGCGACGATGGGCAGCAATCTTCGCAGAGTAACTGGATTCGTATCGGCATTTGTGAGTGGCGGAGGGAGTGATGAACAGTCGCAGTCCATTGCTGAGTATCTTGTGACCAACGACCGGACCGATCTGTTTCTTGTACAACCAACCATTGACAACGATGGCAATCTGCGATTCCAGCCCTCACTGCTCAACAAAGGGGTTGCTAACATCGGCGTCCAGGTTCGAGACAATGGCGGGACCGATTTTGGAGGAAACGATCGGTCTGCGATTCAGACTTTCCAAATCACGATTACCGATCTCGCCGATGGCGATATCGATTTCGGGGACGGTCCAACTTCAGTCCAATCGCTCTTTGCCGCAAGTTACCCAACGCAAATCCGGGACAACGGTGCTAGACATCGTATAGGAGACTTGTTCTTGGGTTCGCTCATCGATGCAGAGTTGGATGGACAATCATCGAACAATGCGTCGGGCGATGACCTCAATATCGATGACGAAGATGGGGTTGTATTTGTTGTTTCTGCGATCACTTCGCCCAACGTCCCAACGGTATCCAGCGTCGTCGCTTACGCTTCGTTGGACTCTAAGTTGGATGCATGGGTCGACTTCAATCAAGACGGGGATTGGAACGACAGCGGTGAGCAGATTTTGGCAAGCGTATCGGTTGTTTCCGGTCCCAACCTACTCGGCTTTACCATTCCTGCTGGAGCGAAGCCAGGGACAACATACAGTCGTTTTCGTTTAAGCTCCACAGGCGGCTTGACAACGACGGGACAGGCGGAAGACGGAGAGGTCGAGGACTATCCACTATCGATACTTGATGGTCAGGCAAACAATGGGCTGCGGCTGAGCGAGTCCGAGACTGGTGACCACCAAATCTTGCTTATTGATGGCCAACTGGTCGTCCGAGCGCAAAACAAACCCATATTCAGCGCCCCAGCCAGCAACATCGATCGAGTGAAGCTAATCAACCCGGCGGGATTGTCCACCTACGAAATCCAATCACCATCGATATATTTGTTTGGTACGCTTCGTTACGTAGAGGTTGGGCGAAATGTGACGATTGTGTCGTCCAGCTTGACTGTCGACTTGACGCGTAATCCCAACGAAGCATTGTTGGGGTTGCGAAGCGTCGATCTCTCGGCTGCTGTTCCTCAAGCGTTGGTGTTCAATGCGGGCAACATCGCCAACTTGAATCCAGACAAATCCATTCGGATCATTCTTGGATCGCAAGACGTCGTTCAGGCTAGTTCTTCGTGGGGTTTGAATACCCGGCAGCTCGAACAGAATGTTCTAGTACACGTGTTTGGTTCAAATGGATCAAGCGTCAGAATCAGCTCGCCATCCCCATGGCAGAACCCAATGAATCGCTATGATGTGGATGGTGACGGAAACCTCTCGCCCTTAGATGCACTTGTGGTAATCAATTACCTCAATCGATTGTCGGGAACAAATCCAGCGAGCACTCTACCTGTTTTCAATCCCACTTTGCCGCTTGGACAGTTTTTCGTAGACGTCAATGGAAACAACTCTTGTGAGCCTTTGGATGTCTTAGAGGTTATCAACAAGATCAATCAGAGTTCGGGTGAATCATTTTTCAAATGGTGATAGAGACGGAAAGCTTCTATGACAGGTCCGAGTGAAGAACAATTTCGAATAGGGTTATTAGCCGTTCAACAAGGACTCTTAGCACACTCCGTTCTTTTTGACGCCGTTCGCGATTGGTGTAAGGACGAGCAGCGAGCTCTCGTAGACGTACTTTTGGCCCAAGCCAAGGAAGCGAGCAAGGAAGCCCTCGCTGCGTTTTTCGTTTCATCAGCCGTCGAATTGAGTCCATCTCGTCTTGTTTCCGACGAGGATATCGCCAGGGTCCAGCAACTTCTGATCGAGGCGGAAAAGGATCGGACCGACACTCATGAGGATGAAGCGACGACAACGCAACAGTTCGATTCCGAGTTTTGGTCAAAAGCCAGGAGCAATCCAGGCGAAGCGAATCGCTTTCGAATCATTAGTCAACACGCCAAAGGGGGTCTAGGCGTTATCTTCAAAGCGGAGGATTTGCAACTCCACCGAACGGTTGCCTTGAAGCAGATTCAAGGTGTCGGGGCGCAGTTAAGCGTCGTCCATGAAAAGTTCTACTTGGAAGCGGAGGTGACTGGACAATTAGAGCATCCAGGGATTGTGCCAGTATATGCACTTGGAATCGATGATCGCAAAATGCCATTTTATGCGATGCGATTCATTCGTGGTGACGATCTACGGACCCATATCAACGATTTGCATGCGGCTAAAACATCGCATCTTGCCGGTTTAGACGGTCTCGCGTTACGAAAATTGCTCCGTCGTTTTCTTGATGTATGCAACGCAGTCGAGTATGCGCACGCACGTGGAGTGCTGCATCGCGATCTAAAGCCAGCCAACATCATGCTAGGTTCGCACGGAGAAACGTTGGTCGTCGATTGGGGTCTTGCCAAAGTTATGCAGTGCGCCGTTGCGGATGCAGAACTCAGATTAGAAGAAGAGGAGGCAAAGAACCCAGGCGTTGTAAAGCTAAGTGGCTCCGGCGGGCAAACGGTGGACGGTAGTTTTGGCGGTACGCCAGCCTATGCACCTCCTGAGCAACTCGCAGGCAAGATTGATCTACTTTGTCCACAGTCGGACGTCTACAGTTTGGGCGCCATTCTCTACCAATTGCTTACTGGCGTCCCTCCGATTTCAGGCAAAGCGAATGCTATTGCGGACTTGATGGTATTGATTCAAAAGGATCTCATTCCGCGGCCGACCGCAATACGGAGCGGAGTACCTAGGCCGTTGGAAGCAATTTGTCGTAAAGCCATGTCCAGTGAGATTTCCGCTCGATATGTCTCAGCCAAGGAACTTGCTACCGACGTGGAGTTTTGGTTGGCGGATGAATGCGTATTGGCGTACCGCGGACAGGAACCTCTAGTAGAGCGGGCGGGACGACTCCTGCGACGCTATCGAAGTTGGACCGTATCCACCGTCTTCGGCATTGGCGTTGCCATCGCTTGTTGGCATTCGACCAACGCATTGGCTCAAGACACGCTGGTTGAAGACTCTAATTGTCGACGGAGCCAGATTCTAAGCGGCGCTTACTTCCATTTGACCGACACCGAACAGAATCTTCTCGACAGCGAGGGCATCGCGGATTTCGTCAACCAAAAGCAAGGTGCCTCCGCAGGGCTTCCCGAAGTCGTTACAGCGTCGATGCTCCAGCAAACTCCCATGCTGGAGCCTCGGATCACCATCGCGGAACAAAATCGAAACCCAATAGCCGATGTTACTAGATTCTCAATGGCTTCGAACTCACTAGCCACTTCTCGATCCACAGGGGTTCGGTCTTCTTTCTTCGGAACTCGCGACCGTGTGGCAGGGGCGGAAGCATTGCCACAAGCGTCATCCGACCTTGGGGATTTGCTCAGGAAATCTCCTTCGGCACTCAGCGTGGGCGTTCAGTCCAAAACGCCCGTCATCCATGATCCACGCGTGCGTGGTTCACGCGTGGGGTCGTTAGCGGCTTCCGGTTCGCATTGGGTTCCAGCCCGCGCAGACTTGGATACCATGCTGAGCAAGTTCGATTCTCGTCAGGTGGAATCCACCACCATCACTCCAGGCCCCTATACGTCACTCCTCGGGCCTGGATTTGCATTTACCGATGTACAACTCCTCTCTTCACCTCGATATCGTAACGGCCCAGAAGCCCACGGTGATACAGACCTCGAGTATCGAGCTAACGGAAACCAGTTTTTTGGTCAGCAAAGCGTTCTACTGGGCTCGTCGAATTGGGGTAGTCGCTTTAACTACTCGAATCGGTCAGGCGATGACTACGTCGATGGCAACAACAATCGCGTTCCGTCGAGTTATCGTTCCCAAGAAATGACGCTTGCTCTGGGCAGAGACTGGGCCAACGATTCAGTCGAAGTCAACGTGCTGCGGCTCGATCAAACCGATCTCGTTTTTCCGGGGTATGTTTTCGATATCGACTTCTTGGTAACCGACGGCTACGAAGTCACGCACACACGAAAGCGCGATGGATTGTTTGATCGTGTTCAAACCGATGTTTGGTACAACCGCACACGATTCGAAGGCAACGCGCAAAACTCTCGAAAGCGACCTTTCTTTCCTGTACTCGATTTGATTGCGTACGAGGGATTCACCGATGTGGATTCCATGTCGACGGGATACAGGCAAGCGTTCGTGGTTGGTGGTAGTGAGCTAGATTCCTTCAAATTTTCGATTGGGCACGATCTGCGATTCATCAAGCAAGAGCTCAACGAAATCTCAAACAGTTTGACGCTCGGCTTGCCGACGTTCTTTCTGCCCAATCGCAATTCACCGATCCCTAAATCGTACATTGTTAATCCAGGCCTATTTGCAGAATACGAAGAGGAAGTTGGCGATCGAACCATGGTAAAAATGGGTGGTCGAGTTGATTATGCCGCCTCAGACATCACTGACGATCCAGGGAAACTGGCAGCGGTTGGGCTCGATTTCAATCCGACAACTTATGCGGAAGTAGTTGGTACAAACCGATTCGACCGCGATTTCAATTTGCTAAGCGGTTTCATGTCGTTGAAGCAAACACTCAGCGAGGAAGAAACCGGGACGATGAGCCTTGGGTATGCGGAGCGAGCTCCAACACTCACCGAGCTGTATGCGGCTCAGCCTTTTATGCTTCTGTTGCAAAATGGACTAAACAATGTGACGGGAGACCCGACCCTCAAAAAAGAGAAACTATTGCAGTTTGATCTCGGGTACGAATACCGAGCACAAGCTATGAACGCGGGGATTCGAGGTTATCACGCTTGGGCTTTTGACTACCTTACCTTCGAGAACACGCAAACGACCAACTTTCCACCCGATGCGGACGCTCGGCAAGTAAGCTTGCGGTACGTCAATACGGACTTGGCCACGCTAACGGGTGCGGAAGCGTTTAGCGAGCTCTTTCCAAAAGCTCCGATCAGTCCGTTTGCCAATCTTCGATTTGTCGATGGAATCGATCGAACGCGGAACGGGAGTTTTGCCACGACCAATGGATCGCAGGGCAATGCAAGTCAAAAGGACCCAACACAAGTTCGCGGCGCGGCCAGCGGGGTGGCAGGTGCGAGTTCCGAAGCACTCCCTAACATCCCACCACTCGATACACGCTTGGGCCTGCGATTTCATGACACTTCGCCAAACAAGCGATGGAGCATTGAGATGTCGACCCGCATTGTCAATCGACAAAAGCGAGTCGCAGCCAGCCTGCTAGAATCCGCGACGGCTGGATTTTCGACGTGGGATCTTCGCTCAGTGTTTCGCCCTGCTATCCATGATCGTCTGGTCATTTCAACCGGCGTGGAAAATATCTTCGATCGGCACTATCGAGAGCACTTTGACTATCGAACGCAAAGCGGACTCAGCGTCTTCCAGCCTGGAGCTAATTTCTATCTCAGCACCAGCCTGACCTATTAGCCTTTTAAGCGAGCGGCAGAGTGGATTATCCAACCCGAAGTGTAAGCGAGGGACAATTTCGCAGGTCCCACACTTACGTATCGGGTTATGATTGGTAGTTTTCACATCGCCGCTCGCCTTAGCACAGGGTTTGAAATCGTTGGTATGCTTGATGTCTTGTGCTACACTCGGTTTCATATCGGCGGAAGCAGCGCCTCGCCCCGAGAAACGTTGCTTCCGCCGAGACAAACTCGACGGAGAGCGAACAGGCGGATTGGGGATACATTGGGAGTAGTTGCCAATTGCGGCCTCCATCGGGACGAGCCCGTATGGAAGGCGATCCTCCAACGCCACTTTTTTGCATTCGACGTCTACTGAAGAAAGCTGGTTCCACATGCTCGACACTTCCGTTAGTTTACTGGAACGCATTGCGTCTCGAAATCAAACTGAAATCGCAGCCGATTCCAATGGGAGATTCTCCCAACATCGAAGCGCAACTCGACGAACTCTCGGACCCCGCAAGCGTGGCTGCGCAGCGATGGGATACTGAACATGACAAAGAGGTGCTCCGTCGCGTCGTAGAAATAGTGCGGCAGGATGTGAACCCGATACATTGGCGAGCCTTTCAAGCACACGTCCTCGATGGAAAACCGGTCCAATTGGTCGCCAAAGAACTCGGTGTATCGGACAACGTTGTGTTACTGGCAAAATCGCGGATCACAAAAAAGATGCAGTTAGAAGTCGCTGGCTTAATAGGACCATCGTAGCACCGTTTGTCAGCGGGCATTGCGTCGATTCCCACTATCACTCTCGACTAGTGACGACTAGTTCAGAGTCAATTGGATCATTCCAACGGTGGCAGCATTGTTGGTTTTGATACCTTGCATGTTTAGCAATCCGGCCACTCCCACCAATTCGCCAGCGTACTCAAAATATCTTTCTGCGCTTCGCTTCATCTTCACCATCTTCATTTCCAAATGGATGCCATCGTAAGTTCCTTCCACCTGAGCTTGAAAACTCCGATCGAACTGTGAAATGAGGCCAGTAAAACGGCGCCCTTTTCGCTGCCCGATCTTCAATTCGAAATCCGCCTTGACTGGATTATCTTGAACTTTGGGAAACATACCTATCTGCCCGATTTTGGCAGGATTGATTTCCATCCGCGGCGGCATCTTGAAATCGCTTCTGTAGCCTATCCAATGCGAACCAGGTTTTAGCGAATAGTATCGGGTGAATTCTTCGGACAACGTTTCAATCTCTCTGTCGATTGTGGCCAATCGCGAATCGCCGCTAGGCAGGGCTTCTAAACTTGAACGCCTTCTCATTGTGGATGGCGACTAAGCTTGTTGGTCGTCTTCAATCATGCCCATACCACTTAGAAGGGAATCGACCATGTTGACCGCAACAGAAACGGTCTCGACAGAGCCGTCTATTGCGCCCCTGGCAGGAATTAGCCCAACCCGCCGGAGGTGGCGATTGGATACACAAGTAGTATCCTCGTTCCGGATCCTTGCAACGCATTGTTGTACAGCTACGGCGGCGGGAGTGACCGGTTTAACGACTGGCATGTTGTCGTCGGCAGTTGCAGGAGCCTATCTTGCTGGGGCTTTTGCGACTTGCGGCTTTGTCGCCCTAGAACTGTGCCGCGTCCGTGGAAACACCTAAATAACGGGTGTTTGGTAAACAAACCTCCGCTGCGTTGAATTGTACAATCACATAAGTTTGTTTATACTAGCGAGACTTTCGATTCCGTGTACTCCGCCCGAACAATCTGACCATGCCCAATTCGAAACGAACCACTCTGTGGCAAACGCTTCTACAACTCAAGAGAAGTCGCAAGTCAAAATCCGCACGACGACTAAGCAATCGTCGTTTGATTAGGATCGAACGACTCGAAGAACGAGCGCTGCTTGCGACGATCACGTGGAGCAACGCTGCGGGCGGTAACTGGAATGCACCCAGCAACTGGGTAGGGAGTGTTGTACCGGCAACCGGTGATGATGTCGTGATTCCCGATTTAGCGGGGACGCCTACTATCACGTTCAATACGGGAACGATCGCAGTAAAAAGCTTGTCGATCCGTGAAAACTTTTCCCTCTCGGGAGGAACTTTCAGCGCGACTACGATCTCGCAACTGGCTGGTGCCTTCAATATCTCGGGTGGAACGCTAAATAGCAGTGGACTCGCGGTTGGAACAGCTAATGTAACAGTTGGCGCGACGTTTGGAGACTTGACAATTGCAAACGGTGCAAACCTAAATGTAGCCAGCAACGCATCCATCATCGTTAGCACAAACAGCGCGCTTACAATAGCAGGATCCGCAAACTTTGGCGTGAGTTCAAGTCTGATACTAAAACAGACAGCCTACAACACGTCATCGCAGTTGATTGTAAGTAATCTAGGTGTTGTCACGGCAACTGGTGCGTTGTTCACGAAGTCTGGGAACTATAGCGAAAACACGAATATCATTGTCAACGGCGGCGGCAGGCTGGTAGCTTCGGACTCGACCTTTTCCGTTGGTTCGATCCAGCTTGGCAACAATGTAGTATTCAACGCTGGCGACTGGGCTCGGAACAAGTTGGATTCTAACGTTTATCTTCCTTACAAGGTCATTCCATTTCTTTCCGCTGCTGGAGGTGGTAGTGACAATGCACGTTTTCAAGATATCTACATCAACGCTGGCACATTGCCATCCGGAGCACTGGATCTACGAGCAATTGGCACTGAGACAACGGCCAAGCTGAGTTACGTCTTCAATGGCAACTTCACCGTGTCGACGGGCGCGACTTTGAATGTCCTGCCAAACGTCAAGACGTGGGTGGCGACCAATTCAGCGTTAACGGTGGCTGGTGCAGCGAATTTTGGTACGGGTTCGAGTTTGACGTTGTGGCAAACCGTCTACAACACGTCATCGCAGTTCATTGTGAGTAATCTGGGTGTTGTAACAGCAACCGGCGCGACATTCAACAAGAGTGGTAACTACAGCGACAGAACGAACTTCACGGTGAATGATGGTGGAAGATTAGTGGCTTCGGACTCCACCTTTTCCGCTGCATGGATGCAGCTTGGTAACAACGTGGTATTCAACGCTGGCGACTGGGCTCGGAATAAGTTGGATCTGACCGTCTACCTACCCTACAAAGTGATTCCAT
>JANPNA010000032.1:0-3802 GCA_031427235.1 Pirellula sp.
TCCACTCGAAGCGACTGAGTTGTACACGCCATGAACGGAGTTACCGGTAGCGATCGAAAGATCCTTCGTTCTTGTTCAAGCAGCGCTCCATAGGTAAGTTTGGTGGTCGCGTCGACTCGGTCCAAGTCGCGTTTGGTCCAATGTTCGGCGACAATTAGATTCCGACTTCGTGTTGCCTCAACGGTAGGCGCTACCGAAATCCGCTTGATGGAAGAGCGTGCCAAAACCACGTTGAGCGGAGCAAAGTAACTTTCTTCTTTAGGTGCCATTTTGCTGCTACTACTGGACGCATCAATTTCCTATCGAAATCGATATTTGGTCGCCTTCCAAAGCGTCACAAAAGTCCCGGAAATTGCTTCTTCTTTTTTGCAGGCAAGGAATTTCGGTAACATTTCGGTTGAGGCAACCACTATCGTTCGGTAGCGCTTTAAGTGAGTCAATGCGGCTCAGGGATTCTAATTGTCGCTAGACAGGTATTCTCGGCCAACGGTGGCAAGTTATCGTCGTCGTCATCGTCTTTTGCCATCAACGCAACCTAAAATGTTTGGGTCGGAAATCATTTGGTTCGGAAAATGTTCATTCGACAAAATTTCTTGAAAACGTCAATCATCTTGTTGAAAGTGGATCTACCCCGGATGCATTCACGTTTCCGGCCGGACCGGGGATTTGTAGTAGCCGCCATGTGGGGAAAAACAGTTGTCACTATACATCGACCAAATTACAATTCAGATGAAACCGTTGTTCGCCGAGTTGAAATGCACAGGACTTGTGGACATTAAGCCCCTCAACACGAATCCACATGCCATTTGGAGTTCCACGAGTCTCAGCAAACCACTTTTCATGTTCAAAATGGATTCGAACATGATGCATTGCAAGAAAGGTATCGTTCGCGATCGGAAATGCACACGTTGGATCGCGTCCGATCCAGTACTCACCATCGATCAAATGCAATCGAGGAGCAGTTACCATCAAAGGATTTGAATTGCATGTCGATTCGATGCTTGCATACGCACAATCAACGTCATTCGCAGCAGATCGATCGAACTGCGTATTTCCTGGAATACTACCGCCGAGAATCCGGCGTTCAAGGTCAGAGTTTGAGTCTAGAGAAGCAATCGCCGCTTTGAAGCGGAATTTGCAGCGCCCAACCGTAAACTCAATTCCATCCCTCAACTCCGTTTTTCGGACTCGAATCCAAAGTCCTGTTTCACTCTGTAAGTCTTCAAGTCGCCATTGATTTTGTTCGTTTTTGACTGATCTTGTAATCTTAACGTGTGGCGACGAAATTCCAGGATCATGTTGGATACGAATATGACCACGATCGCGACCGACAACTGTAATATCGCGACGTATTCGAACGACTTCACCCTCACTAACACCATCGTCGTAGATTGTCAGAATAGCCATCGAAGGACGGATACTTGGACGAAACGGCTCAATCGGTTCGGAATGTCTCTCGTTCATGGGATGACTGCTCAATCTTGCACCTTTTTCCAAGTTGTAATCGAGCCATTATCATAACCGATTGCAACTTGATCAGCACTATTACTAATGGTCGCGCAAACCGCATTGTGCAGAGATTGATGTACCCATTGATCGTAAAATGAGACTTGTTTCGCATCGAATACGCCAACTCGATTTCCCGATCCAAGAAGTACCAGATACGCTCCATTTTCACTTTGGTATGCGGATCGGATTCCCCAAAATTCCGTCTTAATTGCTTGCTTCAATTTAAGAGTGGTAATGTCTAAATATTCGATTTTGTCATTGTTTCTAAACACGAGCAAACCATTGCCAGTTACATCAAACTGCATGTGGACAATAGCACTGTTGTCGCCCATGTTTTGCCCTGTCACGTCGCTTTCCGCCACTTTTTCGCCATCCTTCGATTGCCAAACTTGAATACGGTTCTCTTTATTTGCTTGCACAACTAGGTCCAATGCTGGCGAGAGACACATGGCGGATAGTGCCGATTTAGCTAACGGGAACTTTGAAGATGTTTGAAATACTTTTTTATTGCTTTGTAAGTTCCAACGTTCGAATCGACCAAGTCCGTCTACGGTCGCGAGTCCTTTGTTATCGGCAGAGAAGTAAATCCCAATCGCCTCTGCAAGGTCCGGTTGGGATTGCAGGAGCAATGTTTTGGTCTTTTCGATGATCACAGTCAATTCAAATCCTTTACCTGCGATTTCCGAAAGGGCTGCAACGATTTTGCCATTTGGTGACACCTCGTAGTGAACGATACGTACAGGTCTGGTTTTGACCAATTCGTATTCACCCGTTAGCGTATTCCAATTTCGAATTTTCGCTGTTGCCGAGCCGTGCAATGTCGTAAGGCGACCGTCGGCTAGAAAATGCATTTGCCTAATCGTTGCGTCTTCGCTGAGCAACTCTCGATTTACGCAATAAAGACTAAACATTTCTGAAATGTCCACCTCGGAACCACCAGCAATGCCCGACTGCACCACGCTTTTCAAAATGGATTTTCGAATTTCTCTAAAAACTGGTGTTAGGTCCTTGCCAAACATGCTTTTCGATTGCTCGGCCAACTGCGTGAGGGATCTTTCAACGTCTCCAGAATTGGACGCATTGGAAATAACGCATCCTGTATGTTCTAAAAGATGCTTTTCCGGATCACTTTTATCAATTACCAAGTCGAGAAGGGCTCGATTGATTGGAAATGGAAGGGCATTCAATCTGACTCGCAAATCCTTACCACGGTACTTGAGGTCAATTGAATCCGCATCCGACTCGACAACTGAAGCAATTTGTGGCAGCGCCGCCGTGCGAGTTACTGTCGCTATATCTCGATCGAATTCTTCCGCCTCGCGGAACAGTTTGAGTTGACCAGCAAGTTTCGCATTTACCGAAGCATGTTGAATTGCAGTCCTGTAACGTCGAATCAATTTTTCTGCTGTCAGAAGCAATTGAACTGATTCGAATTTCTTGCTCATGGATTCCACTTGTTGAAGCCAAGAACTCAGTTCTTCGGATATTGAATCCTTGGAATTACCCAATTGGTTAACAGCCTCAACGTATTTGCTTTCAATAATAATCTCATTCGCCCATTCACTAACCGCAGGTTTTCCTGTCGCCGGTGTTTTCTCTGGCCGGAACTTTTGAGATCCGTCAGTTGAAGTTGAACCCGCTCCGCTCAATTTGAAGCGTAAATCTGCACAATCCAAAGAATACTGGGCCATTCCCCCAGGCAATGTTACTGTCTTGTAAAATATTTCCTGGGAGTTTCGTCTAAATGAAAGTTTATATGTTCCTGGAGACGCAGCGATCTCTGGCGGTGCCCCTGCTTTTGGCCTTTGAAACTTCGCCGGATGCCCATCGATATATACCATGATGTCCGTTGGGAGATCAACTAAAATGATTGAGGACTCGAAAATCGGTGAACTCGAAATCGTGCGGTTAAGCAAGTTGGACCATTCGTTTATCGGCTTAAAATAAATCGCGACGGCTATTACAAGTATAGGTAAAATTGAGCCTATGATCGTGGGCAAATTGCTTCGCCTTTCCTTCCTCTTCAACTTTGCTTTGGTTGATTTTAATGGAGCACTAAAATCAAACGACTGCTTATTGGCATTCTCTTCCAGAAAAAAATTCTTGATTGAGTCTCTGGCGGACTGTTGATCTTGATCTGCCTGCGACGGCCGCGACACCGATACATTCTTTATGGTTGGGAAATCTTTGTCTTCAATCAATCCAAGCAAGACGTCTTGCGCGTACTGTAAAGCTTTAATTACTTCTGTCGGGGATTGAAATCTGTCTGCGCTACGTGATGTGATCATTCGCT
>JANPNA010000033.1:0-24750 GCA_031427235.1 Pirellula sp.
TAGCTGTAACAGAGGGCTAGGAGGGATGGTAAATATCCCCCGAGTAAAACTCGGGGGCATTTCACCCGCCGAGTTAAAATCGTTTGCCTGCAAAAGCCGCATTTTCTTTGCAAGATCGCAACGGCACACCCATTTTTCCGCATTGAAGAGCCGGAAGTAATGACCAATCGATCAAAAGGCCAGTCGGCGGGCTGGTTGAAAGGGTACACTCTGAGCCCTCGCCCTCAATTTCCGTTAATACCAATGAAGTGATTCCAGTCCCATAAAATGAGTAAATTCCGTTCGTTTCGTCATTCTGAGGTAGCCAGAAATGTTCACCTCGATCTAGAACGCGTAAAAAAAGTGGGCCATGAGGACCTCGCGATATTGTTCCGGCTCTATTACTCCCTTGAGTTTGCGATGGGACAAGTGCTGTCGGATGGCGATCTCAATTACCATCCGAATGCTAGTTTCTCTGTTCTCAAATTCATTGAGAATCTTAGGTTGATTCTGCGACGATGCGGTAACGGTCGCCGCTTCCTTGATGTCGGATGCGGTTTAGGCAACAAAGTTTGGATTGCGCAAGCAATTGGATTCGACGCCTACGGTTTGGAGATCAACCCGAAATACGCACAGATTGCGCGCGAGTGTGTCGGGGCGAATCGCATCTACTGTCAAGACGGGATCCATTTCCCTGACTACGAGGAATACGATGTCATTTATTTCTATAATCCAATGCCTTCCGATGAGTTGGAATCTGCCATTCTCAAGACAGCAAAGAAGGGTGCAATCATTTACCACGCAGTGGATTTGCAGGCATGCCCAAGCCGCCCCTTTGCTCGAATTTCACCGAGGGTCATGCAACTGAACGATAGTGGCTATGGGCCTCAGCCAATCGTTTCGACTGAGATCGCAGTTTAAACAACCGAAACAGTCCGCATGCGCTTTCCCTGCATCGCGTTGAGCATCATCAGCGCAAAGATGGAAACAAAGCAAAAACCGATGGTAACACAAAGGCCCGCCTTCAATCCTAGCGACTGACTGACCAATCCAATCGTCCATGGCCCCATAGCGCCGCCAATTCCGCCAAAGGTAAAGAGTATTCCCAGTATTGTGCCGACGTTTTCTTTGTGCATGCCTGTGACGGTTGCAGTCACGGTAGGAAACACGATTGAAAAGAACCCGCCAGAAATAGGCAAAGCAAGTAGAATCGCAGTTGGCCCTAAGATCCCAGCGATCAAACAAACCGCTCCACCAACCAATGCCAACCCCACTACACGGAGATAACCGAGTTTCTCCACAACGAAACTTCCAAAGAAACGCCCTAGCATGATCATCACAAAAAAGCCAGAGAGGTAGAACGAACTTTGAGTTACTGTCTGGCCTCGAACCTGTTGCAAATACTCCATTAGCCAAGCCGCAAGACCTAATTCGACCGCCACATAAGAACTGATTAGCAAATAGTACCAGCCCATCTGACCTGCGAAACCGATGCGAAGTAACTCCTGAAAATTCCATCCCGCTTTGACATCGGATTCTGCTACTTTACCATTTGGAACGATGACAAAGGCAATCGTCAATATACCGGACAACCACACAACGGACAGAAAAATGTTTTGCCATGTGGCTCCCCAGTTGATCAGCCAAGCCACATACAGTGGTACCAGAAACGAACCCGCGCCATGAAAAGTTGCCAACAAGTTGAGGTAGCGCCCAGGATTATCGGGATGCAGTTCGACGATTAGTCCATTTGCCCCAACTTCGATCGCGCCCAATCCCAAGCCTACTAAGCCCAGCCATAAAATCAAAGGAGCAAAGGTGTTCACCAAACTGACGCCTACCAGTCCAAAACACAAGAATAGGCCAGCGAGCAAAAGCACGCGGCGATTGCCGACGATATCGGCAATAACACCTGTGAGCAACGTCGCCACGATGAAGCCGACGTAGGCTCCAAAGAAGAGCGTTCCACCCTGGCTAAGACTGAAATGCTCCGTCCGTATCAGTTCCGGCAAGATGGGTCCCTTCAGATTGTCAATAAAACCGAACGCGAAAAAAGAAAGGAAACAAGCGGTGGTCAGGAGAGTCTTCGAATCGAGCATCATGCGGTCACATCCTACGAGTATTTCCCCAAAAATGTCAGCCCAATCCCCGCTCGAATCGTTTGTTCATACTGCTAGCAGGCGACGTCAAAGGAGGATTGGAGAGGAAATCAGGTTCCATCTACACTGACCGCGAGTCGCGGAGCGACATCGCCTACGCTCTACCGCGTTCGTTCAAGCGGCTGTTCCGCATCAATCGGCAACCAAGCCAGCACCGCCACAAACGACACCACAATAAACGCAACAAGCGTAAAGTCATAGCCCTGCGTCAAGGCCGCTTGTTTGGCGACTTTGGCAATAAAAGCCACCTCCACTTGATCAGCCGCAGCCCGACGTGCAATGAACACTTCAAGAATCGTTCCAATCGTCCAGCCAGAGATTGCTCCTCCTAAATTACCGAGCATATTCATCCAACCAGCCACCACCGCTGTATGGCGTTGACCGATATCCTGGCAGGTTGCCCATGCCGCACCCATCATCAAATCGTTGGAGAATGCCGCTAGCGATATCGCCAATGCTGCTGTCCAAGGTGAATTAGCGTAGATCGCGGCTAAGTAACAACAACCACAAAGTCCATGTCCAATCATCGCAGGGATGCGACGAGCCCAGCTACGACTACGAAACCGTCGTGTCAAGAAGTCGGTCCAGTAACCACCTAATAAACATCCGAATCCACCGAGTAGCAATGGCCCACCTTTCAAGATCGAACCCCAGATACTGTTGGCTTCAAGACCATGTCGCGTTTCCAAGTACGACGGGAAGTAGGTGATATTGAAGTACCATGAAAAGCTCGCGCAGGCATACATCAGTCCGAGCAACCAAGTGCTTCGATTGGTCAAAAGCAGTTTCCATGGAAGTGCATGAACTTCCTTGGTCGCAAGGGGAACGGGATGCGATGTCGCCTCAATGGGGTGGTCCTTAAAACGTCTTGCAAATGCAATGCACCAAACCAGACCAATGCTACCGAAAAGCACGAACGCACCTCGCCACGAAAGGAGGGGTGCAGTGTACGTAGACCCAATAACCAAAAGGGTCCAAATCAGGGGTGTTATTCCACCCATGAATCGGCCAGACATCCAGATCCAACCTTTCGCCCGCCCGCGTTCCTCGAACGGAAACCAGTTGGCAACGACGCGAGCCAAGTTTGGATAAGCGCCTGCTTCGCCTATTCCAAACAGGAACCGCACGAGGCACAACAGTCCAAGTCCACCAAAGGTAAACGCGCCGACCTTCAATCCAACTAAGCCCGTTAATGCCGTAAAGATGGACCAGCCAATCACAATGCGTAGCAGCGTTCGTCGAGGCCCAAATGCGTCCCCCAACCAACCGCTGGGTACTTCAAAAGTTGCATAGGCGATGGAAAACGCCGTGAAAGCCCACTTGAGATCGCTGATATCCTTTAGTCCCAAGTCTCGGATGAGGAACGGTACTGCTGCACCAAAGCAAACGCGGTCCAAGTACGTAATCATCGAAAGCGTGCAGGCAAACGCCAACACCTCCAGACGGCCCAATGGACGCTTGACTCGTGTTCCTGAGGCTTGCATGGAAAAGTTGTGCCTTGCTGTTTTAGGCTAGAGGAATTACAAAACACGAGCCAATTGGCGCGAGCGATCGTGGCAGAGGTCGTGAGACCTCCCTACACAAGTCAGTTGACGATGTTTCTAAGTGGTATTCCGAGCAACACATTGCGGCAGGCTTGTGAGCCTTTGATTCGCATGTCCGCGAGTCCTTCTTCGGAATAGAAAGCCGAATGGGGATTGACGATCAATCGGGTGTACGCAGGATGCTTTGGATCTCTCCAAGCGGCTAGCAAACCATTGTCCCTCGCAGGCGGTTCGTCCACTAACACGTCAATCGCAGCACCCGCAAGCTTCCCGCTGGCAATCGCGTCAGGGATGGCAGTTACATCCACAACCGCCCCGCGCGCGGTATTGATCAAGTAGCTTCCGTCCGGCATTTTCTTAAGAGCTTTGGCATCGATAATGTGCTTCGTCTCGGGTGTGTTCGGACAATGCATACTCAAGACAAACGAACTCTCCAACAATTCGCCTAGCGATTCGACACGTCGAATACCAAGCGCTTTGTCGTACCCATCTTGCTTGTAGGGGTCATAGAAAATGGTATCCATCCCCAGTGCTTTGGCGCGAAGTGCGGTTGCACTCCCAATTCTACCGAGACCTAAAATGCCAAACGTGCGTCCTCGAAGGCGAAATAGCTTGCCAGCAGTCGAATACATCCACGGATCCGGAGTTTCTCGCATTCGAACGTTGAAGAAATTGATTCCGCGAGTCAATGCTAACATCATTCCGATGGCAGAATCGGCAACTTCCTCGGTTCCATAGTCCGGGACGTTAGCAACTGCAATGCCTCGTGAGCGCGCATAGACATGATCCACATTATCGAACCCTACGCCGCAACGCACAATCAATTGGCAGCGTGCCAATCGTTCGATAGTCGATCGTCCAATCGCAAGATTGTGATACAGCATGATTGCATCGGCCTGCTCAATTCGCCCCATTAGTTCGCTCTCACTACGGGCGTTCAAAGCCGTCACATCGGCAATATCGCCGATAATTTGTCGTTCCGTTTGAAGTGAATCCGTAATGAAGTCGGAAACAACAACCTGGAATCGGGAGGAAGCCATCGAGTTAGGATCTCTGCCGGGAGGGATTCGGGACAGGGGAACGAGCGGTATAGTTTAGCATAGTCGCACGCTTGTGAATCTCCCCTCGTTTCAATGGACCTAAACTCATGGCACTTCCTCATTCTGATCTACTTAAACTCAAACGATGGAATACGCCGACTATCTACAACGGTTGGGAGCAGATCACCCAATCCGATGTGGCGGCGGATGCGTTCAATCTCGAAGAAACTCGCGACTTCATGCCGCAAATGGGGCCCATGGTCGGGTACGCCGTAACCCTAATCGTGGAACCTTCCAACCGGGCTCATAAATCGCAACCGAACGCATGGGCCGAGTATCGAAGGTATGTATCGGAGCAACCTGGCCCAAAAATTGTGGTGATTCAGGATCTGGACAAGCCGCGTGTGATCGGCTCGTTTTGGGGCGAAGTCAACAGCAACGCGCATCGCTCTCTAGGATGTGTGGGTACCATAACCGATGGTGCGATTCGCGATCTGGATGAAATGACGAATGCAGGTTTCAAAGCCATCGCGAGGAGACTCTGTGTTGGTCATGCGCATGTTACCCCTGTCCAATGGGGTTGCGAAGTCGAGGTCTTTGGGCGAATCGTACGACCGGGACAACTCATCCATGCAGATAAACATGGTTTCTTGGTCGTTCCAGCGGAGGACGAAGCCAAGCTGCTGGATGCAGCCATTTTTATGGATGGGAACGAATGCAACACGGTCATTGCCGCCGCCCGCGACTCCAGTCAAGCAGGTCAAGCCGAAACGCTGGAAAAATTGGCCAAAGCAGGCTCTGATTTTCGGCAAGCAGCCCAAAAGAAATTCGATCGCAAGGGAGAATGGTAGCCATCATGTACACCTAGCCAGACTAAATCCGGAATCCCCCTTCGCTCCAAGGCTGGGAATCTATTATTGTCGCCTTTCGCTCCGCGAAAGTGCGCTTCGTTAACGCACTTTTGCGGAGCAAAAGGCGACAAAGTGGACGAGGCAGTCCCTTGTTCGGTGTTTGGTCGGAATTAAACTCTACTCTTCATAACTTCATTCTTTTTGGATTGAGCCGTTCGCGAATAGATAATATGACAAAGAAAACGCTCCGAAATCGACGTCGCTTGCGATTTGAGACACTTGAGGAACGACGGTTATTAGCCACCTACGTTGTTTCCAACACGGCAGATTCAGGCACGGGTTCCCTCCGACAAGCGATCTTGGATTCCAACGCTTCGCCAGTGCGGGACACAATCGCATTTTCGATTTCGAGCATATCGAAGACGATTGAACCCAGGTCCGGCCTACCTCCGATCACCGATCCTGTCACCATCGATGCAACTACACAGCCCGGATATGCCGGAACACCCATTGTCGAGCTAAGTGGAAAACAGCTGTCCAATGGTGAGAATGGTCTGCTCCTAAAAGCCGGACTCAGTGATGTACGAGGCTTGGTCATCAATCAGTTTCCAGGATGTGGCATCCTTATTGAGGGGCCAGGTGGAAATCGCATCGAGTCGAACTACGTTGGCACGGATTTATCTGGACAACTCGCTAAAGGGAACGGGCAATCTGGGATACAGGTCCTCAACTCAGACAACAACCGAATAGGGGGTCCCGGAGTTGGAAATCTCACCTCTGGAAATGGTTGGGAGGGCGTTCGTATTTGGGGGAGTTTATCCCATTCCAATTGGATTCAAGGCAATCGCATCGGAACCGACGCCAACGGACTCTCGGCGGTTCCCAATCTGCTGGTGGGATTGGTTTTGGCTGGCTCCTCCCGCAATAGCATTGTAGGTGCTGACGGAATCGATGCAGACGACCCCAGAAAGGGTAATCTAGTTTCAGGAAATGGCCTAGATGGCATTCGCATCACCGGCTCAAATCGAAATACCGTGGCCGGTAACTGGGTCGGCGTGAATAATACGGGCAATGCTGCATTGGCCAACAACGAAGGCGGAATTCTCCTTGACGACAACGCCACGGAAAACCGAATCGGATCGAACGCCGACGGTATCAACGATGCCCGCGAACGAAACGTCATTGCAGGAAACGTCAAGTCAGGCATTCGAGTTTTGAGGAGCTCAGACAGTCAAATCGCGGGAAATTGGATAGGTATCGGCGTCGATGGGATTGGAAAACTTCCAAACGGCAACGAAGGTATCCTAGTCGATGGTGGATCCGGGAAGACTGTGATCGGTTCAGGAGTGGCCACATTGGTTCCTGAGGCGGCTAGGAATGTGGTCAGTGGCAACGGCAAGTTCGGAATCGCCGTCTACGAGAGCCAATTCACCCGAATCTCAAGCAACTTTGTCGGTATTGCGTCAGACGGACTGACGGCGGTCCCCAATGCCATCGACGGAATCTTGGTAACGGGTAGCTTTTTTACTCTCATAGGTACTGACGGCGATGGAAAATCGGATCTTTTTGAAGGTAACGTCATTTCTGGTAACACCAAAAACGGCATCTGGCTGTCCAACGCCGACTATAGTCGAGTTGCCGGCAATCTAATTGGACTTTCTGCCGATGGCACTCGAGCCGTGGCTAACAACCATTCTGGCATTTGGATCGCCCAAGGATCTCAACTCAATCGAATCGGCACCAACGGCGATGGGATTTCTGATGAAGCCGAACGAAACATTATCTCAGGAAACGTTCTTCAAGGCGTCTCTATAGGTGGCATTCAATCAGACAGCAACCAAGTTTCAGGAAACTATATCGGTACCAATGCGGTTGGATTGGCATCGATTCCAAATCGACGCAACGGTGTGATGCTTTACAATCAAGCGAATAGAAATACCATTGGGGGATCGACTCCGGTGATGCGCAATATTGTAAGTGGCAATATTGGTTGGGGCGTCGATATCTATTCAAACTCGAATGGCAATTCCATCGTCGGCAATTGGATAGGCCCAGTAGGGGATGGACTGCACTCCCTAGGAAATTCGGAGGGTGGTATCAGTATTTTCGAAGCGAGCAACAACAAGATTGGAGACGGAACGGCCGAAACATCCAACAGCATTATTGGGAACGGAAGGGTTGGAATTCAAGTGTCCCACTTGCTCTCGACTGGCAATTCTTTTTCCCGGAATGCAATTGCGAATCATTCGGTGATTGAAATAGATCTGGGCGGGGACGGACCAACGCTCAATGATGCTAACGATCAAGATTCTGGACCTAACCAGTTGCAGAACTATCCGACCATCGACTTCGTGGCCAACTCAAGCAGCCGCGTGCAAATTTCTGGCATGTTGGAAAGTACTGCCAATACCCTATTTCACGTGGATCTGTACAGCGAAGTGCCTGGAGTCTTTGGCCGTCGCTTTTTAGGAACTTTCCCGGTCTTAACGAATAGCAGTGGCACTGTTCCTTGGAGATACGAACTGTTCTCCGCACTCCCAACCGATGCAAAAATCTATGCAACAGCTAGAAACGGCAACGGAAGTCAATCCGAGTTTTCGCCTCCTAGATCCGTTAATCTTCTCCTGCCAGTTTTGGTTGATACATCCACCTTACGCGAGGGTAATTCCGGCACGATGGTAACGATCGGTCGTCCTGTATCCGATTCCAGTTCCAGTTCCGATTTAATTGTCGACTTAAGTTCGAGCGCATCGGCACAAATTGCATTTCCCGCTCAAGTAACCATTCTCGCGGGACAACCTCGAATACAATTTGTCATTTCCAGCGTCGATGATACGATTTTTGAATCTGTTCAGCACGTTCGAGTCGTTGCAAGAACCCGGTCCGGTGAACCAGCCATGCAAAGCTTCGATCTCAGTTTGCTGGACAACGATTCCAAGTGGCACAACTATGCTTCGCCGTTGAATGTGGATGGTGACCAGGGAATTTCGCCGCTCGATGTATTGGCAATCGTCAACTACCTCAATTCAAACCTAAGCCAAAATCTGTTCACGGCGACTGTCCCGATCCCACTTATCTATATCGATACCGACGACGACCAAACGGTTTCACCCCTCGACGTGCTATTGGTCATCAACTTTTTGAATAACAGGGTGTCGGTTGTTGGTGAGGGCGAAAGTGAGGCCATCAGTTTTGCTGTCGATTGGTCGACAACGGAGTCGATCGGAACCATGGGTCGTCACCTCCGAATTCGAACTGCCAGACAAATTCCACCGGGGTAAAAATGCCGGTGCAATTTTACCAAACAAGAACTCCTCAAACCCGAAAAAATCTGATGCTTCGCAGTCAATTGATCCATCCTGCAATATCGCGAATCTTAGCCGAGGCAGGGCACCACGCCACGATCCTGATCGCCGATGGAAACTACCCCGCTTCCAGCAAGCGTGGGCCGAGAAGTGAACTGGTGTCGTTGAATCTGATGCCTGGACTCGTCACCTGCAATCAAGTTCTCGAAGCCATGCTCTCGGCGATTTCCGTCGAAGCGATTCAAACGATGATGACCGAGACGAGTGGACCCTATGCGTTGGATGGTGACCCGCCGGTTTGGGCAGATTACCGCGAAACCATTCGCAAAGCCGATATCAACGTAGCGCTAGAACCTATCGAGAAATGGGAGTTCTACAATCGAGTCTCGACAGTCGATCATGTTTTAACAGTGCAAACTGGCGATACGCAACGCTACGCAAACATATTGCTCACCGTTGGTGTACGAATGTTCTAGAAATCGTTGCACACCGAGCCGTAGGTTTTAAAGCTGTGCCATTCCAATTCCACGAAGTGGTAAAACATAAAAGCCCAGGGTCGCCGCGCAAGCGGCGCACCCTGGGTACGCGAAGAACACAACACTCCAACCCCAACGGGGTTGAACACTCGGATGACCGCATAGGACGGGATGTTCCCCTCGGCACGAGGGACATTGCCATCCATATTGTTGGACCCCGTTGGGGTCCCTCGCATCGTTTGGTTGTGGCCCCAGGGTGCGCCGCCTTAGCGGCGACCCTGGGCTTTGTTGTCAAACCGTTTCACGGTGAAAAGCACATGCCGGCGATGTGAAGATAGAAAGCGAAACCCCCGTTTCGCAATCGATTCGTGCCATTCGTGCAATCCGTGCCATTCGTGCAATCCGTGGTTCCAGTTCTAGGCGTGAGATAACCAATTTTGCATTGCACGAAGCACATCCGTTCGATCCGGCTCGTTAAAAATCTCGTGCGACATCTGTTCGTACTCCTTCGCATGTATCAATGCGGCAGGCAAATTCGCGGCCAACTGACGACTCCCCAATGGACTGACGCATCGGTCGGTCCCGGAATACAGCAGTAGCGTTGGGATCGTCCAATGGCAGGCTCGTTGGCGAATGACTTCCCCACTGTCCAGCATGAAGCGTGTCAGTCGGCCAGTGACTCGATCATGCACCAGCGAATCGTTCTTATACGCTTGCACGACCATCGGGTCCGTACTGATCCAATTCGGGTTTAAGCCGTTGCTGACCGCGAAATTCGGTGTGAGTCGTCCGACTGTTTTCAGCGAAAGCTTCTGAATACCGGTTAGCGGGAGCACCAACGCGGGAGACGAAAGGAGGCATAGATCGATCGAGCGGCGCCATGCCACGTTTTCAACTGGGTTTGCAAGGGCTGCCGCAAATCGAGCCGCTAACAAGCCGCCTAGACTGTGACCCAAGACCGCCAAGCGTCCATGTGCGTAGGCCTTGTTGACGGTATCTAGCACCGAGGCCAAGTCGAACAGCAGATCGTCGTCTTGCTTGATCGCTCCCCGAGCCCCTTCTGATCGCCCATGGCCTCGCTGATCGTACCCCACAACGGCCCAACCTGAGCGATTGAGGTGCTGGGCCACATGCTCGTATCGACCAACGTGCTCGCCAAGGCCATGAACGATCAATACCACACCGTTTGGGGGCATACCTTTGGGTACAGGCCAGTGCTTGATAGCAAGATTCAAGCCATCGCGCGCGATTGCGTTGTCTGGAAGCAATTTACTACTGTTGGCCATATTGTTTTGAGAAAGGTTCATTCCTGTTGCGCCGAGCATCGCGGCAGCACGGCATCACGGCACGGAGTGCCGTGCTACACTATTCACGGATGCGCTTGCGGATTGAGGGAAATTAAGCCGGAGGCCTTGCAATCTCGCATGGAGGAGCATCACCAATAGCGAAACGGTGAAGCCGCCGACAAAAGGCTGATGACGACAAACAGACCACCTTTGATCCAAAGCCACTTTTCGCTGCGAATATCTACCATTCGAATACCTTCATTGTCGCCTTTCGCTCCGCGAAAGTGTGCTGCTACGAAGCTTGTGGACGAGCGAGGCCCTTCGCTCGTTGGATTCAAAAGCTGAGCGAGGGCCTCGCTCAGCCACAATATCCAACCATGCGGCGCTCCCAAAGAGCCCAAGATCACGCGTCGGGTAAATAAATTCGCAGCCTATTCGCAAAAGGCGACAAAAAACTCTAAACAATATCCAAGTCCAGGCAATTTAGCAGCCCCATACATTTGACAATCTATGGGATTCTGTCGCATAATTCACCCGTGATCGTCAGTTCAAGCTGGCAATCGAATTGGCCCTGTGTCGATTTGCTTTGTCTCGCATGGGATACCCACGCGGAGTAAGTTACCCCACTTTTAAGCTATCGAATTTGAAACAGTTTCCGCAATGCCGAGACCAATGTGTCGCGTTGTTCGCTTTGAGCGACATCCCGAATGGACTGCAATGGCGAATGCAGCATTTTGTTGATCAATCGATCAAAAGCAACTCCAATTTCGGCGTGCATTTCGGATGTCAAAGATGCCATCGATTGTTTGCCAAGCAGTCGAGCCAATTCTGATTTTTTCATTTCTTCCGCTTGCTGTCGCAATGCCCGAATGGTGGCTCCCGACGATCGATGGTTCCAATCCCCAAGCAACCGATCCGATTCCTCGCGAATGATTTTCTGTGCCTTAGGCAACTGCTGTTCGCGAAAGGATCGATTGCGATCACAAACCGCTTCCAAATCATCGACTGAATAGAGATACACACCTGGCAAACGACCGATGGCGGCCTCAAAATCTCGAGGAACCGCTAGGTCGAGGATCAATAGCGTTCCTTTATTGCGATGATGAGCGATCGGCCGAAATCGACTTTCCGTCATGATGGGATGGGCAGCGCCGGTAGTACTCACAACAAGATCGGCATCCGTCAGAAGCGAATCGAGAGCTTCCCAGGGCATGGCTTTGATTGCGAATTTTTCAGCAACCAATTGTGCATTGTCGATCGAACGATTGACGATGGTGATTTTGGTCGCACCGGCGCTTTTGAGATACTGCAATGTCTCTACCCCCATCTCACCGCTTCCAATAACGACGATCTGTTTGTCGTCGAAGCGCTCGAAAAATTCGGAAGCGATTTCGCTGACGGCGACACTTGGGACGCTGATGCGGCGACGGTGAATTTCGGTTTCGTTGGTAACGCGTTTGGCGACTTGATTGGCGTGCTGAAAGGCAGCATGCATGGTAGGGCCAGTGTAGCCCCCCTGGGTGGCTCTTTCGTAGGCTTCGTGCACTTGGGCTGCGATTTGAGTTTCACCTATAACCAAGGAATCGATGCTGCTAACGACAGAAAATAAGTGGTCGACGGCGGGTTTGCTTTCCAATTTCAAAAAATGCGGTTCAAATTCGTTTAACGGTTGATGATGAAAGCTGGTAACGAATTCCACCAACTCTGCGGTCGACGGCAATTCGATCTCCATTGCGCTCCCGACGTAGAGTTCCACTCGGTTGCATGTGTTGAGCAAAACGCATTCGCAGTCAGGATACTTTTCCCGAAATGCCGTCAACGCTGTGAGGCATTGCTCGTCCGTGAACGAAAGTCGTTCGCGAATCGCCAGCGGCATGGAGTGATGGCTACAGCCGATCATGCGAAACTTCACCCGACACCCCCGTTACCCCGTTCCGTCATGGGCACGTCGATGGACGGGGCTTGAATGTCTCGTCGCCCATGGGGTGCGCTGACCACCAGATAAAGAGCAATTCCAACGATCAAAAACGAAAGGATATTCATCCATGCAGTGATGTGACCGCGACCCCGTCTGGCAAAATACCACTGGACCGCGGACGCAACGGCAAGCCAAACGAATAGCCCACCCGAGAACACAATCCCTCGATCGGTCCAGTTCACTTGACCGTCTTTGACCAAATTCATGATAACCCCGGAAATGACACCGAAGCCAATTGAGCCAGCACTGCAAAGCAGGCAAGTACTGCCAAAACTCTGCAAGTATTCGAGAGACGGCAATCGCAGCAGACCTTTCGTTGTCCGCTTAGCTTTGAGTCGCCATACCTTGATCAAGTACATGATGGCCATGGCGAACCCAAGCGATACCAGCATTGTTCCCAAGGTCATGGCGATTCCGTGGACAATTCTCCAAAGGCTAGCCGTTGACACTTGGTTGAGCGGTTCGCTTGGAACGGAGATCGCGGCCCAAATGAGCGTTAAAAGCAAAGGCAAAACGAACAAGCCGATCCAGCTTTCACTGCGTCTCCATAAGAGTGTCGCATACGCGATTGCCAACGCCCAAGCCGTGAGAATTCCCCAGTCATGCCAGGAAAATGCCAAACGCCAGGATTGATCGGACGCGGCTGTCAGGAAAATCCTGTCCAACAAGTAGAGAGAATGAGTAAGAAGCCCGATGGCCGTCATCGCCACCAGGAACGTCATGAGCCACGATTTGCCCCTTGGAGACAACCCAACCCATCGGCCCATTTCAAGGCAAAACACCAACGCATACGCGACCAAAAAACAAGTTGCGTTTGGCATCGACGGAAATCAAGCCTCTCTGGAAAGTCGCGACAAAACAAAAAACCTCGTCTGGGCAACGAGGCTTGTATCTATCTTAATTGCAACGCGAACTAAGGCAAAGACGATCAATCTTCTTCTTCGTCATCTTCTTCTTCATCGTCGTCGTCGTCATCGTCCCAGTCATCATCATCATCCCAATCGTCTTCGTCTTCTTCGTCTTCGTCCTCGTCTTCGTCCTCATCCTCGTCGTCATCGCCGACTTCCTCCCATTCATCTTCCACGACAACGTCATCTTTCTTCTTGGACTTCTTGCCTTTTACGCCATCGTCCAACTCGTCGTCCTCAATGTCGTCATCCAAATCATCGTCTTCTAAGACTTCGTCGTCTTCTATTTCATCATCCTCCTCATCTTCGTCGTCGTCGTCGAAGTCATCGTCTTCCTCGTCGAATTCCTCTTCATCGACCATCACAATTGGAGTATTGGTCCGCTCAATCGATCGTACATTCGAATTCATTAACTCGGACTTAAATGATCCATGCAACTCGGTAGCCGCTAGCGTCATCTTCACAATGGACTCCTTACTTTTTTGAGCAGACGAAAATAGGGACGGGATATATTAGCAATTCATTTTGTACAATGGTACCAATCGAAAATTCCGGTGACCACTACCATTATGGTCGCGGTGTGGAATTTGAAAGGATTGGGAATCGAACGGAGCATGATTACTCAATGTTCCGAGTCGGTCAATGGTGGTCAGCTTATGTCGAGTGGGGGGCACCGTTCAACACGTCCGTTTTTCCATCGATATCTTGCGCTAGCATGGGATTGCCTGCAAGTCTGAATGCAATTTCGGCTTCTGCAATCCGAATCTTTTGGGCTCTTGGCAATGAATCCAAAGATTGTAGACCAAAAAGCTGCAAGAAGCGCTTCGTCGTCCCATAAAGGTACGGTCGGCCCAAATCCTCATGACGGCCACAAATTCGGACAAGATCGCGCTGCATTAGTTGGCGGAGCACCTCATCGCACCCGACCCCCCGGATTGCTTCGATTTCTGCACGTAGAAGCGGTTGCCGATAGGCTACAATTGCCAAGGTTTCGAGCATTCCCTGACTGAGAAGCTCTTCGCCAGGAATATGGTCTAACCGTCGAAGCCAGGATGCAAATTGTGGACGGGACAATAACTGCATCCCACCAGCGATTTCCTCAATCCGGAACGCATGGCCATGCAAGTCGTACTGCTCATTTAGCCTTCGAGCTAACGTTCTCGCTTGGGTTGGGTCCGCCAAACCGGCCAATACTGCCAGTCTTCTAGCTGACAACGGCTCCCTCGCAATCAAAAGAATGGCCTCCAGAATGCGGCACTTTACCTCAGGTGATGGGTTGTCAAAATCAAGAGGATCTGTTTTTGAGGCGATTCCCCCCCCAACCAACTCCGATTTGCGAATCGGCTGCTTCCAATCGCGTTGAGCAAAACGCCATTGTTGTCGCCAACCGACTCCAGATTTTTGATGTATCTGTGTTTTTCCGACGAGCGAACCGATGGAAAGAATTCTTCTGAAAAGCGGCAATGCCATGGTTTATTGGTTCGTCCCATAGGGTTACGTTAGGCTACGATAGCGGCAAATAATGACCTACCGTAGCGGAATTCGTGAGGATCTAGTTCGCCCTAGGATTGCCTCACGTCTCTCGCCAAAAACGGTCGGCGACGATTATACTTGCTTCCCGAGTGCCAAAAAAATCAAACCCAATTTCGATTTTCGCTTTATTGCTGCAAATAGAACTTTGTTTTGCCATGTCTGTTTCGAAACCCACCGCGAATTCCATGATCCGACGTCAAGGACACAATTGGATCATCGGACTGATTTGCCTGGTGCTTTTTGGGTTGGTAGGCTCCTTTTTCGTTTTGACCAGCTCCTCTATTTCGGGTGAAGAGTTCTGTCCACAACTATTTCAAAAACGTGAATTCAGTTACCAACGCGTGCCCGGCACCAAGATTTGCATCAGCAAAACCCAATTATCGCCCTCTGTAAGTCCGTGCAGCAAGAACATATTGACCCATCTTTCCGCAGGCAATCAAACAGATTGGCATGTATCCTCTGTCCAATACGGACAAGTCTCCCAAACCCTTGGCCCGAAAATCCTCCTCAGTTACTTGCAATCCACCAATGCGGATGGTGCGAGTGTTTGGGACGAATGGTCATTTAAGAACCCGCCTTACGCTGCAATTCTGTGGCCAATCGTTCAAGAGGCAGCAGTGCAACAAATGTATTTTTGCATTCCTGAGATTCTAGGTTCGATCGACACGGAACTAAATACCAAAGACTTCAAAAACAAGCTCCGAGGGGTTTGCACGCAGGCTGCTCTAACGAAACTCAAGGCTATGGTAGAATCGGAAGCCAGGAATAGCCTTAGAAAATGGGCACTGTCGTTGACAGAAGAGTTTTCGGAGGATCCTGAAATTCAGGCCCTGCGTTAACCAACAGTAAGGTGTCGTTGCTTTAAGTTGGCTTGCATTTCATTCCAATGCAGCGGGATTTCCGATACGGACTGAGTTTCACGCAGTTCCTCACGATTCTTTTGAAACCAAGTGGTCACCAATCCAATCGTTTCTTCGTACCGCAAAAAACCGGAACCAACCGAAACGCTGTTCTCGTGCCAACGGGTTAACGCGGAACGAGCAGTTCGCCATTGAGAAGCGTTCTTCGGTAAAGCGATCGCATGTTCGATGCCCCCTTTTCGTATCAAATACCAGATATCACGACCGTCGCAGCCTCGAACCGGGTAGATAAAAGAGTACTGCTCGCGAGCCCGTTTGAAACTGGCCAAGCGAGTCGACAGCCATTTCAGGACTTTATGGTCGTCTCGCATGCGAGCCGCATGCTCAAAATGTTGTCCAGCCGCTGCACGGTTCATTTGTTGCTCTACTTGTGCAAGCACTTCGACCGACGTTCCATTCAAAAAAAGAAGTGCTTTCTCCACTTGCTCGCTATATTTCAGCCGGCTACAAGATCGCAGGCAGGGGGCAAGACAAGTGCCGATTTCCTCCCGAACACAACCTGCTCTTAACTCCAAATCGAACAGTTGCATTTGGTCAGAAAACATCATTGGCGTCTTCGGATTGCAGTCTCGCAGCAAATAGAGACGGTTGAGTGTCTCGATAGCTCGATTGAGGTTCCCCATCCCATGAAACGGACCCTGGCAACTCGCCGCTTCTGGATCGAACTGCTTACTCAAATAGAAACGCTCGGCCGGAGCGTTCCCAATACAAACGAAAGCTTGTTGTTGGCGTTTCGGCATTCCTACGACGTTGAGCCTGGGTTGCCATAGTCGAATCAACATCTGTTCACGGAGCAAAGCCCCGAAATCACTTGGTTGCTTTTCCCAGACGATAGCCGTGGCAGCCTGGATGATCCGACCGGCCTTTTCGTCCGTGTTGTTGGGCATGAAGTAGCTGAGCAAACGATTTCGCAGCGATTTTGATTTTCCGACATAGATGAGACGTCCCGTGGCGTCCAACATCCCGTAGACCCCCGGTAGCTTCGGAGCATTTCTTGACACCAGCCCTCGCAACTCGATCGTGCTTTCCGACTCGATGCGACTAAGTGCTGCCCTGGGAAACGGCATCAGTGGATCTTCGCCGAAGTCCACAAATAATTCATGCCAGTTTGCGTCCATGCTCAACTCCTGAAAACCCAATCTGCCAACAGCGGGTCGCGCAAAGCTGCAGCCTCCCTATACCGAAACCCTATCTCGGCCTTGGAGCATTATGTCGCTTCCAGCCCAATACTCCAATACCAGAGGAATATTTGCTTAGGCGAGCATTTCCTCCAACGATTGTTCAGGTTCAGTGGGAGCTTAGCTCCCACTCCTGAAAACATCTTTGCAATTCCTAATCGTTTGAAGAACAACGGGAGAGCGAGGCTCCTGCAGAGCTGGCAAACTACAAATCGGGCGGCATTCGAAATCGCTCGAAAGCTGAAATCGCAGGAATTCATCGCATTCCTAAATTCTCACGAATCCAGTTTCGTAACAGCAATGACAGTCCCCACTACAGTTTTTGTCGCATTCAGGCTACAACATTGAGTTCAAAAAAACAAAACTAGCATTCCCGAAAAGCCATTCGAACCGAGCCCTGCCATATGAAAATCATTTGCAATCGAGAGAAACTGCTAAACGCATTTCAAATCGCTGCCGGGATCGCTCCGACCCGCAGCCCGAAAGAAGTCCTTAACAACATCAAAATCGACGCCACCGAGAACCGAGTTGTCTTGATGGCGACCGATTTGGAGGCCGGGATTCGCCTGGAGGTGGAAGACGTTCAAGTTCTCGCTCCAGGCCGGGCTTTGTTCAATGTCCAGCGAGTCGGCAACATCCTCCGCGAGTCCAGCGACGAAACCTTGACGATTGAGTCCACCGAGAACTCGCTTGATTTCATTGGCAGCCATTCGGAATTCCATCTACCAAGGGCCAATCCTGACGAGTTCCCCAGCGTGGTCGAGTTCGCCGAGGATAGCTACTTTGAATTGCCCGCACGACTATTCAAGGAATTAGTCAAACGGACCATCTTTGCGACCGATAACGAAAGCACTCGCTACCAGTTGGGTGGGGTACTATTCGAAATGGATGGCGAACAAATCACCACGGTTGCAACCGACGGTCGACGTTTGGCTAGTATGCACGGCAAAGGGACTTCCATCGGCGGTTTTAAGAACTCCGGCATGTCGACCATCGTTCCGACAAAAACCTTGTCTATTATGGATCGTTCCATTAGCGACAAAGACGAAATGGTCCACATCGCCGCACGAAGCAACGACATTCTCATCCGAACAAACCGTTGCACCATTTACTCACGACTTGTCGAAGGCCGATATCCGAATTGGAGACAGGTCATTCCAAGCCGCGAAGGCAAAACACGCATCGAAGGCTTGGTCGGACCCTTTCTCACCGCGATTCGCCAAGCGTCGATCGTCGCTGACCCTGAGAGTCGCGGTGTCGAATTTGTATTCGGAAACGGTTCACTCGTCGTTGCCGCAAAAACCGCCGATATCGGCCAATCCCGAATCGAAACGCCCATCGCCTACACGGGTGAAGAAGTCAAGATTACGATGGACTATCGATTCGTTTTAGATTTCTTTAAAGCTCTCGATTTGGAAAAGAATTTTGCCATCGAAGTCAGAAGCAATGCCGAACCGGCGATGTTCTCCACAGACGATGGCTATACCTACGTTGTCATGCCGATGGCTCGCACCTAGGATGCGTTATTGTCGCCTTTCGCTCCGCGAAAGTGCGCCGTGACAACTCACTTTCGCGGAGAGCTTGTGATTTTCTGAAACCTCCATTGCCTATGGTCGTTTCCTAACCTAACCCGACGCGTAAGCGAGGGACTATTTGTCAACCCTCGCCCACGCGCTCACGCGTCGGGGATCATAAATTCACAGCCTCGGAGCGAAAGGCGACACTTTTTCCTCTCAACAATTCTAATCGGATTCAAAAATGTCGATTTCGGCGTTCATGGAAAAGCACTATCGGCATTTCAATGCACGCGAAACGCTCGCTGCCGCCAAGGCCTATAAAAAATTCGTGGACGACGAGCAGGGGTCAATGATGGTCTCGTTGGCCGGCGCAATGAGCACTGCCGAGATGGGTATTTCACTGGCTGAAATGATTCGCAAGGGAAAGATTCACGCGATCTCGTGCACGGCTGCAAACCTCGAAGAGGACCTGTTCAACCTGTTTGCCCACGACGACTACAAAGTCATCGAAAACTGGCGAGCTTTAAGCGTCGAGGACGAAGTTGCACTGAGAGATGCTGGGTACAACCGCGTCACCGATACTTGCATTCCTGAAACGGTCATGAAACACATGCAGAGCCGTTTGGTTAAATACTGGACCAAAGCGGCCGCGGAAGGCAAAAGCTATTTTCCATACGAGTATATGTTCATGCTGCTCGACGAGCCCGAACTCAGATCGCATTATAAAATTCCAGTGGAACACTCCTGGATGATCGCGGCCAAGGAAGCTGGCATTCCCGTCTTTTCACCAGGAATCGAGGATAGCACGCTCGGAAATATGTTTACCGCCCGCGTCATGGATGGCACCGTCGCTTCGCATCATGCCCTCAAGAGTGGCACCCATCAGTTGCAGCGACTGGCGGAGTGGTATCGGACGTTCAGTAAGGATCGAGGCGTAGGCTTCTTTCAAATTGGTGGCGGAATCGCCGGCGACTTCGCGGTCTGCGTTGTTCCGATGCTCATTCAAGATTTGGACGAAAAAGAGACGCGACGCTGGGCTTATTATGCTCAAATCAGCGACTCAGAAACCAGTTATGGCGGCTATAGCGGCGCGGTGCCAAATGAAAAAATCACTTGGAATAAGTTGACGTCCGACACTCCCAAGTTCATGATTCATAGCGATGCAACTATCGTAGCACCACTTATTTTCGCATATGTTTTAGGGCAATGACTGTGACGCCAACGTCGGTCCAACTATGGGAGCGAATTCATGCCGCTGGACTTGCAACTCCAGACGAATGCCGCAACTGGGCAATCGCAATCACCAAGTCCGCTCAGCCGGAGTGCTTGCTCGATGCATGTAAATTGGCCGCAGAACTAATTCGCCTTAGGAAGATCACCTCATTTCAAGCAAATGTGCTGTTTGGCGAACTACCCATTCCGATTGCGATTGGCCCCTATCGTATCTCCGAGTCCTTGGAGTCACGACTCGGTTCGAACTGGTTGCAAGCAACAGACTCAAGTCGCCCCAAGCACACTTCGCTTTGGTGTTTTCTACTGACCCAGCAGAATTTAGAGCGCTCCGAACTTCAAAACTGGCCTCCGAGTCTCGGCTTAGCCGAAAAGCAAGTCGCCGTCACACACCCCTCCCTCGACAAATGGCGTTTTTCTGGAATCGACAAGTCGAGTTTCGTCAGCTTCTGCGACGCGCTCGAAGGAGAGTCGTTGTCCTCACGGTTAATCAACCGACCGTTGAGTTGGTCCGAGTCAGCTAGTATGGTCGAGCAAATTGCTTCGGGACTGCAAAAGATGCACGACTCTGGATTGGTGCATGGCTGCACTTGCTCCGACGCCATTTGGTGTGTCGATGACGGGGTCTTCGTGCTTCGTCGCGATCCTATTTTCCCGCCCGCAAACCCCTATTCCGCGAACTCGAACTCCGTTCTAACCAACTCTCGGGATGTTCTCCTAGGCGTAGCCGCGCCAGAATTAACCCTTCCAATCGCAATTCATTCCGTCCAAACCGATTTGTATGCGTTGGGCTGTGTTTGGTACCGTTCGCTAACACGTAATTCACCCTACGGCATTGAGTTGAACGATACCGCCCAGTCTTGGGCCCAAGCTCATACAACGAAAGCAGCTAAACCGCTAACCCCAACCGAATTGCCCCTACCCCTGCAACAATGCCTAGCGCATCTGTTGGCAAAGAACCCAGTCTCACGCTTCGCAACGGCCTCGGAGTTAATCCAGGCAATCGAGTTTGCCTTAGTGGAATCGGAAAAACAACCCTGTCCAACAACCATACCCATCGAAGCGATCATCGAAAAGCCAGCGACGGAAAAGCCAGCTACCGTCCCCAAAAAGAAATCGTCAACTGTCGCCACCGAAAAGAAAAAGCCGTCTGTTTCCAAAAAGAGTACGGGAAAAAAGAAATCGAAAAAAAAGAAGAAGAAACCGGTGTGGGTTTTGCCTGCCATGATTGGTGGTGCCTGCTTGGTTTTTGGCTTCATCATCACGTTGCTCGTTCGAAATAGTGGTTCGTCCATCCCAGTCCCAGCCAAGGCAAGCCTGGCATCGTCGAATCCTTCCGTCGAGAATCGCAATATCGCGACTGTCCCGGCGAATATTCAAACCGCCGCAGTTAATAACAACAGCGACATATCGAAGAAGCCAACGGAGTCGGTAAGCGAGTATTTTGCCGTTGAGTCGGACGATGGAAAGTTGCTTTGGGCACCCCCTCAGGCCGGTTCTCCCTGTTCTCTAGAAATGTTCCCGGCCGGCGTTGAAGCCATGGTGTTCGTCTCGGGCAACATGTGGCATCGACGCGGAAACGCCAGCGATCTCGGCAAATGGTGGACCGAATCTCAAACGGACTTGGTCCAATTTCTATCCAAGCTTCCATTGTTGAATGACGATCGTGTCGGATCGGTTGGCATTGGACTGTATCCGAGCAAGAAACCGGGCGTACCACAGGCTGCCTTTCGGATCTCGTTTTTGCAACCCGTTTCCATTGACTCCGTCATTTCTGCCTGCCCAGGTTTTTCGTTGCAACTGATCGATCCGAAAAGCAAGACTGGTCTATGGAGAAACGAATCAGCATCCAACGCAATCGGGATTGCCATGGATGGCATGCAAACAGACGGCACCAAAATGATCAAACGAGCATTGGTTGGTCCGGAAGCGTTGATTGCAACGTTGCCGGAACTGAACGGTGGACCAGCCCCACTTCGCCGACAATTGGAGACACTGCTAAAGACAACGGATAGCCGCGCAGACTTGACGCTGCTGTTTGCTCCAAGTTTTCTATTTGGTGACGGCCTAGAACTTCTTTCTACCTCTCCGAAAGTGCAAGAGGTCCTCCGCGAATCGATTGACGAGTCGATGCAAGCTGTCGCATTCACAACCACAGTCAATTCTCGCTGGTACATGGAATTGCGAATGCTAAGCTCCGAAACTCGCGACGTCGGCAAGTTTGAGGCAACGCTGAAAGCCAGCTTGTCAAGTGTCCCCGACGATTTTGAAAAAGTCTTAGCATCGGGCACAGGTTTGCATCCTTATTGGCGAGCATTGGGGCTCCGCTATCCGCAAATGATGCGCGCTCTCAACCGTTATGGACGTTTTGGTTTGGAGGACGGACAAGTTGTTGCAAATGCTTATCTTCCAACCGATGCCCTAAACAATATTGTCATTGCCAGTTGGATGGCACTACAGAATTTTTCGACCGAGGCAAGGCCAACAGTCACCACGATACGCCTACCAGCAACCAAGCCACCCACAAAATCGATGGACGAAATCTTGGAATCGAAGATTACGATTGGGTTTGAACAGGAGTCGTTGGAGGCCGCCTTGCAGTTGATATCCGGTGAGTTGAGTGACTCAGTATTGGCAGGCTCACCACTTTCCATGTCGATCAACGGAGCCGCATTTCAAAAAGAAGGCATCACTCGCAATCAATCGATTAGATCCTTCAAGCACACTGGCGTGACACTTCGACTCGTGCTGATGGACATTGTCCGTCGCGCAAATCCAGTCACCACCGTTGAGTCGCCAACGGAACGCAATCAGAAAGTGGTTTGGGTGATTCTCGATGATCCGGATCGACCCAGGCAAAAAAAGATCGAATTGACGACCCGGACTTGGTCGGAAGCCAATAAGGTTTCGTTACCCAAGGAATTTGTTTCGAAGTAACAAAGGGGTGGCCTCGCCCTCCGGTAAAAAGCAAAACTGCTGCTTGCGCTCGCACAATCCCTACAACAGGATTCTCTTAACCTCTAATTACCGGACGGTTGCTGCAAAGTATTGGAAAGGATTTGCCGCCGACTAGTCTGAGATCTATGAGCACTTTATCGAACCAAATCGTAAGAATGGCTGGTTTCAGCTTGGCAACTGTTTCGTCGTTCTGCGTTGCATGGGCGCAATCGGATGAGCCCTCGAACACAAAACCGACGGCCAGTCAAGGAATTGCGGCGTCGTCATGCGTCAGTCCGGTTCTACCCATCAAACGAACCGTAAAGCTGGCCAAGCCAGTTGCAATGGATTGGACAACTTTGCCGTCGACTTACACGCACGATCAAGATGGACAGCGGGTGGACCAATATGCATTGGCGGTAGAGCCCCAATCGACGGAACGGCCCGATTTTGTTCGAAGCGGTTTTCGGCATACTCGCAGTACGCTGCAAGCGGGCTTTAGTTCCGACAACTACCATGTGACCGAACAATGGGGCCAACCGGTTCGCCCGTATGGGGAATGGCGATATCCAAATCGGCCTTTTAGCGTTCCCTACGGTCAATGGGGCCCCCAGTTGCCGCAGGTCGTGGTAGGCGGGAATCAGAATCAATGGAATGCATTCGGACCAACGGGCTATCCTCACGGAGCGCCAGGAAACGGAAACGGTCAAGTTGGGCCAGGGATGAATGGCCCAAGTTGGATTGGACCGAATCAACAGGGTGGAATGCCAGGCGTGGGGGGTAATCCAATGCAGCAACCGCCGATAGGCCGTGGCTGGGGAAACGCTCCTGGCTGGGGCCAAGGTGATGGCTGGGCGGCCGGAGGATTCGGCGTTGGTCCAGGAAATGTATTGCCTGCTGGGCAAGACGAGTACTATCCTGAGTCGCCTATCTATCACCCGATGTCCGGTGGTGGGTTTCAGTCTCCGTATCGAAATTAAGCTGCGGCGTATTATCCAAAGGTTGGTCAGTAGTCTTGTTTAATACATGCTTTTCGCCCGTGGATTTATCAATCAAATGAAGACTTTGCGTAGATAGCTCGACAATTTCAAACCGAAAGGGAGCACCCAAAAAATATCGTCCGATCCTATATTGAAGTTTTTGCGTGAGTGGACTCGTAAACAGTCTCAATTCATTTCGAGAAGCGTTCCACTTGAAGACATTAATGGTTTTTTCTGAGTCGTTAGAGCGCGTGATGCCTGAGCCGTCGGATCGAAAGTTCAGAAGGTTGCCAGATTCGACAGCCCAAGTTCCAGTGAGTTTAGATTGAAAAGCAATATCGTTTGCCGATCGTTTGGATGCATAAAGGTAAGAAGAGGCGGTCGCCCAAGAAACGAGAAGGATCAGTCCCGCGACTAGAAGTCGAAATGGCAGCTTTCCTTTACGGAGTTTAGTCACTATTGCGATCCCGTGAATAGCGCGCCGAAATTTCTCGATGCGAGACAACGACGAACTAAGTCGAAGGGATTCGGTGCAATAATTTGAAGAGTAACAAGAATTCGCCACCCCTTTTCAAGCGATGTTCATGATGCTAAGCTACCTAACGAGTGTACCACTCTCGCACCTATAGCTCAATTGGATAGAGCATCGGTCTACGGAACCGAAGGTTTCTGGTTCGAACCCAGATAGGTGTACTGAAGAAATACCAGTCTTTTCATTGGTCGGACGCAACATGCCGCGTACCGGGAATCCACCGAGCGACCCTTCATTCTCAAAAAAACTACCCTAAAACTGTCCTAACCGACTAGTACACAGGGTGGTTGAGTTTACGAAGTAGTTGCAACGATGGCACGACAAAAGTCGGCACTACAACAAATGCGGGTCCATCATTCCGGGCAAGGTTTCGTTCGAATCGGTGACCGGAATTTTT
>JANPNA010000034.1:0-2495 GCA_031427235.1 Pirellula sp.
AATCCCAGTGGATAAAGCTGAGTATACCGTCGGTCCGACATTGACCTTCGATCCGGAGACCGAGCGCCACACAGGCGATTGGGCTGACAAGGCGAATGTCTTGCTGAAAGACCCCAATAACAAAGGTTTCCAAATTCCATCCGTTAAAGACGTTTAGTAACGCGCGGAAAATAAGTGGCATAGGCTTCCAGCCTGTGGACTACACTTCACAGGCTGGAAGCCTATGCCACCTTCAAAACGGACAGTAATTTTCCGCACGATGCTTAGTAAAGCGGACGTGTTGCCACTCCTGCCGTGGACGAGCGAGGCCCTTCGCTCGTTCTTTACCAATCACAACCCGATACGTAAGTGAGGGACCTGCAAACTGTCCCTCGCTAACGCTTCGGGTTGGGGTACTCCAATCTGCCGCTCGACTAAATATGAATATAAGATGGCTCCCCAAACCTGAGCGAGGGCCTCGCTCAGCTACCCCACCACAGGATATACCATGCACCTAAGAGTCTTGATCATCAACCTGTTCGCGACGGTCGTTTTGGCCAACGCTGGCGTCGCAGCGGAAATCGTGAAGCTAAGTCGGACGGACGACTCAGTGGCCGTCACGGTCAACGGCAAAGAATTTACGTCGTATGTCTTTGCCAAGAGTTTGCCAAAACCCTATTTTTTTCCAGTCAAAGCTGCGGACAGTGCATTGCTCACTCGCCCGATTGTGGGTGAGAACTACAAAGGGGATCACCCGCATCACAAAGGGATTTGGGTTTCGGTCGACGAGATCAATGAAATTCAATTTTGGGCTGAAAAAGGCAAGATTGAAAATCGCGGAGTCGACTTGATTGCGGGAGAGGGAAATCCAGCCATCATGCGAGTGAAAAACCACTGGCTCGATCGCAACGGTGGCGATTTGCTCGTCGAAACAACGACCATTTCGATCTTTGCCAATAGAATGATGACCTACGATATCAACTTCAAGATGGTTGGCGGAGAAGTCCATTTTCGGGATACCAAAGAAGGGCTGTTTGGCTTTCGACTTGCCGAATCGCAACGCGAGGACAAGGGGAACGGAAAGGTCACCAACGCCGAAGGCAAACAAGGCACTAAGGAGTGTTGGGGGCAACGCTCTGCTTGGGTTGACTACACCGGACCGATCGATGGCAAAGAGTACGGCGTGACCATCTTTGATCATCCAGGAAATTTCCGCCCAAGTCGTTATCATTTCCGCAACGATGGATTATTCTCGGCCAGCCCGTTTGGTGAGTCGGCTTACACCAATGGCAAAGAACCGGCCGTCAACGATGTGTTCAAGAAGGATAGCGAACTGCGATTGCGCTACGCCATCTATTTTCATGAAGGGGTCGCAACGGCAAGTGAACTCAATGCACTGGCCTCCGGTTTTACAAGCCGGTAGGCGCGCGACATTGTCGCCTTTCGCTCTGCGAAAGTACGCAGTGGAAATGCACTTTTGCGGAGCAAAAGGCGACAATGAACCTACTTTCCAGAACCCCGCAATGGTCACGATGGGCAGTGCACCACGGTGGACAAATCACGGTGGACAAATCACGGTGGAACTCTCGTTGCGTGGGGTAAACATGTTCCCGGACAAGAATCTCACTCCGACACCATGAAACTGGACAAGTTCTTAACGAAGACATTAGCCGTTCGGTTTTTCAAGAGGACAAACTCAGTTTTAGGAATCTAATGCCCGGCAAATGGGCCATCGAAGTATCCGGCAACGATCCATTGGTAGGTTGTCGCATGCTATTTCAAACGGAAGTGAAATTGATTAAAACGGAACATGTCAATGTGTCGATGGTTCCGTCATCCCCTTAAACGAGCGGCGATATGAAAACTACCAATCATAACCCGATACGTAATTGAGGGACCTGCGTAATTGTCCCTCGCTTACGCTTCGGGTTGGGATACTCCAATCTTCCGCTCCCCTTAATGAGCATGCATTCCGAGGTTCGCCAAACCGACTCAGTATTCTGACCAACAACAAAGGCCGAAAGTATGCTGCGAAGACTATGGTGTGTAACGTTGTTGATAGTTACTTCCCAAGCGGTTTGCGCAGATAATTGGCCAGAATGGCGAGGGCCCCATGGCGACGGCACCTGTGACGAAAAGGGGCTTCCGACCAAATGGAGCCCTACCGAAAACGTCGTCTGGAAAGCTGCCTTGCCTGAACCGGGAAATTCGACGCCGGTGGTGTGGAAAGATCAAGTCTTCGTAACTCAACCAATCCTTGCGCAAAATCGACGCATGCTGATGTGCTTTGATCGGACCGACGGAAGGCTCCTGTGGCAGTCAGGAACAGATTGGACAGAAGCCGACCCAACCCATTCTACCAACCCCTTGTGTTCCTCATCGCCGGTAACCGACGGAGAACGCGTCATCGTTTGGTTCGGTTCGGCCGGTTTGTTTTGTTACGACATGCAAGGGCATGAACTTTGGAAACGCGATCTCGGAATTCAAAAGCACATCTGGGGTTACGGTGCGTCCCC
>JANPNA010000035.1:0-31758 GCA_031427235.1 Pirellula sp.
CACTTCCGCACGCGCCAGTCTGGCCATGGCAGTAACCTCCGTGAAAGAATGATCAAAATCGTAATTTCGTACCGAAATTGAATCACATCGGAAACCGAAAAACAACTACCCACCCGAAAAAATGGTGTGTCCCCTTGCATCCGAAAAAATGGTGTGTCCCCTTGCATCCGAAAAAAATGGTGTGTCCCCTTGCATCTTTAGTGTGTCCCCTTGCATCTTTACCTTGCATCTTTACGTTGGTTGCGGAGCTTTCGAAAAGTTCTCCCCGGTGGGGTGGCCTGATCAGCGCAATACCTTGGATTACAATGTTGGTGATTGTGACCCGTTATCAGATCGACCAGGCGACGCCAAGCGAGTTAATCGACTATTTGATGGCGACGTTTTGGTTTATTTTGCCGACCCTATTGTTCATCGCTTTGATGGCCAGCATGCTGCACCAAGGGGCGCTTTTTTACGTTGCACTGGCGGCCTCGGTGTTAGCTGAGGCGGCTGCGAATGGCCTGGTCGCTTACGGAATGGCAGCCACCAAGTAGCATGAGTTACTTCAACTTGTAGTTAACAGGGATACGAAATTGCAATATCCAACCGAAGAACAGAGGCTTGCGGTGCGTCAGCGACCTGTCGGCTCCGCGTTGATGTATCAGACTTGGACCGATTTGCTTTTTTTGCATTGGCGGATGGAACCTGAGCTCATTCAAAGTCTGTTACCGGATGGTTTGTTTGTGGATTGCTACCAAGGGGACGCATTTATCGGGGTGGTTCCTTTCTTCATGAGGAACATACGTTTCCGTGGGACCCCCTGCTTGCCTTGGATATCGCACTTCCTGGAACTCAATCTGCGAACCTACGTGTTTGACGAAGCTGGTATGCCAGGGGTATGGTTCATGTCATTGGATTGCAACCAACCGATTGCAGTTTGGGCGGCGAGAGCTCTATTTCAACTGCCGTATCAACACGCGTCGATGCGGGCTACGTATGAAGATAGTCGGACGATCGATTATCGATCTCGTAGAGTGCTGTCAAGAAAGGTCTTAACCGAGAGTCGGTTCAAGTACTCGTATAAGACCGGTGTTTCGCATGCACAGCCAGGCACACTAGAGTTTTTTTTGGCTGAACGCTATTTGCTTTTTTCGGTCAACCAAAACGGGCAGGTACTCAAAGGGCAAGTGCACCACACGCCTTACCCTCTTTGCGAGGTTGATGTCGCATGCAGCGAAACGGATTTGTTCGAACTGAATGGACTGCCTGCGATGCGTCGTCCGTTCGAACACGCGATTGGTTCTCGCGGTGTCAGCGTTGAGGTTTTTGGATTAGTGGCTTGTTCGACTTCTCGCACACGTAGGTAGCGAGAGGCCGAACCCAAGAGCGTGCCACACGTTTTGGAAATCGATTCGCGTTGGAAATCGATTAGCTGGATGTTCCGAGCTGATTAGCAACGTTGGTAAACGTGCTGCCTGCATTCTTGCCGATGCTGGTTACGGCTGTTAGGCAAACAACGATAATGAGCGAAAGCATAACCGCGTATTCCACGGCGGTTGGTCCGTCTTCACTCTTTAAAAAGCGCTTTAGTTTCATGGCGAAATTTTTCATGGGGTTACCCTCCGACAGGTATTTCGGCGTAGCCGAACGTGAAGAACATAATAAACTCCCGCGCAATTCATCTGATTTCATCGCCATGATTTCAGACAACTCCGGGGGCACTTATGCTGAGTGATCAGCAAGCGTTCCAAAGATGGCCCGCCGGGAGAAAGGTATGTTATGGGTTGATCGAGTCAAACATTGCGGATTGAATTGTTGAGGATTAGTCGCGTATTTCCCGAACTCAAGTGCGATTAGAAACGGCTTGTAACGATTGATCCGAGCGAGTGGATTATTCATGAATCCATTGCCGAACGGATGGGTCACCTTAGCGTAGCTAAATTCGTGTGAATTCAGTGCATCGATCGATTCGCAAAAATTCAGCTATCGGGCAAGCAGGGACTAATTGATTCGTTCATCTCTAGGGGTGCAGGGTAACGGCATGGAATGCCGTGCTACACTGGGACTAATTGATTCGTTCATCTCTAAGCAAGCTTCCAGGCTTGGATGAGTTGTTCAGCACCTGGGCTCAATCGACGGAGCTTGTGAACGATGGCGGCTTTCTCAGTCTTGTTCGCTTTTTCACACTTCTTGTGTAGATTGTCCAGTTTTTTGGATCGGTGTCTACGTTTGCGAAGTTCACGTTGTCGTTCGGTTCCGGCCATTGAGAGTACTTTCTGATCGATAGGGGTTGTGGGAGCGGTTGTCAAGTGATTTCGTTTTAGACGGGCGCAAGATTCTGGAAAGCCCATGCCGCACGTCTGAGTAGGAAGAACAGTAACGAAATTTGCTAAATTCGTCAATGTTGGTGGTTCTCAGCCTCAGTGCCCTGGATAGCTTTCCAGATCTTTGGCAAGATGTGTTGGATGGAGCCGAATTTGCCAACCTGTGTCAAAATCGGCGAATTTTTGTCTGGGTCGCTGATAATTGGAGCCGTTAATGACTGAAACTACAGCTGTCGTCCTGGCAGCCGGCAAGGGAACTCGCATGAAGAGCGAATTGCCCAAGGTACTTTTTCCTGTCTTAGGGCGTGCCATGATCCACTGGGTTCTGGATGCGTTGCAGTCGGCTGGGATCCGACAAATTATTGTGGTGGTGGGCTATCGAGCCGATTTGGTCAAAAATGAACTTTCCGGTCGGGGAGTCGATTTTGCGGTCCAAACCGAGCAATTAGGCACTGGCCATGCGGTTCGCATGTGCAAGCCGCAGCTTGAAAAAGGCGACAACCCAGTTTTGGTTGTGGCGGGGGATTCACCGATGATTCAAGCCAGTTCGGTTCGTGAATTGATCGAAGACTTTGAGGAGGGTGGGTTTGACTGCCTTCTGGGAACTTTGATCAAAGACAACCCATACGGATTGGGGCGAATCGTCCGGGATTCGAAGAATCAGTTTTTGCGAATCGTCGAACATAAAGATGCATCGCTGGAACAGCGTCAAATTGGCGAAGTCAACATGAGCACGTATTTGTTCGATCGGTCAAGTCTTTTGTGGGCTTTGGACAATCTCAAGAACAATAATTCACAATCCGAGTATTATCTAACGGACTGTCCGGAATTATTGCTGAACCACGGCAAGAAAGTCGACGCACGCCCCGTGTTAAAGGCATGCGAAGCGCTGAGCATCAATACGATTGATGAAATGGCAATGGTCGAGTCGAAAATGCGAGAGATGGGATACCAATGCGTGAGTTAAAGATATTTAGTGGCCGAGCGAATCCGCAATTGGCAAAGGACATTTGCGCTTTTTTGCATTTGGATCTCGGCTCCATCACCTTGAACAAGTTTCCAGACGGCGAAAACAACTGCAAAGTCGAAGACGATGTGCGTGGGCGTGACGTTTATTTGATTCAGCCGACGTGCCCGCCCGTCAATGACAACTTGATGGAGTTGCTCATCATGATCGATTCGTGCAAGCGAGCAAGCGCTGCAAGGATAACGGCCGTGCTGCCCTATTACGGCTACGCAAGGCAGGATCGCAAGGACGAAGGCAGAACGCCGATTACGGCCAAGTTGGTTGCCAACGTGATTACACGGGCTGGTGCAGATCGAGTACTTGCTATGGATTTGCACGCACCTCAGATTCAGGGCTTTTTTGACGTACCCGTCGATCACCTGTACGCCGCACCTGTTTTTACCTCCTACTTCAAGGGTCAGATGTTTGACCCAGCCGAAATCGTAGTGGTCAGCCCTGACGAGGGAAGTATCAAGCGGGCGATCGGTCATGCCAAGCGACTTGGTGGTAAGCTTGCGATTATTGACAAGCAACGCGATAGCGCCCTAAAAACACAGCAAAAATACATCATTGGTGGACCAGTCGAAGGCAAAATCTGCCTCATGTTTGACGACATGATCAGTACAGCGGGTTCGATTTGCGGTGCTGCTCAACTGGTCCATAAAGCTGGTGCCAAAGAGATTCACTTGGCCGCGACCCACGGAGTTCTTTGCGAAAACGCAATCGAAAACCTTCGAAAAGCTCCTATCAATAGCTTGGTGATCACTGACACGATCCCTCTAGCAATGGAGAAACGGCTGGAAACCATCAAGGTCCTTACCGTTGCACCGCTTTTAGCCGAAGCGATTCGTAGAATCCACTCCAACAAATCCATTAGTCAGATGTTCGAGTCTTAGAGATCGGTCATTTGAAGAACTCAACGCAAACGTTTACACTTTTTGACGAATCGGGCAGACTGCCTGCCCAGTTGTAAATCCATTTAGGTAGAGGCGACGGTTTCGAGGTTGGCATGCTGCAGAATATTCGCAAGCTTCAATTGACAGAGATTCAACGTGACGGGATGCGGCTTGCCGGGCAATTCAACGCTCAGCTCATGGACTATTTGCGTCAGTACATTGCACCTGGAATCTCGACGGACGAAATCGATCGGCTTGTAACTGACTTCACCCACCAGCACAAGCATACGCCCGCTACCCTTGGATACTTGGGCTATACCAAGAGCTGCTGCACGAGTGTGAACGACGTTATCTGTCACGGAATTCCCGGCGACTATGTTCTCAAAGCCGGAGATATCATCAACGTTGACGTCACCTCAATCGTGGACGGATGGCACGGCGATCAATCGGAGACTTTTTTGGTCGGCGACGTATGCGATGAGGGGAAGAGGGTAACTCAGTGTGCGTTCGATGCAATGCATCGAGCCATTGCGGCCCTTGAACCAGGCTGCCCGGTCAGCGTGATTGGTGACCACGTCGTCGAGGAAGCGACCTTACGTGGCTTCTCGGTGGTCAGGGAATACGTTGGACATGGATTAGGCCGCCGCTTCCATCAGTATCCAAACATCCCTCACGTACCGGACCGCAAGAGCAAGCAGGAGCGATTGTTGCCCGGCATGTGCTTTACTGTTGAGCCCATGATCAACTCCGGAACTCGGTTCACCAAACTGGATACCAAAGACAATTGGACGGTGCGAACCCGCGACGGTCGACTCTCAGCACAATTTGAGCATACGGTGCTGATGCGCGAGGATGGACCAGAAATACTCACGCAATGCGTAAGCGGCCCACACCGCGGCCACAAATTCTAATAAAATTCTGGTTTTCGTCGAGTTCGTTCAAGCACAACCATCGAGCGGCTTCGTCTACCACGACGAGACCGCTTTGAGAGTTGCACACACCGCGTCTAGCGTCGGCCAAAGAGCGAAGCGCCTACGATCAATCCAACCACGATCCCTATCCCCAACGCAGCCAAGAGCGATTCGGCTGGGCGTTGTTGGACCGTTTGCGTCGCGGCTTTGAAGCCGTCACGCGATGCGTCTCTTGCATAGTCGTAGCCTTCGCGAATGGTTTCCGAAGCCTTGCTAGCCATGTCATTGGCGGCTTCCGAAAGCATCCCAATCGTATTGGCGGTGGTTGTGCTAGCCGTTTGGAGAAACTCATCAATCTCCTCGCGAGCCTTGCCGGTTTTGCGTTGGATCAGGCCAGCCAATTGCTGAACATTTCCTTGAATCCCAGCCAAATCATCGCCACTAATTTGAGAATACTTACTCTTAACGGCACCAACCAACTGGTTCCAACTCCCTTGCACTTCTTCTTTTGCCGTCATCGTTCCGTTCCTCACCGAAAGTGGTTATTCCAAAATGACTTTGATGTCACTACACGCCCAAATATATGCATCAGGCGTGCCAAGCAGACTCAAAATTCTAAAGTGCTTCCAAGTCGTCAATTCGTCAATGGTCGGTTTTGTAAAACTGTTCATGTTGCATGCTAACTGGTCAAAAACCGGCCAATCAAAAATGCGGTTGGCTCTCCACAGCATGATGCTCGCGTAGGAAACAGATCAAGTCATTGTTCAGTCGCTTCTTGTGAGTAGCAAACAGACCGTGTGGCGCACCAGAATACTCAATAAAACTTGCATGCTTAATTTCTTTCGCGGTATACCGTGAAGTTAAATCGATCGGGACTGTCTGGTCACTCGAACCATGAATGATGAGAACTGTCTGAGGAGAGTGGCCATCCATGGATTAAGACGACAGGTCTGCCCTGCCCCCAAGTCTTGTAATAGAGGCTGCATCCATCTTGAGTCGTGATCGTCGGCATGTTTTTTCCTCGCGTTAACTATCAATCTTTTCGGAAAGACTAAATGGAAAGCAAAGGACGTGCCGTTAAATTTTTCACAACGTAATCCTTCCGGCTTCACCAGTTCAACAATGGATTCTGTTGCTCTTTCGGAAGATTGCGAGTCGAGTTGAGGCTTGGGGTGCCATCATGCTCGATATCAAACCGCGTTTTTCATAACAGTTGTGACAATGACGGCTTCCTTTCCTGGTGTTGTTAGCGTTTAAGCGACTTGGCATCGCAGTTGCTTGAACGGATCGGAACGGTTTGTTTTTTCAAGGTCGTTTTGCTAAGGACAGTCAAATGAAACGAATATTGTGTTGTGTATTTTTGTCGTTCTTCGCCTGCGAGGTAGCTTCAGCAGGCAGCGTAACCGCACGCATATCAGGCAGTAGTCTTTTTGTTTACGGAGATCAAGGAGCCAATTCCATCGCTATTGATTCACCGCAATCCGGTCAGATCCGCGTAGTAGGCCTCACTAGCGGAAATGGCGAGACCACTTCAGTAAATGGCCAAGTCAACGGTTCGGTGACTCTTGCGGGCTGGACCGGGGGCATCTTTACCTACATGTACGCTGGCTCCGATACGGTAACCCTCTCCAATGTCGTGGTTCGCGGCGCCGCGCATTTCGATTTGGGCGATGGACACGACGAATTGCTCATCGGCTCATTGCCAGGCACCAGTGAAGTCGTCAATTTGCTCGTACCGCAGGCAAATCAAGGATTTGTGGAACTTCAGTCATCGCTTTATGTCCTCGGATCCAATGGGGATGACTATGTGTCGTTAGTGAACGGCATCGTTCGTGGATATGCGACATTCGATTTGGGAAATGGCGCCGACGAAGTGATAATGGGTGATAGTGATTTGTCCGGTACCGTTGTGGAATTCCTTTCGAATTGCGTCGTGTTCCCGGGAAGCGGTTCCGACAGTGCGATTTTCTCCTCAACCGTAATGCGTCGAGACTTTATCTTTGATGACTCCACGTCGACTTTGGACTTGACGCTTGTCGGAGTTTCCATCGATCAGAATGCGTTTATCTATGGAACTTCGGCGGCGGACTCTATGGTTCTGGACAACGTCTTTGTTGGTCGCTTGCTACAGTTGTTCGCCGAGGGCGATTCGGATTTTGTCCGCCTTAGTACCGTTCAGTGCGGCACCTTGGAGATCTTCACCGGCGACGGCTCTGACACTGCTCGATTAAATGCCGTTACCGCTGAAACGCTTCGCGTCTTTTTGGATGCGGGAGCAGATATGCTTGAAATCGATGCGGGAATGTTTAAAAGGATATATGGCTACGGCGGATCAGATAATGATCTGTTCACCATCCGTTCGACGCAGGCAACGGAATTGAATTTGTTTGGTGACGGCGGGACCGATTCCTTGGTGCAAACTGGAAACACGATCGGAACGACACGTTTGTATTCCATCGAAAACAAGTAATCAATGGGAATAGGCAGTGATCTGTTACCTACAGGACTCTAAAAGCAGCTAAGTACAGCTGCTTTTTTGTTCAAACGACCTTGTCAAAATTCGCGGCAGCCAAGTCATAAGGCGAGCGGCAACATTGTTTATACCGGGAGGGAGAGTCTCCTGCCGAACCAAAGCCAAGCTCGGCTCCCATGGGACCCTTGGCAGGTAGTTTTCACTCTGCCGCTCGCCTAAAAGCGTTGTAAAACTAGTGCGCCGATCCTGTCAAGATTAGGATTTGCACACTGTATGGACCTATATCCATGGGGACAGATCCACCATCCTGAGTTATCTCCACGAATTGATCCGCTGATTCATTTCCAAAATCGTGACTGTAGCCCTCCCAATCGGAGTTGAACTTCAGTTGCCACTTTCCGGCTTTGGGTAAGGGGATTGAAACATTTGTTTTAGAAACAGTGCTCAAATTGAACAACACCACGACATCATCTCCGATTCCACCGTGGTACCAACGGTGAATGGCAATGAGTCTATCATCGTGGTGTTCATAGAGTATTGCGAAAGCGCTTCCCGTCAGCCCTTTCGTTTGTCCCTCGCTATTTCGTCTCAAAACGGATGAGATCGCGATACAGCCGAAGCACACCAGAAAACGATTTCGCCTTTTCCCACTCAATCGGATCCGTATCTCGGAACCATTCATCCTCTAGTATTTCTTGTCCTTGGAACAGCATCGGCACGCCGGGAGAGGTAAAGGCTAAAGCGGCGGCCAAGGTAGAACGCTTCTTTGCGTGCCAGCCATCCGGGTCATTCGCGTTCACTTCCGTAGTCACTCGTGCTTTCCCGTTGGCAACTTCGTCGTGCGATTCCGAATAGACAACCCTTTGGAAAGCATCCCCATTGTACGATGCAGTGGCTGCCTGAGTCAGTACCGTGGTCGAGCGATCTTCATCATTTGGCGAACAAACCAGGCGACGAATGGGGTGGACAAAACGAGCGTCCCATTGCATATCGAAACCCGCTCCACCATCGCCGGTGGGCTGCGTCAATCTGTCGTTATTCTGGAGGTCTTCAGCGACTGTGACCTTGCCAGGAAAGTCGTGATGAACCATATCGTTGATGGCTTGCGTTAGACTCCAACCGTCAGCAATTTCGCCACCTGGGTCTCCGTTACCACTTACATGTCGAATATAGAGAGTCATATCCAGTCGAAGTCCATCGACGCGGAATTCATCCAGCCAATACCGCGCATTGTCGAGAACAAATTGGCGAACTTCCGATCGACCATAGTCGGGGCGAGTGTCACCCCATGGAGTAGTGCTTCGCCAATCGTTGTAAAAATAGATCCCGCCTTTGCCGTTCTCGGACCAACCATCGAACTGCCATAGCGAAAGATCACTTGGCCCAAAATGGTTGTAGACCACATCGAGAATGACGCCAATCCCATGCGCATGACAAGCGCGTATGAACCGTTTCAGCCCAAGTGGGCCTCCGTAAGCACCTTCTACCGCAAACAGGTGGGCTGGATTGTAACCCCATGATAAGTCGCCCGCAAATTCAGAGCATGGCATGATCTCAACCACGTTGATCCCGAGCTCGACCAAGTGCCCCAGCTTCTCAATCACTTCATCAAAGGTCGAGGGTTTTCCCGCTTCCTTTACGTGGAACGTACCGATGTGCATCTCATAGATGACCATTTCATTCCGAGGCGGCAGTTGGTAATGATCATCCTCCCAATCGAAACTTAAGTCAGCAATGATTCCATTCCCAACAGAATTCGTGACCTCTCTCGCATAAGGGTCCACTCGCGTAAAACGTTTTTCACCATTGCTAATTTCAAAACGATATTGCTGGCCAAATTGTGCGTTGGGTACTTCCGCACACCAACACCCGCGATCGTCGCGTTTCATTGGGTTCTGGTTCCATTGCCATTCATTGAATTCTCCCACCACGCATACTTCGCCAGCATGCGGAGCCCAAACACGGAATCCCATGCCCGTTTCGCATTTCCACACTCCAAGACGGTTTTCGTTCGACATAACATCCATTCCAATTTAGTCCTACTCGTTACTATAACCTAGTGCTTTGTTACAACTAGGAATTAGGGTAGGCTGTAGTGGATCTTGTTAAAGATCCGAATCCTGCCGGATCTTTAATAAGATCCACTACCCTAAAATCACGCTGTCACAAAGCACTAGCCATTTGATGCAAAATTGCTCCGCATCCATAGCTTACCAGTGAACTTACGGGTTTTTCCTAGTTCCGAAAAATCCGCAACCTGGATTCAAACCGTTGAAATCGCAGCCTGATCCGAGATGAGAGCAGGAGCAAATGAACCCACGGGTAAGGTTGCCCAGACTTTTTTTGACTTCAATTGTGCTGCGCCGAGGAATGTAGCAAATGGAACGTCTGCTGCATCGTGGCCCGTTGCGATACGCACGAATCCGCCTACAGGTGCCATCTTCGTCGCGTCAAAAAGATACCAACGTTCGCCCAAATAAGCCTCGAAAAAGCCATGAAAGTCAGGTGGTTGGAGATTTACTGCATATCCGCAAACATAGCGAGCGGGAATTCCGAGCCCTCGGCATAGCGTGATTGCGAGATGCGCAAAGTCACGACAAACACCCTGCCTCCGCACGAATACATCGCGGGCTGTCGTCTGGGAATCGGTTGAGCCCGAAACGTAGCTAATATTGTTGAAAATCCAATCGCAAATCAACTTTACCCTCAAAAGGCCTTGCGGACTCTTGGCGAATTCGCGGATCGAAAAATTACCGAGCAAATCCGACTCACAATAGCGACTCGGATTCACGTATGGAATAACTTCCTGAGGTAGTTCCTTGTACGGTTGTTCATTCAACTCGTTCTCAAAGTCGATCTCAGCAGTCAAATCGACGGTCGCTTCGTACCGTAGCAGAAAACTGCCCGGCTGAACGACGCACCTGTGAGCCGAGTTCTTCTCGAGCCCTATTTCGAGGCGTTCGGCCACGATTGCTGGATTGATACTGAGGTTCTCCTGAATGACCTGCTGACAATCCGTTTTGGCTACATCCACATGGAAAAGAAAAGTGGTTGTACTCGTCGTTGCATACTCGAGCTCACACCCGACATTGATTTGACTCAAAGAAAATACCTCGGCCTGTTTGAAGTGCTCATTCAAAAAAAACGTTATGGGAACACAGACTGCTTTAAAGCAACCCCTGTGCCAACTCCGAATTTACCAAAAAATTATGTTCCAATGTCTAGCCTCGTGCGTCACAGATCGAATAGCGATCAAAGTGGTCGATGGACCGCCAGCATTGACCCAGTTGTCAACTTTTTAACCATTCGTGTCGCCCCAAGGTTTGCTTTCGTACTCCAACGGTATGGTTTTAGCTTAATGAACGAATATGAATTTGCCGTTGCACGTAAAAGGGGTGAGCAAGACTATGAATACGATTAGCAATTACGAGTCCAGTAATTCGGACCAAGCGGGCAGAGGAAGAGCCGCCATTTCTACCGAGCCCGTTCAACCATCCACTACACCGATCTCGGATGCATTGCTTGGCAACGATCCTCCAATTGAGAAGGCTCATCCAGGATTGCAACCTGCACTAGTTTTTTTAGCCTATCCGCTAGCGCTTATCGCCGCGCTTTGTATTGCAGTGATGTACTTCCTGTTCTCGACGTCGAATGATCAAAAGGGGGCGAATGCACCTGCTCCAACGCAATCCTCGTCGACCAGCGAAGCGGGATCACAACTTCCCTGACGCTGAGAACCATCGAATCGCCTGGACGCATACGGGATAGGAATTTACGACGACGGTCTATCCCGCGACAGCCTTTCGAAAAGTTCTCGAAGTTTTGTGATATCCACCGGCTTGATCATGTGCTCGTCGAAGCCAGAAGCTTGCGACTGCATTCGATCCGACAATTGACCGTATCCAGACATAGCAACCAAATAGGTTTCGGATTGACTTGGCTGGTCTCTTATCTTTCGTGCCAAATCGTAGCCGGTCATTCCTGGCATCGAAATATCGGAAAAGATGATATCTGGATTAAATCTGGTGAGGGCATCCAGCGCGGCCAAACCATCTTCGGCGACCTGCACTCGGTGTCCGAGTTTTTCCAATAGTCTAGCCATGATGGTCCGCAAGGCTCTCATGTCCTCAACGACCAACACATTAAATGTTCGTGTGCAAAGTGGCCATTCTTTGATTGGCTCCTCGGCCACCGTATCCGCGTTGGCCGCAGCCAAGGGAATTCGTACGGTAAACGTGCTGCCAAGTCCTATACCATCGCTCTGAGCAACGACCGTTCCGCGATGAAGTTCAACCAATGTCTTGACAAGCGTCAATCCTATCCCCAGTCCCGCGTTGCCTCGCCCGAGCGAATCATCGACTTGGGCGAACATTTGAAAAATCTCTTCCAATCGATCGGCTGAAATGCCGATTCCGTCATCCTGGATAACGATAATAGCGTATCCGTGATTGTCGTCCTCTTTCTCCATCTTCAACTCGAGGTGGATAGGACTACCGTTGTCGCTATACCTCGAAGCATTATTCAAAAGATTCGAAACGACTTGCGTTAGTCTCGCGGGGTCTACGTGGACTCGAACCTCCTCTTGGCAGACATCGCACTGCAAATGCTGTTGTTTTTCCAAAATGACAGCGTTAAACGCCTCGATCGATGATTCGATAATCGTACGCAAATCGACCAAGCTTCTTTGAAGAACTATTTTTCCACGACCAATTCGGGAGACGTCCAATAAATCATCGATTAGACGAATCACCTGCTCCACTTGTCGCCCCATCAATGCCCGCAGTTCTTCGTGCTCGGGAGTCAAGCTTGTCATGCCCATGAGATCGATGGCATTTCTAATAGGAGCCAATGGATTTCGCAATTCATGCGCTAGAGTCGCCATGAATTCATTCATGCGACGATTCGATTCCGAATGCCGTGCCGCTAATTCAGCCAATTCATCCTCGTCTCGCTTTCGCTCGGTCAAATCTCGCATAACTTTGCTAAATCCGACTAGGTTACCTCGATCATCTTTTACAGCGCTCGTAATTCCGGATGCCCAAAAGCGATGGCTGCCCTTTCGCATCATCCAGCGATCGTCGCTCGCACTTCCTAAGCTTGCCGCGGTTTCAAACTCGGCTATTGGGATTCCCAGCTCGATCGCTTCCGGCACAAAAATAAGTTGACGAATATCCTGTCCGACGAATTCGGATTCCTGAAATCCGAGTACTTTCAAAACCCCATTGTTCCAGGTCGTCGCGCGGCAGTCCTCATCCATTGCAAAAATTGCATAGTCTTCCACCTGTTCGACAAACGAGCGCATGTATTGATCCATGCGCTTGTTGTCAATTTCGAGACGACGAATGCGATCGAGACTAGCCTGCAACCGCTCGCGTTCCGCGCTTATCGTTTCTGCGGCGCGTTCTGCACGTTGTCGATTGCTCTGTACCAAATACAGAACACTTACCACCAGTGCTAGACCGACAACCGTCGACAAAAGCCCCACAAAAAGGGCTGTCGAATACGTGGTGGCGGCGTCTATCTCGCGTTTGGCCATTGATTGCCTCTCCACGTGACGAATTTCGTCGATGGCGTTGTGTACTGCATCCATGGATTGAATGACAACTCCATCCGTAACCCTTTTTTGAGCTGCTTCAAAGCCATCGCTCCGCCGCACATCGATAATAGAAGCGAGATCGATCATCTTTTGCTCCGCGATGGGTTTCAACGCAACGACCTTCGAACGCTCGGTGGCATCAGCGTTTTCTAAAGCACTCAAATCATTCAAAAACGAATCAACCTTTTTTCTGGCGGAACGAAAAGAATCCAGATACGACTCCTGGCCAGTGAGAATGAACCCACGTTGACCCGATTCGGCCGATTGAAGAGTAGACTCCAGGTTGTCCAATTTATTGAGAAGAAGGTACGACTCTTTCACCAAATTGGTATGCATGCGAAGGCGTTGCGTGTATTGCGAACCTGCAAAACCGCTAACAACCATTAATACAACAACGGCACCAATCGCAATTCGTTCGCCCGCGATTGGACGTCCGACACCTCGAACATTGTCTGACAATACTCTACCCTCGATTTTCTGATGTGATCCCTTATTTGGGCGAGACGCTTCTCATCTTACATGGCCGGCACCAACTTTAGGGGATCATTCCTGCTGAATGTGTTGAGCTACCATTAAAGAGTGGATCAAAGCAGTCGACCGGGAATTGACGGAGGGCTTCCGAAAGGGTTTGTTGCCACCAACTAGCAACGCGAGCAAGATCGGATTCGTGGAATCGGTAGTAGATCGCCCGCTTCGAATTCAATTCCGAGAGTATCATGTCGATGGGAAACCCGACGTCGGTCACGCTCGCTTGCGTTGCATCGAATGCGAGAAACGCGAGTGCGGCCGATTGTCGTAAATCGGTGTCATAACGGAGCAAGCGATCTAAAATCGGTTTCGCATAATGCGTCCTCCCGATCAAGAAGTAAGGCGAATCCTCACTCGATTCGATCCAATTGCCTTCCGGATAAACGTAAAACATTTTCGGCGTAGCATCCTTCGACAATTTGCCTCCGATAATAGCGTGCAAATTGAACGAGAAGTTGCTGGATGCCAAGGACGGCCCGTCTTCGGACCGCACGCAACGTAGCTGCTGACCAAAACTATTGGCCAATTCGAAAAGCTGGCTATACGCATCCGTTCGAGCACTCAGATCTCTTTCAAAATAAACGACGGCTTTGTCCCGAATGGATCGCAATCCAGAAGTTACGAGCCACCATTGGTCGTCCCCGTTTGCCGAAAACGATAGTTTTGATTTCGTCAGATGCTCTTCGCCTTTGACGATGCGTGTGTCAGCCAGAGCTACTAGGCCCTGCCTCGTGTTGATACCGATGCAAAAAGTCATACAGCTTCTAGCTTAAGGGAATTATCGGAAAGAGTTGCCATGAAAACTCTCCCGCATGATGTTACTCTTTGCTTAGCATTCTTTTTGTCTTTTCTTCAACCGTGCCTAGGTCGTCCTTAATTTTATCTGGATCGACCTGCAGGCTGACATCGACTTTATTTCCTAAAGTCTCCTTATTGGTGGACAAGCTAATCCAGCCTCTAAAGAAGCCAATGCATGCGCCGACGACTAGAAGTACGAGAAGGAAGGAGATGAACTTTTTCACGATGGTCAACCTTTTTTAATTAGGGTATTCGCCAATTTCAAATGCTCTACAGCCCAATCGGCACTTGGCCAATCAAGACCAATATGAGCAAGATCAGCAAGATCAGTCCGATACCGCCGCTTGGATAGTATCCCCAGTTCCGACTGTGGGGCCACGTTGGTGCAGCACCGACGACCATCAGAATTAGAATCACTAGCAATATAGTTCCCAACATGGCAATTCTCAATTGAGTAAGTGTTTCTTGTCCCTCCACCCCAAGTACGATGCAAGGGGTTTTGATTACTGTCGGAATCAACAGCAGCAAATTCCATGCCATAGAAGGAATTGATTCCATCTAAATTGGGAAGCGTCTGGAAAGTTACTTGTGTGGTCGCTCCCCGATCAGCCCCGCGCGTTTAACGTGCAAGCGAAGCAATAGAGAGTTGCGAGGAAAGCAATCTCGACCATTTATGCTCAACTTTCAGTTCAATGGCCCAACAATTGCGGTTTAGCCCTGTTGTTGCGACACGACTGTCGCGAGCAATTTGGAATCGTGAAGAGGAACCGAACAATGAAAAATCTATCAGTCAATTCGAAATACATTGAATCCAACAGCAAGCTCGATCGCAGACTCGCTATCCAGAAAACATGGACCGATGAAGAGAGGATTGATCGATTGCGGATCGCGATAAAGCTTCAAGAAAGACTTGCCGCATTGCTCTCACTCGGGCAAGAAAATGCCGCATTTGGCGGCCGTTTATTAGAACTTGCGTCGTAAGTCAACGACACCTGTTAGGACTGGTTCGGAGTTGCATTGGTTGAATTCTTTTGGTGTGTCCGTGACCTGTACCTTTCTGAAGTAGTGTGACACACTCCTCTGAGACTTTTTCGCTCATTGGCAACGCGAGTTTCATTTAGAGCGTCGGTTTGCGTTGACTTTCCCAGATGAATTAGCATTGCGCCTTTTTGGCACCAAAATTGCTCCCTTTGTGGATCGGTGGGTAAGCAATTGATAGGTTCCGACGTATTAATAGAAACGACTCTTAGTCCATTTTGACGAGAATCTGCGGCGGAAAACGATTCGGGTTGGCTGTTGGCTGTTGGCTGTTGGCTTCTGGCTGCTGAGTCTATAGAAGCGATTTCCCAAATTTAATAATCCACCGACTGGTTCCATCCTCGGACCGCTTGAATATGTTTCCTACTAGTTAAGACCACAGATCATCATGAAAAAACCACAGTCGCTTCTCGGCTTGTCCAGTCTGTTCTCGAGAAAGTCGACAAGCGGAAGAAGAGTAGGTAGAGATTCCCGCGCGCATCGAAACGGCCGCAGTTACATAATGCACGAATTGCAGTTTGAGGGGCTCGAAAAGCGATTGCTAATGGCCGACTTAGACGATTCCATTTCGGAAGCGTTCTTGTTAGGTGCCCTATCCACTACCGCAAAAACCATCAGCGCCAGTATTTCACCAGATACCGATGTGAATATGGTTGGATTCGACGTAACGGCGGGTCAGGTTGTCGATTTCGACATCGACACTCCCATCAATGGCCCCGGCGGATTGGGGGCGTATATTCGGCTCTTCAATTCATTGGGACAGCAGCTTGATTTTAATAACGACGGAGCAGCACCCGGTGAAAACCAAATCGGGTTTGATCCCTACTTGCGGTATACATTCCCTGTTGTCGGTAGGTTCTATTTGGGCGTTTCCAACTTCAACAATGTGCAATACAACCCCTTAACTGGTGACGGAGATACTCAAGGTGGTTCTTTTTCGATCGGCAACTACACTTTGATAGTTCAGGCTCTTCCTGTCGACACGGATGATTCGATTTCCGAAGCGACGCAACTAGGGGCTATTTCGTCCACACCAATTACAGTCAATGCAACTATCGTTACGGATATTGATGTCAATCTAGTCGCGTTCTCGGTCGCATCCGGTCAAGTCGTCGATTTCGATATCGATACCGCGCTCAATGGACCGGGAGGTTTGGGTTCTTTCATCAGGTTGTTCAATGCTCAAGGCCAGCAGTTGGCCTTCAATGACGATGCGGCCGCCCCTGGTGAGAACCCCGTTGGCTTCGATGCCTACCTACGATTCACTTTTACCACCGCTGGCACCTTTTACGTGGGTGTCTCGAATTTCAACAATGTGCAGTACAATCCAAGTACTGGCAACGGTGACGCGGCTGGAGGCCTCCATTCGATCGGCAGTTATCAGTTGATTCTGCAAACCGCGCCGGTGGTGGTAGCCGATCCAAATGACGCACTCTCGGAAGCGACTCCGTTGGGTGCGGTGTCGACCACACCCGCGACCGTCAGTGCCAGTATCTCGCCGGATACCGACGTCAACATGGTGAGCTTCATCGTCAGTGCTGGGCAAGTTGTCGATTTTGACATCGATACCCCGCTTAACGGATCCGGCGGACTAGGGTCCTACATACGATTGTTTGATGCACAGGGTGCACTGCTCGCATTTAACGACGATGGAGTTGCGCCTGGCGAGAGCCGACTGGGATTTGATTCTTACTTGCGGTTCACCTTTGCGACCGCCGGGACGTACTACCTCGGGGTGTCCAACTTCAATAACATCAATTACAACGCAGTTACGGGTGACGGTGACACGGCAGGCGGTCTACACACGGTTGGAAGCTACCAGTTGCTTGTCCAAGCCCTGCCTATCGATACGAACGATTCCATTGCAGAAGCGGCACAGTTAGGAGTCATAACCGCCACTCCAATCACGGTCAGCGCAAGCCTTGTTACGGATATTGACGTCAACATGGTTGCGTTCTCGGTCGCTTCCGGTCAAGTCGTCGACTTTGATATTGATACGGCGCTCAATGGACCGGGAGGATTGGGTTCTTACATTAGGCTGTTCAATGCTCAAGGCCAGCAGTTAGCCTTCAACAATGACGCGGCGGCTCCAGGTGAGAGCACCATTGGCTTCGACGCTTACTTGCGGTACACTTTTGCGACCGCCGGAACGTATTACCTCGGCGTTTCCAACTTCAACAACATCACTTACAGTCCTCTTACGGGTGACGGTGACACGGCTGGTGGTTTGAACACGGTTGGCAGTTATCAGTTGATCGTGCAAGCGCTTCCGGTGGATACGAACGACTCCATCTCGGAGGCGCTTCAATTGGGTGCGATAACAACGAATCCTATCACTGTCAACGCTATCGTTGCGACTGATATTGACGTCAATTTCGTTGCCTTCTTTGTTACCGCAGGTCAAAGCGTCGACTTTGATATTGATACAGCGCTGAATGGACCGGGAGGGTTGGGTTCCTACATAAGGTTGTTCAACGTCCTAGGCCAACAGTTGGCCTTCAATAATGACGCGGCGGCTCCCAGTGAGAATACTGTTGGGTTCGATGCGTATCTACGTTACACTTTTGTGACCGCTGGCACCTACTATCTTGGTGTTTCGAATTCGAACAATGTGCAGTACGATCCCATCAATGGCAATGGAGATACGGCTGGAGGGTTTAACACGGTTGGCAGCTACCAATTGATCCTGCAAACCGCTTCCGCAGTTGTCTCGGATCCAAATGACGCACTCTCGGAAGCAACCTCGTTGGGTGCGGTATCGACCACTCCAGCCACAGTCAGTGCCAGTATTTCGCCGGATACCGACGTCAACATGGTCAGCTTTAGCGTCAGTGCTGGGCAAGTAGTCGATTTTGATATCGACACCACGCTCAACGGCACGAGTGGACTGGGGTCCTACATCCGACTGTTTAATGCGCAAGGAGTACAACTTGCATTCAACGATGACGGTGTTGCTCCAGGCGAAAGCCGACTTGGATTCGATGCTTACTTGCGGTTCACGTTTGCGGCCGCCGGAACGTACTATCTCGGCGTTTCGAACCTGAACAATGTGCAGTACGATCCAATCACAGGCAACGGAGATACGGCTGGAGGGTTCGACTCGATCGGCAGTTATCAACTAATCTTGCAGACTGCTCCTGCAGTTGTCTCGGATCCAAATGACGCACTCTCGGAAGCAACTCCGTTGGGTGCGGTGTCGACCACACCAGCGACAGTCAGTGCCAGTATTTCGCCGGATACCGACGTCAACATGGTCAGCTTCAGCGTCAGTGCTGGACAAGTTGTCGATTTTGACATCGACACAACGCTCAATGGTGCCGGTGGCTTGGGTTCCTACATCCGGTTGTTTAATTCACAAGGAATTGAATTGGGATTCAATAATGACGCAGCCGCTCCTGACGAAAGTGTCAACGGATTTGATGCGTATCTTCGCTATACATTTGCGAGCGCTGGAACGTTCTATCTCGGCGTTTCGAACTCCAATAATATTCAGTATGATCCGGTGACCGGTAATGGTGACACAGCGGGCGGGGCAAATGCAATAGGCAGCTATCAGTTGATCGTCCAAATAGCTTCGAGTGGAATAGCGGACCCGAACGACTCAATTTCTGAAGCGTTACTACTGGGCAACATCACAACGTCACCGTCGACGGTGAATGCTGCAATTTCGCCAGCTTCCGATGTTAATATGGTTGGCTTTACGGTCGCTGCGGGACAGGTTGTTGATTTCGATATAGACACCGTCTTGAATGGTCCTGGGGGATTGGGATCGTACTTGCGATTGTTTGATTCGCTGGGAAATCAATTGGCGTTTAACGGTGCGGCAGCCGCACCCGATGAAGCGGTGATTGGATACGACGCCTATTTGCGCTACAGTTTTTCAGTCGGAGGAAACTACTATCTGGGCGTTTCCAATTACAACAACATCCAGTACGACCCAGTGTCCGGTAACGGCGATTCGAATGCGGGTGTGAATGCAACGGGCAGTTACCAGTTGATCATCCAAACGGCGACGGTGGCGTCATCGGATCAAGATGATTCGATTGCTAAGGCAATTCCTTTGGGAGTCATTTCGACGGCTCCAGTCAGTGTTGATTTCGTCATCTCACCTGACACCGACGTCGATATGTACAGCTTTTTCGTTATTGCCGGTCAAATTGTTGACTTCGATATCGATACGGTGGCCATCGGTGCCGGAGGTCTAAATTCGTTTTTAAGGTTGTTTGACGGGCAGGGACAACCCTTGGCCATCAACAACAACGCCAAGGCACCAGGAGAGAGCGTCGATGGCTTTGACGCTTATTTGCGATATGAATTTGCGCAAGCAGGTACGTTCTACATTGGAGTGTCCAATGACAGCAATATTCAATACAGTCCCATTACCGGGAATGGCGACGTCGGAGGTGGTCCGAACGCAACTGGCAGCTACCGTTTGATTCTGCGTGGCTTGTCAACAACTCTGACCGTGAGCATTAATGTTGCCAGTATACCTGAGAAGAACGGACAAGCCGTGGGAACCGTTTCACGCACGGATGCGGACCTTAGCAAAGCTTTGACGGTGAGTCTCATCAGCAGTAATGTTACGGCCGCGACTTTGCCTGTGTCCGTGGTTATTCCCATCAACCAGTCATCGGTCAGCTTTGTCATTGCGGCTGTAGACGATCAGGTTGTGGATGGGACCTCGACGGTCACCATTACCGCGACTGCATCAGGCTTTACGCAAGGTTCAAGTACGCTGAAGGTAACGGACAGCAATGGCTTTTGGCACAATTCCGCCAGCCCTCTCGACGTTGACGACGACAAAACGGTATCCCCGCTCGACGTACTTTCGATCGTCAATTATTTGAACCAATTTGGTTCAGGACCAGTCACCGCAAGCAACCCTCCCCCCTATCTAGACATTGATAGCGACAATTTTGTATCTCCCTTGGATGTACTGGTGGTTATCAATTACCTGAACTCTCAAGGGAACGGACAAGGGGAAGGGGAAGGAGAAGGGGAAAGCGTGAATACTGCGGTACCGATTGAATTCATTGACGATTATTTTACCAATCTTGCTAGAAATAAATCCCGGGCTGTAACACAGCGGGCTCGCTAATGGTTGTGCAGAGAATGGATCCACCCCCGTGGCGGATGCTGCCAGCATCCGAACCGACGCTAGCAGCGTCGGTCACTGCGAATCTCAAGTTGCAATGTGTTTGGCCATTTTTACGAAGCTCGCGCATTTCGCGATCGAACTTGCCAAAATGACAACGAAACTGAAAATCAAGAAGACGATTGCGAAACTGCAAAGTCCGCCTTGGAACGCTTGTTGCCAATTGTTCTTCTTTAGTCCCTCCAAGAAGGCAGGCCAGAATCTGCCAGACACCATCTGGGCTGCCGCCGTAAATGTCGTTGACACGATGAAGGCGAGTGGGATTGCCGTAACGTACACGTAGCGACCGCGACCGCTTTGGAATAGCCATGTGGTAACGACGCTCAGTGCGATGCCCGCCAGCAATTGATTGGCGATTCCAAACATAGGCCATATGGTTTCGATCGAGCTGCTCCAAATAAGCGAACCCCAGGCGAATGTGACTATGCCGGTACTGATGATCACGCCTGGCCACCAATCCATCTTGGCGAACTTAGGGACGACGGTTCCGAGAACTTCTTGCAAGAGGAATCTCGCGATGCGTGTCCCGGTGTCGATGGTGGTCAAAATGAATAGAGCTTCGAACATGATCGCAAAGTGAAACCAGTATTTGATGAGGCTGTCGATGGCGATCGTGCTTGAAACTCTTTGCATGGCATCGGTCATGATTTTTGCCATTCCAACCGCCAGAGTGACGGCCCCGCCGGTTCTTCCTCGCAGCGTTTCGCCCCCTACCTGACGCTCCAACTCTTGCAAGTGATCTACGTCGGCATGCATCTTGGTCAAGGTCTCCGCATGCAAATGGATCTTGCTCAAGTCGATGTTGATCGCCCAGTAGTCGCCCGCTGGCATGGCTGCAGCCACAAACAGGGCGCATACCGCAACGAGTCCTTCCATCAACATGGCCCCATATCCGATCATCCGCAGGTCGCTTTCGGATTGAATCATTTTAGGGGTAGTTCCAGAAGATACTAAGGAGTGAAACCCAGAGATCGCACCGCACATAATGCAAATGAAGACGAATGGAAAAATGGCACCACCACCAAGATACGGACCGCCACCGTTTGCATAGTAGACATTGATAGCCGGGGCTTGCATGACAGGATTGGCGATGATCAATCCGAGCAATAACAGCAGTATCGTTCCAATCTTGAGAATACTCGACAAATAGTCTCGTGGGCACAACAACAGCCAGACCGGCAAGACCGATGCGATAAAACCATAAAAACAAATCGCGAGAATGATCCCTTGACGCGATAAAGAAAAGTAAGGTTCAAGGATCGAACCTGGAACCCAGTTACCTGCGACGGTCGCGCCCAGCACTCCGATGGCTCCAATGAGCGACGCTTCACCGATACGCCCTTTTCGAAAGCGATACATGTACCATCCAACAAACAACGCAATAGGTATCGTGCAGAAGATCGTAAATGTTCCCCAAGAGCTTCCGCGAATCAACTCGAAGGAATTTGCTGGGACTTGGAACCCTTCATCGGTGACCCTGAGCTCCGCGTCCGTTGGAATTTGCATCGTAAACGTCTCACTGCGCTTAAACTCTCCACTCGTATATTGAAGTGTTGCCCCGGGTGGCACTTGCAGTCGTGTGCCACTCGCATTGGGTTGCAGAGTGAGGACACCCGGAAAACTGATCTTCGTCCCAGGGATCATGGCAATCGTTTCACCACCTAGCGCCTTGACCACGACGATGCCAAGTCCAGACAACGCGATGATCACGATGAACAAGATTGCTGCAGAAGCCAGTAACCCAACTTTTGGCCCCAGAAGATGCTTGGCCATTTCAGCCAGCGATTTTCCTTCAAACCGTACACTCGCACTCAAAACCAAGAAATCCTGCACCGCGCCAGCCAAGCATACTCCAATGACCAACCAGATCAGACCGGGCATGTATCCAAACTGAATAGCCAAAACTGGCCCAATCAACGGTCCCGCCCCTGAGATGGCGGCAAAGTGATGGCCGAAAAGGACCCATCGATTCGTGGGATGGTAATTTTGTCCGTCATTCAGTCGGACCGCTGGCGTCGTCCGCGACGGGTCATTGCACGCCACTTTCGCGGCTAGGAAAACACTGTAAAAGCGATACGCAATCGCCATGATGGCCAGGACGCACAAAAGAAGGGGGGCTGCATGCATGATAAGCAAAAGTTATCTGGAAAAGTTGGGATTAAAGAAACTTTGCGGGTCGCTTGCTGAGCTTGAAATAGGCGGTTAATGTATGTCTCGGTTAAGCAACACCAGCTTAACATCAGTCACCCAAGAGCGTGTAGGTACCAGTTTCATAATTACCTCAAGTATGCGAGAGATGTAGCTGAATGTCTAAGGACAAGAAATTTAAGCTCGAGTACGTTTGGTTGGACGGCTATTTGCCAGAACCAAACCTACGCAGCAAGACCAAGATCGTGGACACTGCACCGACGAGCGTTGCAGATTTGGCATTGTGGGGTTTTGACGGTAGTTCTACCCAACAGGCCGAGGGCAAGAGTTCCGATTGTATCCTAAAGCCCGTGGCCCTCTACCCAGATAGCACGCGGGTCAATGGCTTCTTGGTAATGTGCGAAGTCATGTTGCCAAATGGCGAAGCCCACCCTTCGAATTTTCGTCAAACCGTTGAGGATGTAGCAGATCTTTGGATCGGTTTCGAACAAGAGTACTTCTTCTTTGAAAATGGTCGCCCACTCGGATTCCCCGAGGACGGCTTTCCGGCACCGCAGGGTCCGTATTACACCGCAGTGGGTTACAAGAATGTAGGAGACATTGCTCGTCAGGTTGTCGAGGAACATATCGATATTTGCTTGGACGCTGGAATCAATCTGGAAGGTATCAACGCCGAAGTAGCCAAGGGACAGTGGGAATACCAGATCTTCGGTAAGGGATCCAAGAAGGTCTGCGACGACATGTGGATGTCTCGCTATCTGCTGTTCCGTCATGCGGAAAAGTATGGGCTCGATATCGAGTTGTACTGCAAGCCAATCAAGGGGGACTGGAACGGCTCCGGCATGCATACCAATTTCTCGACAACGATCCTTCGCGATCAGGGTGGCAAAGAGTACTTCGATAAACTCATGGCTGCATTCAACAAGTATCGTGACGAGCACATTGCTGCCTATGGTCCGGACAACCATTTACGTCTGACGGGCTTGCACGAAACTCAATCGATCGACAAGTTTAGTTTTGGAGTTGCCGATCGCGGTGCTTCCGTGCGGATCCCTCACAGCTTTATCAACGCTGGTTACAAAGGATACATGGAAGATCGCCGCCCCAACTCACAAGCCGATCCGTACAAGATCATTTCGCGATTGCTCAAGACCATCAAGTCGGTGGTGTAGTTCGCGCAGAGCTCACGGTCGAGCTAGATCAAGAAAACAAAAAGGCACGCAAACCATGCGTGCCTTTTTTTGCGCCATGTTAAAAGCGGAATCCGCCGCAGCCAGCCAATGATAGGCATTAATCCGAGGTGTTGTTCGCCGAAAAATTCAAAAAAGTTTGCTCCAGCCATTTATGTGACCTAGTTTTTCTGTGTCAATCTTTCCCCTTACTACCATTACCGATTATTCCGATAATCCGGAAGGCACTGTCATGTCTCTGCAAAAGTATCGTCTGATCACACGAAGCGATTTCGACGGGCTTGTCTGCGCCATGTTGCTCAAGGAAATGGATATTCTTGGCGAGATTCAATTCGTTCACCCGAAAGACGTACAGGATGGCAAAATCGAGGTCAACGAGTTCGATATTTTGACCAATCTCCCTTACGTTGCTGGTTGCCATCTTTGTTTCGATCATCACAACAGTGAAGAAGAACGAGCAGGCGGGGAAAAAAGAATCAATCACGTCCTTGAGCCGGATGCGGATTCCGCGGCGAGGGTCGTCTACAACTACTACGGTGGTGTTGAGCGATTCCCTGCGATCCAACCAGCTATGATGAAGGCCGTGGACAAGGCCGACGCAGCTCGATTCACCTTAGAGGATGTCTTAAACCCGCAAGGCTGGGAACTTCTTTCGTTCCTCATGGACGCCCGTACAGGCTTGGGCCGCTTTCGCAATTTTCGCATTTCCAACTACCAATTGATGATGGCCTTGATCGATTATTGCCGCGATCATTCGATCGACGAAATATTGGCGTTGCCTGACGTGGTCGAACGGGTCGAATTGTATCGAGAACACAATGAGGCGTTCAAAGAGCAAGTCAACCGTTGCGCGAAGGTCTACAGCAATTTGGTTGTGCTCGACTTACGCAATGAAGAGACGATATTCGCTGGCAATCGCTTTCTCATTTACGCGATGCATCCAGAATGCACGATTTCCATGCATGTGCTTTGGGGTTTAAAGCAGCAGAATACAGTATTCACGATTGGCAAGTCCATATTCAATCGGTCATCTTCGCTCGACATCGGTAGCCTATGTCTAGAGTATGGCGGAGGGGGCCACGAAAACGCCGGCACTTGTCAAGTTGACAACGAAGTAGCCGAAAGGGCTCAAACAGAAATCACCGAACGAATTACCGAGTTCGACGTAGTAACACTTGTTTGTTAGGGCTACCAACGTGGCGTAAGCTTCCAGCTTGCGATTTCCCAACGTGGCAGCTTCCAGCTTGCGACTTTCCAACGTGGCGTAAGCTTCCAGCTTGCGACTTTCCAACGTGGATTCGATGGCAGGCAAGATGCCTACCCCACTTTTTAATCTCGACAACGCACTATAGTTTTCGTGTTCGCCAATTCAGCCTTGGCCGTATGACAGGTCCCAACCATGACCCTGTGAACTCTTGACGCATGGCTCCGGTGTCATGAACAACAAACGACAAGGCCGAGTCTTGTCGTAATGCCAGAACTCCTACCTCTGGTCCAAGGAAAACACTCACGAAGTACCGTGTGTCGTTCAGGAAATTGGCAGGAATACAACACTCGCTTTGATACGTGCCAAGGGGATGTGGCTTGCCAAACCATGGGTCCGGTTCCAAGTTCATCGACGGTGCATTCGCGGACCAGAAAACAAAAGAACCCGTTTCATCTTTGACGTGGATTTGAACACTGACAGGCGTTTCCGCTACCAAGACTCGGTATTCGACCACCACATGGATTTCTTGATCGATATCGACTTCGCTCGCCGGGGTGTCCGTGCCATTACCCGTGACCGAAACCGATCGCAATCTCAGTTCAGTCGAACACGGGGCAGAATCGTCGTCATCCCATTGCCGTTGCCCGTCCCCGGACCTCATCTCGGAAAGGTACTGCTCGATGATGCGTTCGGGTACATCGTCCGCTATCAACCGACCGTCTCTTAGCAAAACAGCTCTGCGACAAAGATTTGCGACTGCCGCAAGATTGTGAGAAACGACCAGTACCGTTCGACCTTGATCGCCTAACTGGCTGGCTTTCCCCAAGCACTTGCGCTGAAACGCTTGATCGCCGACGCTGAGCACTTCGTCGATGATCAGCACATCTGGCTCCAAGTGGGCGGCCACCGCGAAGGCCAGACGAACCGCCATCCCGCTCGAATAGCGTTTCACGGGCGTCTCCAAGAACGATTCGATTTCCGCAAAGGCAACGATCTCATCAAACCGCTTGCGTATCTCCGAGCGAGGCATTCCCAAGATCGCTCCGTTTAGGAATACGTTCTCGCGACCCGTCAACTCGGGATGAAAACCAGTCCCCACTTCCAAGAGCGATCCGACACGCCCGCGAACACCGACTCGACCTTGAGTAGGCGTCACAATGCGAGCCAGGATTTTTAGCAACGTGCTCTTGCCTGCACCGTTTCGGCCAACAATTCCGACGATGTCACCCGATTGAATCGACAGCTCGATGTCGCGCAAAGCCCAGAACCAACCGTCCTCGATGCGTTCTGCAAAGGAATCCTGCGAGCGCTTGGAAACTGCTTTGGACGGGGTTCGGAATAGACTTTGAACACCCGAGACAATCGCTTCGGTGAGCCGCCCGTACTCGTTGGCTGCTCCCAATCGGAATCGCTTGCTGACTTTGTCTAGTTGGATTGATTCGATGCTCATGCTTAGATCCGATCCGCAAGTTGCTGGTCGGCATGTTGGAACCAGGCCAAACCGCTGAAGCAAATCAGGAGAGTAACGATAGCCGCAGTGGCCATTCCGAGTGCACTGGGCGGTGCGGTCCCCAACAAACTCCATCGGAGCAAACCGATGCAAGTGGCAATCGGGTTCGCTTCATACAGCCAGACCCACCGGTCCGTCAACAGCGCTCGCAATCGTTCGATGTCGTAAACCACAGGCGAAACAAACATCCCCACCTGCAAAATAAATGGGAGGGCATAGCCGACATCGCGATAGTGTGCGTTGAGGGCCGATAGCCATGCGATGCAACCTGCACAAAACACAATGAGCCACAAGGCAATCGGCATCGCCAGCCATGCAGTTGTCCAAACGATGCTTGTCCCTGTAATTGCACACACAGGCAGCAGCAGCAAGGAACCGATTACGAAATCGAAGACCGCGCACATCAAACTAGCTAACGGCAGTAGTAAACGGGGGAAATAGATCTTGGTTACCACATGACGATAGTTCACCAAGGAGCCAGTCGCATCTCGAAAGCTGCTGGCTACCAACTGCCAACAGAGCATGCCTGTCAATATGATAGGTGCATACGAAGCAACCGTGGAGTTTCCAGCTTGGGTGCCAAGCACAAAAAACAATCCCATAAAAATGAGCATGCCCATCAATGGCTGCAACAAGACCCAAAGAACGCCAACGACAACTTGTCGGTAACGGATCAGGAGATCCCGCAAAAAGAAGCTATAGAGCAGTTCGCGAGTTCGCCAAATCTCGCCGAGTTGTCCGAAACCAAACGCATCCGTTGGCCCGTAGAATTGCAACGGTGGAATCGTATCGTCGTTGTATGCCATGCGTTGTCCCGATTCTACATGCGTTCTACAACGCCGATTCCTAAAAGCTCCAGGCCTTTTCGCAGCGTCAGCCCAGTCAGATCTATCAATCGTAATCGGGACAATACACTCTCGGGAGTATCTGCTCCGAGAACCGAACACTGATCATAGAAACTGCTGAAAAGCTTAGCTGTGTCAAAGAGGTACTCGGTTACCACGTTTGGTAGATAGTCGACCATGGACTGGTTGAGCATGTCCTCAAAACGGAGCAATTGCAAACCGAGAGTCAGTTCTGGGCTGGCAGACAAAACGAGCGGCACCGACTGCCATTGGAGGGTTTCAAAGCCCTCAACCTCGGCTTTTCGCAGGATGCTTCGAGTTCGAGCGTACGAGTACTGGATATAGGCTGCCGTGTTCCCTTGTAGCTGAACCATTTTCTTCATGTCGAAAACGTAGTTGCTAGTTCGGTTGTGGCACAAGTCGGCATACTTGATTGCTCCTAATCCAACAGTTTCCGCAATATGGCGTTTTTCCGCTTCGGAGAACGCGATCCCGGAACTTTGCAAACGATCTGGATTGCAAACCACATCCCAAGCTCCACTGACCGCTTCATCCAACATGGATTCGAGCCCAACCACCGTCCCTGAACGGGTTTTAAACGGCTTACCATCTTCGCCAAGCACGGTTCCGAATTCGATGTGCTTGAGTTCCGTTTGGGTCAATCCAATCTTGCGCAAAACATCAAACAGTTTCTGAAAATGCTCGCTTTGGCGATGGTCGACCACATAGAGCGACGCATCCGGTGCAAACTCCCGTTCGCGAAACACGGCGGTGGCAATATCGGTGGTTGCATACAGGAACGCGCCATCTTGTTTGCGAACGATCATCGGGGCTTCGTAGCCATCCAAAAACACACAAATCGCTCCACCGCTCTCGACCGCGAGCGATCTGGCCATCAAGTCCTCAACGATGAGTGGGAGCATCTCATTGTAATAACTCTCGCCAAATTCATGATCGAACTGAATATTCAGTCGCTTGTAGACGCTATGGATTTCTTCTTTGCAGTTTGGCACGAACGCTTCCCAGAGCTTAAGATTCTCTGCGTCGCCGGAATGCAATTTGGAGGTTTCTTTGAGAACGCGTTGGCCAAGTTCCGAATACTGTTTTGAACGTTCAATAAACTCCGCGTCGCGAGAGGTTGCTTCGATGCTCTCCTTGGATTTCTGCAAGGCTTCACGAGCTTCTCGCAATTGGTTGGTTGCAGTCGCAACTTCTTTGGCTAGTTTCTTGTCCTGAGGGGCAGCGACCGATTTCGCTTTCGACTCAACCAATTTTTCTTCCGCGCGTTCGACGGCGAGTTCCTGTTTAGGGAGGTTCGCGACTGCGTCTTGAAACCCAATTATCTTCTGAACGACGCGATAAAGGCGGCCGAGTTCCATTACCGGTGCGCTGGCGAAAGCAACCTCGTCACGAAAGTGCTTGTAACCGTAGATGATCATCCCGAATTGCGTCCCCCAATCTCCTAGATGATTGTCGGAGATGGCTTTGTGACCTAAGAATCGCAAGATCTTCGTGATCGAGTCACCGATGACGGTCGAACGGATGTGCCCAACGTGCATCGGTTTGGCTACGTTGGGGGAGGAATAGTCGATCACGTAGGTTTTTGGCTTGGCCACGAGAGCAACCGCCAAGCGTTCCGAATCCGAATGCGCCTCCATCAAGCACTTGGCCATCCATTCGGGCGAAAGCCGTAAGTTGACGTAGCCTTGGCCTGCGATCGTGACCGACGAGCAAATATCGGAAAGGTCCACTTTCGAGACAATTTCTTCGGCGATCGCCAAAGGGGCTTTACCTAGCTTTTTCTGAAGCGGCATAGCCACGTTGGCTTGGTAGTCCGCCAAATGCGATTCGCGGGAGACGACGATGCGTTCCAGTGCGGCGGCCAAGGCGTCCGGTTCGCCAAGCCAAGTGGCAAGGACTGGCGCAAACCTGGATCGGATGAGGGATAGGACTCGCATCGCTTAAAAACAACTGAAAAGTGGAGTTCATTCAAAGGCAAGCAACATAGCCCAACGCCCGGTTTTCTTCCAGTCCAAGCCTTCGTTTCAACGAATCGAAAAGAACCATCACAATTGCGGTTTGTCGTTCGATGGAAAATGAGCTAAACTAGGCTCTTTGGTTGGGACCGTAGCTCAATGGTTAGAGCAGGGGACTTAAGTGATGAGACCTAAAGCACTACGGCGCGAAAACGCGTCGGTTTGTTATGGTCGATTCGATTGGGTTGCATGTGTTTTGTTGGTTTTCGAGTCATCGTTCAACAGAATGCATGTAGAATTTGTCAAATTCGGGGAAGGCTTCGCTGATTGTTCCAGTTTTGGAGCAAGGAGCATGCTAATCCCGAGCCAAGCCGCCGTTTGAATTTGCATCATCGCAATTCGATCGCGGAAGGTGTAGAGACCAGACGGCAGACACGTAAAGTGAAGGTATGGTCCAGACCCCAAACTCGAAAGAGGCGGCGAAAGCCGTAGTCGGTACGCATAATCCCTTGGTTGCAGGTTCGAATCCTGCCGGTCCTATTTCCATTTACCAATCCTCCCAACTCCTTCTTTCATCAAGTGCCTGAAGAACTCGAATCCTTCTCTCCACACCTGCAGCCCTATGCAGATCATATCAATGGTCTTCGTCGTGTCGGACATGAACTATGGAACCGTGGCTGGTCGCTCGGAACATCCAGCAACTACAGCGTGGTCATCGATCGCAATCCAATCCGGCTATTGATCACGGCCAGCGGCAAGGACAAAGGGCATCTTGAGCCCAATGATTTTGTCATTGTCGATGAAAGCGGCAAAGTGACGACGCCGGATCAACCGAAAAGCAGCGCCGAAACGTTGTTGCATTGCATGGCTGCCTCACGTTGCGGTGCGGGAGCGGTGCTCCACACCCATAGCGTATGGGCGACGACGTTATCGCACCATTTTTTTGCCCTGGGTGGTATTCGAATCGATGGATTTGAAATGCTCAAAGGACTCGATGGCATCACGACTCACGAGTCCTCGTGCTGGCTGCCTATTTTCGATAACACGCAAGACATCCCAGCGTTGCAATCGCAAGTCATGCGATACCTGGACGAACATCCGGACGAAAAATGTTGGGGGTACCTCATTCGCCGCCACGGACTTTATACATGGGGCAAGGACTTGGCCGAAGCCACCCGCCATATCGAAGTCATCGAGTTCCTGCTCGAGTGCCTAGGCCGAACGATTCGTCGGTGACCGTGGGCGACGGGGAGCAGTGGACCGTTTCGACCGATAAATTGATGGCGATGTGTTGAAATAGGCAGCGACAATTGCTATCACGTGAATCGCATCAAAGCTCGTCAAACGTCGAGCTTTCGGTGTCTGGTCAATGTGCTGCGGCGTGGTAAAAATCTTCTTGATTTTTTGGAGAAAGGCTTCGCTGCCTAGTCTAGTAACCAACCCTCCAAGGCATCGTCCAGCGGATTGGATGGTGGAGACTCCAAGCCCGATTCAACAAAACGGCGATAAGCCAGTTCGGAGTTTTTTCCTCCATCTCGCCTTGCCAGGCGGCAAGTACACTTTCGTAATCGATCCATTCGACACGTGCTGATTTCCGACAGTAGCCGGGAAAACTGGACCAAGCTCATGTGCTCGGATGGTCAACCAATGGCCGCATACCTCGAACCGGGTTCAAATGTACGTAGCGACTTAGCGTCCAGAAGTAGCTTTCGTCCTCGACCAACTCTGCCTTGAATCTTCCTTGGAACAGGTGCCCTGTCCGCTGATGCCGCTTGGCATACCAATTCGCGTAACCGCTCAGCAAGTATTGCATCCCGGGTGACAAATTGGGCTTGGGCGTCCTCACAAAGAGATAGATATGATTGGGCATCCAAACATAGGCAAGGACAGCCTTGGTGGGGTAAGCATCCTGCTTGCCATTCAGTACGTCACGCGAAGTTCGCAAGCTGGAAGCTTACGCCACATTTGCCAACCGTCTCCGATTGTTACCGTAGTCTCGTCACGGCTGCAGTCATCGAGCACTGAAAAATCAGAACTACTCCGTTCGCCCCAGCCTGCGGGGCAAACGCTTCCATTTCAAAAGCACCCGATCGCGGGCTTGGGTGCAACGGTTGGTTCGTGGCTTTCCTCGCTGCATGTTTGCAAGCTGCATCTTCGCTTGCGGATCAATTTTACGCG
>JANPNA010000036.1:0-2404 GCA_031427235.1 Pirellula sp.
ACAAGTACCTGGCCAATACCTGGACTAAAGCTCGCGTCGATTCGGATCGGCTGTTAACCCAGCCAGCTTGTTGGGGCACGCTCGATTATCGTCAAATCGCGTCGGCAGATGTTTCGGGAATTGTCAATTTAACCTGTACAACCGATGGAAAGGCTAGGGGATTAGTAGCTTGGTTTGAGTCACAGGTTTTGGAAGAAATTGGATTCTCGAACGCACCGAATGCACCGGGGGATCCGAGGGCTATCTATGGCATGGCGTATTTTCCGTTGCTCCAGGAAACGGACATTTGCGCCGGTGACACGATCGATGTAACATTCAACGCCACTCTGCTCGAACAGAATTACTTTTGGCAGTGGAAGACTCGTATTCATCGCGGAAACACGGATGAACTACGAGCCGAATTCGAGCAATCTGATTTTTACGCTGAGCCCGTGTCGCTTGAAAGTCTTCAAAAAGGGTCTGAACTCCATATCCCGACGCTCGACGAAGAAGGAAGCATTGACTGCTTCATCATGGGGCAAATGCGAGGGATCCAGGCGTTGGGTGAGATTGCCGCAAAGCTTGCTGCCGAATTTCCTGACCGATTCCAATCGCCTCAGCTTGCACTGAATCGCGTGGCTCAAGTGTCCAAACGCCACAGCCGATGAGTCGAAAATACGATGGTTGATTTGAACCAATCACTGGCTGTCAAACTGCGTCTCGCCATAGGAGAGCTTCGAAATCTGCCTCGCGTGCTCCGTCTGGTCTGGAGAGCCTCTCCTGGTTGGACCAGCGTATGGGCTTGCGGATTAGTCATTCAGGCTTTTCCGCCAGTCGCAATTGTCTTCCTCACGAGAATTCTAGTGGACCAGCTATCGCAGTTGGTCCAGGGCGATCCCAACGCCACGCCAAACGTTGTCCTTCCAGTCGCGATGATTGTTGGTGTCATGCTAGCTGGTGAGCTGTTGCGATCCATTCTGGAGTACGTTGCGAGCGTGCAGGCGACAATCCTTCAAGATCACATTCATTCGCTGGTTCATGAGCAAGCGGCTCGCGTCGATATGTCGTTCTACGATCTACCGGAATACTTTGATCACCTGCATCGCGCGCAGTCGGAGGCATGGCATCGCCCTTCCGCCCTGTTGCTAAGTCTGGGTGGGTTGATGCAGCAAGGAATCACGCTCTTGGCCATGTGCATTATTCTGTTGCGGTATGGCTGGAGCGTCCCTTTAGTCCTCGGGCTCACGACAATACCGTCCCTCTGGGTGCTGCTCCGGTACACCTACCGTCAACATCAATTTCGAACGCAGACCACATCTGATGAGCGACATGCCCATTATTACAGTTACCTGATGACTGGGCGCGAATGCGCTTCGGAATTGCGGCTGTTCGACTTAGGGCCAGCGTTTCGATCCAAGTTTGACGCGATCCGCTTGAGGTTGCGTGTTGGAGAGCGGAGTTTAGCCCGCGAGCATATGTTCGCGACGAGTGCCGCCGCCATGTCCGCCGTGCTCCTTGCAGGCTCGATCACCCTCTGGATGGTATGGCAAACGCATCGTGGGCTCATGACGCTAGGCGAACTGGCTTTTTTTTATCAAGCGTTCAGTCAGGGTCAGAAAATGACACATGCGATGTTTCAGCAGGCCGGACAGGTCTACTACAATAGCCTATTCGCTGGCGACCTATTCGATTACCTCAACCTGAAACCTGAAATTGTATCTCCCAAGATTCCTCATCCGTGTTCGACTGCGATTGAAAACGGGATTCGGCTCGAGGGGGTGACGTTTTGTTATCCGCGTAGCAACTCACCGATTATCCGCGATTTGAACCTGAGGTTACCTGCTGGAAAAATGGTCGCTTTGGTTGGGCAAAACGGTGCAGGGAAAAGCACGCTAATTAAGCTTCTGCTTCGATTCTATGACCCGTCCGAGGGCAGGATCACGTTGGACGGGATGGATTTAAAACAGTTCTCGCTGACCGAGTATCGCAAGCTAATTACGGTATTGTTTCAGCAGCCAGTTCCGTACAACACGACAGTCCGCGAGAATCTGACTTGGGGTATTTACCCTCGCAACCCGGATCAGGAGGAGATTGAAACCGCAGCCGGACAAGCCGGTCTGCAAGAGATCGTCGCCCGTTTACCAAACGGTTATGACCAGCTTCTTGGGAAGTGGTTTCTCAATGGTGAAGAATTGAGTGTCGGACAGTGGCAGAGAGTCGCTCTTGGACGCGCGTTCCTACGCCAAGCACCCTTCATTATTTTGGATGAGCCGACGAGCGCCATGGATCCTTGGGCAGAAGCCGAGTGGCTCGCTGGGTTTCGAAAGCTCGCCAAATCGAAAACCGTGTTGATCATTACGCATCGCTTTTCCACCGCAATGCATGCCGACGAGATTCACGTCATGGAAGGCGGCCAGATCATTGA
>JANPNA010000037.1:0-18993 GCA_031427235.1 Pirellula sp.
TTAAGCTGGGCCGCGAAACACTTTCGCTAGCGTTCCCTAGTAGCGGAATGCGTCAAGCATTTCGTTGGCGTCCAGCATTCACGAAAGCTTTGACAGCTTCCGCTACGATTTAAATCGGCCCGCCTTAAGATCGACGCCAATAATTCAACAGACCCATTTCCCCTGGCTGAACTTCTGTTTGGACACAGCGTAGCAAATTATGACTAAAAGCGACACTCCCTGGCAATTCATTCTGATGGCGTTCCTATTGGTCGCGTTTTGCTCGCCTGTTTCTGCTCAGTTCGACCCGCTATCCAATGGTTCGCCGAACGATTTGGGAAAGCGCATCGCGTTGCTGATTGAGCAACTGAGCGACCCCAACTACTCAACTCGCCTCCGCGCCCAAGCGGAACTGGAACGGATTGGTGTGCTTGCCCTGGATCAATTGCACAAAGCAAGTTTCCATCCCGACCCCCAAATCGCCTCGACTGCCCGCTACGTCGTTCAAAGCAACCAGTTCTCCTGGTCTTGGGATACGGATCCAGTTAGCGTCCGGCAGATCTTGACCAACTACGGTGCGGCAGACTCTGAAAAATCCATCTACATTGATCAATTGCAACGGCTCGAACACGACGAAGGCTTCGGAGCACTGTGTCGATTAGTGCGCTATGAGACACGTAGCGGATTGGCAAAGCGTGCCGCGCTAATCCTCATGCGAAGCAGACCCACGGTAGGCCAGACATTAGAAAATAGAAAGGAAGCATTACGAAACTACGTCAACGGTGGCCAAAGCCAAGCGAGTCGCTGGTTGCTCAAATACGCATCCAACGACAACGCATTCGATCCGTTTTGGTGGGAACAGACGCTAGCCCAAGATCTGCAACAACTGAAAGACGGCTCAGTCGAAACCAACCTGGAACTTACCGTGGATTTGCATAGATGGGTCGTCGAACAGACGTTTGACCAACCCGACTTGAGGCCCTTCGCGCTTTCAACCGCCCGCTCGATCTTGACCATTGGCAAAACCGTGACCACGCTGGAATCCGCCATCGGCCACCGATCCACCCGAATTAATGAATTCGCCCAGTGGGCGTTGAAATGCAAACTGCCAGAGCTTGTTCAAGAGCAGCATGCAAAACTTCCAGATAGTATTGTCTCACGTGAATTCATTTTCGGGTACTTACTTGCCGAGAGCTTCCTGCTACAAGGGAATCCAACCCTCGCAAACACCATCGCCGAACACAGCTTGAACCAGGTTCCTTGCAACGAAAAGGGTTCACCCAAGATTGCAGCCCCGGACGAAGCCGTCCCAGGCAAACCGAGCATCCAGTTCTTAAGCAAAGGCAATACATCGGATCAAGACCGCCGGTCTACCCTTGGACAAAAACTCGAAGAACGCGGCCAATTCGATTGGGCAGAAGCGGAGCTTCGTTTAGTTCTCAACGAGGACTTAACGAATTTGGCGACCCTGGATGGCATGTCAAGACTGGCGGCAATGCTGCAAATCCAGGGTAAACACTCAGTGGCTGCCGATGTCCTCGAGCCGTTCGTAACGCGTTACAACAACGAACCTCTGTTCCAACGCCAAATGAGCGAATGGAATAGAGACATAGGCAATGTTATTTCCAACTTTCACTTGTACATTGCCGATGACGCTCGACAAGCAAAAGACAACGACAAAGCTGCCAAGAACTACTGGCTGTCGATCGATCTGTCCCCCGAAAATGTCGATGCTATTATCGGGCTTTACAAACTCCCTCTCTCCGCAAGTGACAAAGACAAATGCCTTGCAAAATCGGCGAAAATCATCTTCGACTTGAGAGCTGCTATCCGAAACGGAGAAGAAGAGCTCAAAAAATCAAAACCCAATGAACTTGCCTTCTTTTCGCGTTGGATCGCGGACAAGAGCAATACTCTGGCGTGGTTGATCGCCAACACCGAGGGGAGCAAAGAAGAGGCTCTGTTTCTTAGTCGAAAAGCTTGCCTCCTATCACCCGAACATGCCGAGTATTTAGATACGCTGGCCTATTGCTACGCTGCAATGGACCGATATCAGGATGCCGTCCAGCAACAACGACGTGCAGTCGACCTAAAGCCCCACCACCCAGAACTTGTCAAGGCACTCAAACGCTTTGAAGCGAAATTGCGATCCACCCCAAAGTCGTAGCGGGTCGCATTGCTTCAACAATGCATGGGGTGTCAATTTGTCGAAGCCTACTTCGCAAGCGCGAGCAATGAATGGAGACTCTAATGCAGATTTTACGGAACCCAAAGTCGATTCGGCCAGAGCCGTTCCTGGAATTGGCGACAGGAGAGTTTATTCGAAGGAAAGAAAATGAAATTTTTTCGGGCTCAGCGGTTTAGGGAAGTCGCATCGAATCGAAAGCATCGGGGAAAAATGCTGTGCGGTTGGCTATCGCGCTCGCTATGAAACGAGCGCGAGTTTGATCGAGGTGCACTTACAGAAGTAATGTGTATCGCTGCTTCGGTTGTAGTTCATCGGGAAGCGTATTGGACTTCTGGCTACTCTATCGAGGAACCACACTCAACGAAGCCGCTAATGGAAACTCGCTACCCTCCGAATCAAGCAACTGCTCGCCAGCCTCCACGAGAGAAGCCAAACGACGATGCACCAGCTGGACCGCGAGCGACAGTGACTGCAACGAATCCTCGACGTGGCCAGATTGGCCGCCTTTTCCGATTCTCACTACTAGAATACGGATCTCTTTATTCTTGGCTGGTCGGCACCAGGTCCACTTAGACCGATTGGGGCGGTTCTGGTGGCTGGCTTTCCACCTCGGTCCAGACTTGGCGGGCGCTTACCCAGGCGCGTCCACTCGTACCACCATGGATGCGCTTCACCATAAAACAACTCGCGTCATTTCGAGCCGTCCAGGCTCGGACCGTTGCCGGGTACGACAAAGTGAATATGCGGATGATGGCCCAGCCGCTGGTTCCATGTGTGAAGTACGCCTACCCCAGCCACCGTTAGGCGCCAGCCTACAGCCTGAACAACCGTAGGCCACAAACCGCCTGGTTGAACTGGCGCCAAGAAGATTTCTTCTCACGAATCATCCATAGTTGGAAGTTTCGGACATCTTCGGGTCCCAAGTCCACCGGGTCTTTTCCGAAGTGTTTGGCGTACCGATCGACGTGATAGCTAAGCGTTGTTGCTTGGTGGATGCGTTTGCTCCGCCAAAACATTGGTACGCACGCAAACCAAGAAGACAAGCAAGTCGGTAAAGCGAATGCCCCCGAGTTCAACTCGGGGGATGGTTACCTTTTCTCTAGAAGAGATGGTCAGAACCCCTGGCGTGAAGCCAGGGGCATGCGGAAATGCCGTGGAAACGATTTCATTTAAGCCATACAGAGCGGGAGATCTCGGGGACACACCTCATTTTCGAGAGGGTGGTTAAAATCCTCGCCGGGATTTGCTTCAATTGTGTCCTCGGATTCTCTCCATTCCGGCTTTTGGGATTTCCTAAGGGAGTGGTACTATGCCTAGACTCGCCCGAGCTGAAGTTTTCAGCCAGGAGAATTGTGGCCACAGTCCATAGGATGGAACGTGTTGTGAGACGTTGCTGAGTGCTTGGAATTGATTCTGTCACGGGCAAGAATTACGATCACCGCAAGGTTTGGATCGAAGAGCAATTGAACCGGCTGGCTTTCACCACAGAGGCACAGAGAGATTTTTGAGATCTTCAAAGTTCGTTCCCTTTGGTTCGCTCCTCTATGCTTCTCTGTGTCTCCGTGGTTTGCAACTTAAAGTAGTGTGTCCCCATTGATCCCTTCCGTTGATCCCTCTGAGCGTGCTAAAATGACGGTTCTTACCGATAAATTGCTCTGCTGCCTAGCCAAAAGAGGGGGTGGGTCGTCAGTTAGGCTTTTTTTGACTATACTCTTGCGTTGAATACTCCGATTTAATATTCGTTTCCTACTCCCGCCTGCCAAACCGTTTGATCGATTTAGAGGAAATCCTAGTCGATCGATGCCCACCCTTGTTGCTCATGCTTTCACCGAACTTCCAAGTTTTAACTTCTGGAGTTCGATCGTTGAAAGAAGCGTCCCTCGTAACCACGGATTGATACGATGATCTCGAATTCTACGGGTATGCATGCGTTGCTTGACTCGGTTCAATTGCGTCAATTGGCGGATTGCCTGAGCTTGGGTGAATCCCTCGAACAACTGGCGGAACAATGGTCCTTCAGCAGCCCGCATGATTTGCTAGCGACCAGTGCGCGTTCCATGAATCTCGATTGGCTTGAGTCGGATAGTGTTGATCTGGCTTTAGAAACCCTCGACGGCTTCCCCGCCAAGCTGATCCATCGGCACGGAGTCTTTCCGCTCGAACGCGGAGATGGGTGGCTGCGACTGGCGGTCAGCAATCCGTTCGACTTTGCGGCCATCGACTCCGTCGCATCCGCCATGGAGGTCGAGGTGCGACCCGTGATTGCCATGCAGGATACCGTGCAGAAGTTGATTAAGCGGCATTTGGGGGTTGGATCCGAGACCATCGATGGTTTGATAGCATTACAGCGCCAGCAAGCTGGCGACGTGGAGATGCTCGAAGGGATCGATCCAAACAGCTTGGAGGATGCGGAAGAAGCCCAACAAGCATCGGTGGTGGGACTGGTCAACGAAATTCTCAGCGAGGCGGTTCAGGCCAGAGCTAGCGACATTCACATTGAGTCGCAAGAGTCCGGCTTGAAAATACGGCATCGCATCGACGGTGTCTTGCAGAGACAACCGACGCCCCCTGAGATGAATCAGTTCCGAGCCGCGATCATCAGCCGTTTGAAGATCATGGCCAAGATGAACATCGCCGAGAAGCGAGTTCCACAGGACGGGCGCATCAAGTTGCGTGTCTCAGGTCGCGAGATTGACGTGCGCGTGTCGATTATCCCCATGCTTCACGGTGAAGGGGTCGTCATGCGTGTGCTCGACAAAACCAACCTCAAGTTTTCGTTGCGAGGCATCGGCATGCCTGAAGCTGTCTATGAAACGTTTCAGAAACTGATTCGCATGCCGCACGGCATTGTGCTCGTCACAGGGCCGACGGGTTCTGGAAAAACCACCACGCTTTACAGCGCGTTGAGCGAGATCAAATCCGAAGACATCAAAATCGTCACCACCGAAGATCCCATCGAATATCAACTAGAAGGAATCAACCAGATTCAGGTGCATACCAAAGTTGGCCTGACCTTTGCCGCTTGTTTGCGAGCCATATTGCGGCATGACCCAGACGTTGTTCTTGTGGGTGAAATCCGCGATTTGGAAACCGCCGAGAACGCAACCCAAGCTTCGTTGACCGGACACTTGGTTTTCAGCACATTGCACACCAACGATTCGGCCAGCGCCTTCATGCGACTGTGCGACATGGGGGTTGAGCCCTTCTTGGTCGCAAGCACTGTCGAAGGGGTCTTGGCTCAACGACTTGTTCGTGTTTTATGTGACGATTGCAAAGAGCCATACCACCCCAACTCAACGGAACTTCCCGATGATTTCCCGGTGGAGCATCGACTCGATCCGAAGTTGATCCTGTATCGACCGGTTGGCTGCGCCAGTTGCCGCAAGACAGGCTATCACGGCCGATTGGGCATCTACGAACTGTTGGTTACCAACGAAGAAATCCGCAAGATGATGACTCAGCAAGGGACTTCCGATGCGATCAAGCAAGTTGCGATTCGAAATGGAATGAAGACCATGCGGATGGACGGTTGGGACAAGGCTTTGTCGGGCATAACCACCATCGAAGAAATTGTCCGAGTGACGAAAGCGGATTGAACGCGATGACGGACTTTGCATACACCGCGAAATCAACTACCGGCGAGAAACGCTCCGGCACCATCGCAGCCGCGAGTCGGTCGGAAGCCATGCAGCGGCTTCGTTCGCAGTCCCTGTTTCCAATGACATTGGTTGACCGAAAAGTGGGCAAATCCCCGTTGGCTTCCTTTTCACTCCCCGTGCGAGTGACCAAGGAACAAACGGCTGACTTTTGCGGGCAGCTTGCTGACCTCTTGAGTAATGGAGTCGCCATGCTGGAGTCATTGAAGATCCTGGCCGAAGCCACCGAGAATCCGCGGCTCAAAGTCATTTCCATGCGGATTCACGAGGCGGTTTCGCAAGGGGACAGCTTGGACGTGGCGATGAGCAAAGAGTCCGCCATGTTCTCGGAATTGACGCTCAGTATGGTCCGCGCAGGCCAAGAGGGGGCATTCTTAGAGGAAGCGCTTCAACGAACAGCCATGTTCCTGCGAAAGCAAGATGAAATGCGCAGCAAGATTGTCGGCGCGCTCGCCTATCCGATTATTCTTGGGATAGTCGGCAGCATCATTACAACACTGATGGTCGTCTTCTTGGTGCCCAAGTTTCAGCCATTCTTCGATCGCCTTGAGCAAAATGGGACTGGACTCCCCTGGATCACGATTGTTCTTCTTGGAACAAGCCATTTGATGTTGAACTATGGTTTGTTTGTCCTACTGGCCATGGCAGCCATCGGCCTGGGCGTCTATCGAGCGATTAAGACGACAACGGGACGTCGCATCGTCGACCAGTTGAAGCTAAATACGCCAATGGTTGGTTCCATCTTTCACGACGCGGCGGTCTCGCGTGCCTGTCGCGTCCTTGGAACCATGCTTCGCAACGGAGTCCCGCTCCTGCGATCGCTCAGGATTAGCAGCGAATCAACTGGAAATACGCTGTTGGCCGAGGCCATGATGAAATCTGTCGAGAATGTGACCGCCGGTGACACGCTGTCCAAGCCGCTCGCGGCCAGCGGGCTCATTCCGCCACAAGTCATGGCTATGATTCGAGTTGCAGAGGAATCAAACACCCTCGATGAGGTTCTAATCAAGATTGCCGATCGGATCGACAATCGCATTGAGCGTCGACTTGAGGTCATCGTTCGCATGATCGAACCGATGATGCTCATACTCATCGGCGGGATGGTGATGTTCGTCATTGTGGGGGTACTGTTGCCCGTATTTGATCTAAACTCGTCCGTGGGGTAAAATACACATGACTTTCAACCCATTGTCGTCTTTCGCTCCGCGAAAGTACGGCGCACTTTCGCGGAGCGAAAGGCGACAATGGCCCACCCGCCTAGTCCCACCCGCCTAGTCCCTCCCACCTATCTATGGAATTTATTATGCTTATTCGACCTTCTCGAAACACCCGGCACGGCTTGACGTTGCTCGAATTGATGATCGTCTTGATCATTTTGGTCGGCCTGATTGCTATTGTTGGACCGCGACTACTCGGTTCTCAAAAGAAGGCCGACATTCGAACGGCTCAGGTCCAAATCGGCGGATTAGCTTCGTCGCTCAAAATGTACGCGGTCGACATGAAAAGCTTCCCTCTCACCGAAGAGGGGCTAGAAGTGTTGATCAGTCCGCCGGAAGACGAAGCCCTTGCGAAAAAATGGGACGGTCCCTATATCGAAGGTGGAAAGTTACCGAAAGATCCGTGGGGCAGTAGCTTCCAATACGAGTATGTCACGGATGCTTCGGCCTCGGACGGCAGCGACTCCAAGGCAGCAGCCTCTGATTTCCCCCGCATCTTTTCATTGGGACCGGATCGCCAACCGGGCACAAGCGACGACATCTCGAATGCGCCCCCCAGCGACGACGAATCCGATTCTAGTAAATCCACCAAGAAGTAACGAACGGACCCTAGCATGTGTCACGATTTGCGCACGCATCGTTCCGCTCGCGGCTTCTCGATGCTTGAATTGATGATTGTCCTGGTGGTGATGGTTGGCCTACTAGCCATCGCATGGCCCAATATGCAACGTCTGCTTCGTCGCACGACGCTCAATGAAGCCGCGCAGGTATTGCGAGAAGCGATCGACGAAGGACGTTACGAAGCGATTACAACGGGCAAACCGATTTTTGTTCAAATGCAGCAAGGCAACCACGAAGTACGCACGGGCTCATTTGCGAATTTTGCGAACGCCGAAGATGCGGATAAGTCCTTGGAGACTGAATCAAACCAAAGTGAAGCTTTTTCGGATTCGTCCGCAACTTCACAACCCGGGCCCGGCATGCGGAAGAACCAAGACGAAAAAACCCCTAGGACATGGCGACTGCCTGAATCGATTGTGATAACCGAAGTGACTTGGACTTCGGATTCGATCACCGATGACAACGATTGGTGGCTGCCGATCAGCGCTACCGGACTGAGTCGGAATGCATCGATCGTACTCTACGACACATCCATCCATGAAAAGATGACGGTCACCTACGCTTCGGCCACGGGTGCATTGGAGATCGTCCGGTGAGCCGCAGGGCTGACCTGCCATGCCCCTGGCTTCACGCCAGGGGTTTTGACCATCTCTCTAGAGGGATGGTAATCATCCCCCGAGTAAAACTCGGGTGCATTGGAGATCGTCCGGTGAGTCGCAGGGCTGACCTGCCATGCCCCTGGCTTCACGCCAGGGGTTTTGACCATCTCGCTAGAGGGATGGTAATCATCCCCCGAGTAAAACTCGGGGGCATTTCTAGAGCGGCTTTTTCGTTGCTAGAAGTTATCATTGCAACTGCCATCTTGGCGGGCAGTGCCATCGTGCTTATCTCGTTGATCTCCCTCGGTGCCAAGTATGGAAATCGGGCCGAGGAACGAACGATCGCGACCTCGCAAGCCCAGTCGATTTTGGATGAGTTTATCGCTAGCATACCCAGCGAGGAAATCCGCGAAGAAGTCAGCGGAATCTTGCCCGGCACGACACGTCGCAACTTCCGTATTGAGGTCACCCCATTTGAACCAACCGGAAATTCTGGAGCCAACAACAGGGAAGCTTCCAATGGATTGCAATCGGCTCTCTATCGAGTCAAGATCAAGCTCTTTGAATCGAATGGGGCGTTAGTCAACGAAGACTCTGAGCCCTTGTGTCAGCTATCACGCCTCGTTCGTCGACCGCGAATCGACGAACCAAGCGGTGGTGGGATCAATAGCGAAACGTCGCTGCCTTCGGCCAATTTAAATCGAGCGACGCGCAATGCACGGAAAGATCGATGATGTTGGAACGCAACACGAAACGGTCCGCGTTTACCTTGATTGAGCTCATGATTGCGCTAGGGCTGCTCGGTGCATTGATGGCTGTCGCTTGGTCGTTGCTGGGGACGTTTCGGGATGCGGAGATTCGAGGTTGGAAGCTCTCCAATCGCACGCAAACCATCCGTTCCGCTAGAGCTTGGCTTGAGGACGACCTACAGCACCTAGCCATAGTTGACGGCGCTACGATCGCGACAACAAACGCACAAAAATCTGCCAAATCTTTAAGATACGCCCAAGCCCCGAAATCCTCGCACGCCTTTCATTTTTCTGGAAATGCGATGGGATTCTCAACCGTGATTGCTCCTTCGATCGATCCGATCCCGTTTTTGGAAAACCTCATGTCCGATACGGTGCTGCCCGAACAAGCATCGCTGCCAGAACAAGCATCGCTGCCCGAACAAGCATCGTCGCTAGAATCGTCGCTAGAATCGTCACTGCTCGGCGTGAACCCGATGGGAGCAGAATCGAGCATGGCTGCCGTATCAAGCTCACCTTGGCCGGCTGAAACAGTCGAGATCGAATACCAACTCACACCCGCTCAATCGGATTCCGTTTCCTTGTCAGGTCCCCGAACAGGCATTTCGGACCAGACCCAGTTTGTCCTAACGCGTCGCGAAATGTTGGATACGAGTGCTAAGTCCGTTGTTGACAGTCCATCGGAACAGGTCTTAACCGCACAGGATCTCTATCGGCAGTCGGACCAGGAAGTGCCTTTAAGTCGTCAACCGATCCGTGAGTCGCGACTTGAGGGCCTGATGAACGCTCAGTTTCGCTACTTTGATGGTATTGCGTGGCGGTCAGAATGGAATAGCGTCCAACAGGCTGGAATGCCGCATGCCATCGCGTTTGGATTCGACTTTCCAGCAACCGCTGATATGAAGGCTCCCTCCGAGACAACGACACAACCCAGCAACGGGGATACATCCTCGCCGGAAAACACATTGGATACCAATTTGCCGTTAGCGGAATCTGGTTTGTCAACCGAACCCAAGGCGGAAGTCGCGAGTGCGAGCGATCAAGGGCTCATGGAATCGTCGACGAACGAAGTGCAAATCGTGATATTCGTTGGGAAGGGAAGTACTATGGGCAAGTCTGCAACGTCTCCATCGATGCCGCGAGAACTCCCGTGACAAAAGCGATCGCCCTGCGAATTTCATCTAATCAACAGAGAGGCCAACGCAATGGCATGGCATTGCTGGTCGTGGTTGTCCTCGTGATGTTGATCGCATTAGGGGCCTACCGATTTTCGTTCTACATGGAGAGTCAGTATCGCATGACTCGATTGCACGAGGAGCAGGTTCACGCGAGACTGGCTGCCATCAGTGGTTTGGAACTGGCTGCGGCAATGGTTGAGATGCCCGCCACACAACGGATGAGCCTGGGAGGATTATTGGACAACGCGTCGGTCTTTCGCGATATCGCGGTGGACGCCACGATAACGTCGTCGAGTGCCAACCGAGATCCAAATGCATGGCGTTTTTGTTTGATCTCGCCCCAAGCGATGGATGGCCCAGTCAGCAATCCGCTTTCATCGTCGCAAAGTTCCGGTACTCCTTCGCTGCCTATTCGTTTCGGATTGGAAAACGAATCCGCCAAGCTTCCTATACCTACGTTGATTGCCTGGGACCAGAGGATGCCTGGTCACGCTCGCACGACTTTAATGGGTTTGCCAGGTGTAAGCGATACGATGGTCGATGCTTGGCTTCGCGAGTTCGGCGTTTCTGGGCGCGTGGACAAAGGTGGCTCGCAGGATCAACTTGGAAGCCTTGATGAATTGCGGCAGGCTTGGTTTGGTGGCGACCTCAATCAAAACTACCAACTTGACCCTTTGGAACTCCGTTTGGCGAGCCAACTAATGAATCGAAACAAGGGCACACAGCCGCAACCATTAATGGGTTCGACGAATCCAGTCGGCGGGTTCAAGCCATTGCAGCGTTACGTAACATGGGTGAGCGGCCATCGCAATGCGACTCGCGATGGGCAGCCGAGAATCTACTTGAATGACCCTGATCTTCAATCGCTTCATCGGCAACTGTCTTTGGTTTGGTCGGCGGATTGGGCGAATTTTGTGATTGCAATGCGTCAGTTCGGACCGAGCAACGGGGCATCAAATGCACCAATACCTTCCACACCCAAAGCCACCGATGCGACCAGCCCCACCACTTCCACGTCAAAGAGCCAGTCCCCAATCTCTCCTTCGCCCCCAATAACTCCGCCCACTCCATCAACTCCATCAACTCCATCAACTCCAATAACTCCATCAACTCCATCAACTCCATCAACTCCATCAACTCCATCAACTCCAGCAACTCCAAACCAAGCAAGCTCAGCAACAACTGCGATAGCGACAGTGGAACTGGCCCAAGATTGGACTCCCGATTTTGGAAAAACGGCAACGTTTAGTTTTCAAAGTCCACTTGATTTGATTGGGGCGGTGGTGGATCTTCAAGCCGTAAGCACGTCGAACCCATCCAATAGCCCAACAAATCAAACCTCTCCAGCAAAAAAGACACTCCGCAATCCCTTTTCAAGTGACTTGTCCGAGGTCCGTAACTATCTTGGAAGGATGCTTGACGATGTCACTGTCGAACTGTCGCCGATTTCGGAGGGTCGAATCGATGTCACCGAAGCTCCTGTGGAAGTTCTGGCAGGAATTCCCGGTCTTGATTTGTTGCTCGCGCAACGCATCGTACAGCACCGATCAGGATCGACGAAACCTTCTGAGACAACGCAGGAGCAAGACACCATCGCATGGTTGGTCGATGTCGTCGATCTTGCCAAACTGAAAGAATTAGAACCCTACCTCACTTGCCGCAGCGATGTCTATTCGGTGCAGGCGATTGGATACCGTGACAATCAGAGCGCCGTATATCGGACGACCGCGACGATTGATTCCCGTCGAAACCCCACCCAATTTCGAAATCAAAAGGTCTGGCATCCTTGGGACCGCGGTTTTTCGATTGAGCAACTGGCCGATTCAAAACCATGACGCTATTGGAACAACTATCGAATCTCCGAAATCGCGCGACTCGCAAACCCAGTACGGGGCGGATCGCCGTAGTCCATTGGGATCGCGAGCAAATCTACTTCCTGGTGGTTTCTTCGAAATCCAAGACGCTAACCGCGCAGGATTTCGGGTCAATTGTTCATACGGACGCTGATACTCCTTTGTTAGCGTTAGCAAACCATTTTCGCGATCACTCGATCTCGGTCCAACGTCTTGTTGTTCTCTTGTCGCGTCCTGAGTTAGATCTTCCGACGCTTAACTTGCCTCCGGCGGAGGACAGCGAACTGCCTAGTCTCATCGCGAGCGAAGTGGAACAGCAACTGGGCGAAACCGACGAACCACCGATCGTGGATTTTCATGTGGTTGCCACTCCAAAAACCGACAGGAATGTGGGCAATCAAGTTTTGGTGTTCGCGCTGCCTGCCAAGGAACTCAGCTCGTTGCAGAAGCAAGTGGCAGCTGCCGGATTTCGATTGGCGGCGATTTGCTCTCGACATCTCGCACCGCTGGGATTACTCCATCGCCAGAGTATTTCGAACGAGACACTAGCTGTGGCCATCCATCTGTATTCCGGTGAGGTCGAACTGGCGGTTTGCCGTGGAGCAGAACCCATCCTTCTGCGAACCATCCGACTAAGCACAGAGGATCCGGCTCGTGTTGCCGAACAGATTTGGATGGAGATGCGACGCTGCTTGACCCTGTTGCCACAGGAAACAGCCGAATTGCAATTGGGTTGGTATGTGTTTGCGACCAGCGACGCAGCCCGTCAAGTTGCAAGTGCGCTTGAATCTCGAGGGGAGTCATCGATTCGTACGATAGACCCGCTCGTAGATTGGGAATTCAACGCTGCTCGGATATCCGATTCCGATGGGTGTGCACGCGAAGCGAGCGATACTACCATCACTTCCGCTGCCAATGCGGGGGCTGCCTGGGACTTCGTCAACAATGCGCTCCCGGTTAACTTATTAGCTCCCAAGCAGGCTCCGAAACCAAGGAACCCAATGCACCGATGGACGGCCATCGGGGCCGGTGCAGCCACTGTCCTGGTTATTGCTGTTTCTTTCTTATTATCCGATGTTTGGCGGCTACAAATCGAAGTCGATACTCTGCAAAAAGATCTGGAGAACACCAAGAAAGTAACCGCCAAGTACCAAGAAAAGTCAGATCAAGTGCTCGCCGTTCAAGCATGGTTGGCGGAACAAGTCGATTGGCTTTCGGAGCTGAATGAACTATCGAGCCGACTACCGGACGGACAGGACGCTACCGTTCGGCGGTTAACCGCTTCGTCAACAGCGAATACGGCGACGATCGACCTCTCCGTACAAGTCGCTGAACAAGAATTCATTTCGCAACTGGAATCGCGCATCCGAAGCGCAAAATATGGCGCGTCCAGCAAACAGATCAGTCAAAACCAAAATGCAGCGGAGTATCCCTGGCAGTTCGAGACGCGGGTGTCGTTTCCAATCGAGGTCCACAAGCAAAACACATATGGACCTAAGCAATCAAACGCCTCGACAATCAAAAAAGGTGAGAAGCCAAACGTTGCATCCTCGGAGAATCAGCTATGACTCCACGCATCCGATGGCTGCTGATAGCTGGGCTAGCTGTGTTTGGTCTGTACGGGCTGGACACGCTCTATCGCAGTTGGATCGAGAGGCCAAGCCAACAGCTTACAGCCCAGATGGACGATCTTAGCGAAAAGCTAAACGCCTCCAAATCCGAACAACTCGCTGCACAAAAGCAAGGCAAACGGCTGGAGTCCTTAACCGCCAGAGCACTGCCTGATGATCCGCAGTTGGCGCGATCCTTATATCAGCAATGGTTGCTCAATTTAATTGAGACCAGCGAGTTGGTATCGGCTTCGGTGGACGCGGCTCAGCCGATCCCACTCGAAATTCGCTCTCGAACGAAGAAAGGAAAGCGTCAACTGATTGGTCACCGCATCAACTTTTCTTTGAGGGGCCAAGCGAGCCTCGCAAAACTCTCCAGTTTCTTAAACGCTTTTCGCAAAGCCGGGCATCTGCACAAGATCCGAGCGATCACGCTCAACCCGATCGGCAACGAAGGTCGTTTGGATGCCGATTTGTCTATTGAAGTGCTCTGCCTTGAGGCCTCCACGAACAAGCAACAGCTAGGCGATTGGGAGATCGCCGACGAGGCGGTTGTCGCGTCGAGCACGTACGATCATTTGGTCCGTCGCAATCTATTCGCTCGTGGTTTTGCCAAGGCGTTGTTCGACATTGAGCTCAAAGCCATCACGTCCAATCGCGAGGGGATCGCTCAAGCTTGGTTTCGCACCGATGGCAGAGGCACCACCAAAACCATCTCAGCGGGCAATCAAATCCCAGTTGCATTGCATGACATCGCGGTCCTCGAAGTTCTTGCGAACAAAGTACTGGTGCGAGTCAACGAAGATATGCTCTGGATCCAATTGGGGCAATCGATTGGGGAAGTATGCTCCAATAAGCAAGTAATCACATCAGGAGAGATACGATGATCGTTCGCGTTTGCAAGCTTCCGGTTTCCATGTGGATGTCCCTGGCGGCGTTATTGGTACAACACGAGATCGCTAATGCGCAACTAATAGGGAATCGCGCCATAGGTGCTCCCGCAACCTCTCTGACACAGCAAAGGGCCGCGGCTGGAACCGTGCCACCCAATGTCGGAATAGGGCTGGCAAGCAACGGTGGCATCGGGCAGGCAGCCAACGCCATCGGTTCGCTGGGGACCAGAATGCAAGTGGATAACACGCGCTTCGTGCGAGGAAACCGATCTCGCCAAGACTTCGTCGGCTCGAATCGAACCGACCTCGATGGCTTTGTTGGGGCAGGGCAAGCCATAGGAATGGGTCGCGTTCCCTCGGCAGTTGAGAATCTTCGTATCGAAACGACTAAGACCAAGATAAACCGACCACTTCCTCTCCAACCTGCAAAAGGAATGTATTACCCTCGACTGGAAGTGGGTTTCGAGACAACGGCCTCTCAAAGCGAACGGCTCGTCGAAGGCCGCGTCGAAATGCCAGCCAGCCAAGACGTTAGCGATCGCGTTGCGCAGTTTTCTGGAGGGAATGCGAGTGTTACGATGGCCGGGAGTACCGCGATACTGCGAGGTAGAGTAAACACGATTCGAACGTCAGACTTGCTCGTACAAATACTGAGTTTCGAGCCAGGAATCGATCGCGTTAAGAATGAACTGTTGGTTCCGTAATCCTGCGAGCACCGTAGGTCCGTCGCTCCGCCGACGGACGGTCAACGATCCCAACCGGCCCTCAGTACTTTCCATCATTGTCCGAAATGCGCTTTCAACGGCTCCGTCCACGGCAACCTGAGAATCGCGTTTCGCTTAGGCGAGCGACGATGTGAAAACTACCAATCATAACCCGAAACGTAAGTGAGGGACGGTCGGAATTGTCCCTCGCTTACGCATCGGGTTGGGATATTCCAATCTGCCGCTCGCCTTAGCACAAACGTTCGAGACAGCACGACTAAAACTTCCGTGTAACCGCGATCCGTTTGCGATCGATATCCACCTCCAGCACTTTCACTTTAAGAATGTCCCCGACTGCGACGATCTCACTCGGATCCTTGACATACACATCGGCCAACTGAGAAATATGGATGAGTGCATCTTGATGGACACCGATATCGATGAAAGCCCCGAAGTGGGTCACATTGGTGATAGAACCTTCCAAAACCATACCAGGCTTAAGATCCTGCATGCTATGAACACTTTCCGAAAAGTGAACGACACGAAACTCGCTGCGCGGGTCGCGACCTGGTTTGGCAAGTTCTTGCAGAATATCCATCACGGTCGGCAATCCAAACCGATCGTCGACGAAGTCCTTGGGCGATAGCTTTTGCGATAGAGCAGCATTGCCAACAAGCGATTTGGTATCGGCTTTGAGGTGCAATGCCATGCGTTCCACAACGCCATAACTCTCGGGATGGACCGCTGAGTTATCGAGCGGTTGCTTGCCATCCCGAATTCGCAAGAAACCTGCGGCTTGCTCAAATGCCTTGCTACCAAGTTTTGGAACTTTGAGCAATTGCGATCGGGTTTCGAAGCGACCATTTTCGTCCCGATACTGAACGATATTTTCGGCCAGCTTCGGGCCGATGCCTGCGACATGGGACAGCAACGAGGCGCTCGCCATATTGAGATCGACGCCGACGCTAGTGACGCAAGATTCCACTTCGCGATCAAGTCGCTTGCGCAGGAGTTTTTGATTGACGTCGTGTTGGTATTGGCCGACACCGATAGATTTGGGATCGGCTTTGACTAGTTCCGCGAGTGGATCTTGCAATCGGTGCGCGATACTGATGGCACCCCGCACGGTCAGGTCAAGATCTGGGTATTCGCGGGCAGCTAGTTCACTGGCGGAGTAGATAGAGGCGCCAGATTCGCTCACGAGAACTTTGGTGATCTTCAAATCATGTTGGCGAATCAGACCAGCGACGAACGCATCGGTTTCTCGCGAGGCGGTACCGTTGCCGATTGCGATGAGTTCGACTTGGTATTTTGTGATCAAGCCCAAGAGGGCTTTGCCAGCTCCATCGAGATCGTTTTGCGGTGGAGTTGGGAAAATGGTCGTGTTGGTCAAGAACTTTCCGGTGCCATCGACGACTGCGACTTTGCATCCGGTGCGGAAGCCAGGATCGATACCGATGGTGACTTTGGGGCCAGCGGGTGGCGACAGCAAAAGTTCACGCAGGTTTTTTCCGAAGACGGTGATGGCTTCATCGTCGGCTTTTTCCTTGAGTTCTTGGAGGACGGTGGTTTCGGTGGCTGGCATCAAGAGACGTTCGCAGCAATCTTCGACGGTGGAGAGTAGTTCGTTATGAAACTCAAACTGGCGATTGGTGACGAGTTGTTGTTTGAGCTGGGCGACAGTTTGATCCTTGTCGACTTCGATACCGATACGGAGCATGCCTTCGGTTTCGCCGCGTAGCATGGCGAGCAATCGGTGCGAAGGGATTTTGGCGGCGGGTTCGCCACACTCGAAGTACATTTCGAACTTAGTGGCTTCTTCTTTTTTGCCCCGTTTGACTTGGGAGGTAACGCGACCTCGCATTTTGGCTTCTTTGGCGAGCCAAGTGCGCGTGTGGGCTTGATCGGCCCAAGACTCAGCAACGATATCGAGAGCACCTTGCAGAGCTGTGGCTGGGTCGGGGACTTCTAATTCCAGGTTAACGTATTGCTTGAGAATGTCTTGTTTGGGGCGTCCGATTACTTTTTGGCTGAGGAGCAGATCGGCCAAAGGTTGCAGTCCACGTTCACGAGCGATGGTAGCTCGCGTACGTCGTTTGGGTTTGAAGGGCAGGTAGATTGCTTCGAGGGATTGCAAATCGGTGCAAGCGATGATTTGTTTTCGGAGAGTGTCGGTCAGGAGTCCTTGTTCGTCGATAGTTTTGAGGACAGTTTTTTTGCGAGCGGCCAGTTCGCGGGCTTTTTCGAGGGCATCTTCGATAGCCCGGAGTGCCATTTCATCGAGACCTTGGGTGGCTTCTTTGCGGTAGCGTGCGATGAAGGGAATGGTGTTTCCGGCGTCCAGGAGTTCGATGGTGGCATGGACTTGGCGTTCGGAAATGGACAAGGAAATGGCAATTTGTTTTGCCGTGGCAAGAAGTTCAGCATCGATTGCGGTATCGGCGGCCATGGGAGAGTGGCTAGTTTGCAAGAGGTATGATTTGGCAAATTCGGTGAAATTTGCAGGCTAAGTTGATTTGAATAGTGGCTTTGATAAGCAAAAAGTGGAGGCAACACAAGTCACGAAGTCTGGACAAGGATTCTACGGGGGAACCTAGGCGAGAGAGGCGGTATCCGTTACACTTCGAGAGTTCGGAGGAGTTGGCAGCAGCAATACCGGACAAAATCGGGCCGTAGCGCAGCCTGGCTAGCGCGCTACCTTGGGGTGGTAGAGGTCGTGGGTTCGAATCCCGCCGGCCCGACTAACGAAAAGACTGGGTAAAATGAAAATTTTGCTCGGTCTTTTTTTATGTCCCCAATGCCATCTGACACATTTCCGACACACTCTTGGGCTTGCATTGGGTTTGCATCGCTGGGCTTTGTTCCCATCGGCTTCTACGATTCGGCGTGAACCTTCAACACGACGTACGGAGCAAAACGATGGCAACCATTGAACAGGACACGTCTTCAAAACAATTCTTCATTCGGTTTCGTTTTGTCGGTCGGTCCTACAAGCGGTCGCTCAAAACCGAAAACAAAAAAGACGCCCAATCAGCTCTTTCAAGGCTTAACGAAACCTTGTCGCTGGTTCAGCGTGGTTTTCTCATCATGCCGCCAGATGCCGATCCTGCGATCTACTTGCTTTCAGGGGGCAAAGCTACGAAAACTCCAAAGCATGAAAGGGGGATTACTTTGGGTGAATTATTCACAAAGTACCAATCGGCACTGCCAGTTCAGGCTAAGGAAAAAACGACCCTTAAAACCGAAGAGACACACCTTAAGCACTTTCGACGCAAACTGCCGCTCTCCAAGCCGCTTAATGAAATCACGACTCACGACATTCAACAGTTCGTTAACGCCGAATCGAAACGCAAGTTTTGCAAACATTTGATCGGCCCCGACACGATCATACGTGAAATCGTAACGCTCAAAGCCATCTTCCATTGGGCTGAAAAACAAGAGCTAGTCGAAAACGCTCCGCAACTTCGAGGGCTGGTCTATGGCAAGCGTGACGAGAAGCCGCCGTTCATGACGCGAACCGAAATCGAACGCATCATCAATCGAGGGGGCTTGAGCGAACTAGAAATCAAACAATTGTGGGACGCCATGTATCTGACCATCCCCGAAGTCCACGAAGTACTCGAATTGGTTAAAGAGCGGGCACGCTATCCGTTCATCTATCCGATGCTTGCCTTCGTCGCGTTCACCGGTGCACGCCGTAGCGAAGTTATTCGAGTCATGATCGATGACTTTGATTTGGAGAATGG
>JANPNA010000038.1:0-9105 GCA_031427235.1 Pirellula sp.
CCACCCACCACGTATGAAGGCCCGTGATCATGGCGTAGGCGTAACCAAGTCCGAGCGGAATACCAAGCGTTGCACCGATCGTACAGACAACCGCCCCCTCGAGTAGCAGCAAACGAGTTACTGCCCCACGCGTCCAACCGGTTGCCAATAACAATCCCCAATGGTCGGCTCGTTGTTCGATCGCAAGCCGGAACAGGAGTGCAACCAGCAAAAGAGCCGCCACGATCACAAAAAAACTAAGCGAAATAAACAGAGCATCGAAAGGGGTGGTTCCACTCGATGCCATCAACTGCTGTCGCCTAAGTGGAATCTCGCGCCAGCCTAAGTTAGTCATCTTCGCTTTGGCTATTTCGGTAATTTGCTTTTCAAGTGCAGTCGCTTGGTCTGGTTTCAAGTTGTCAAACCGAATACTGCTGACGTTTCCAAACCGCGAGCCGAAAACCTTGAGTCCAAGCGAGCTGGAAATATAAACCTTGGGCGTCAAGCGATGGTCGCTCCAGTACTGGTCGTCTTCGTCCTCGATTTTCCGAGTCAACGGAAAGGGAGTGTCCCATTTACTGATCGATTCTTGATCTGTGATTCCGGGAACAACCGGAGTCCAAGCCGGATCATTGAACGGAGTCGGTGCCTCCGTGAATTTAGCTGCCCGATTTCGATTGTATGCTTCTTTGGGTTGTGTAGTCGGTGCGATTGCAACCACCGTTGCGTTGAAACTCTTTTCGACTGCTTCGCCCTCGACGGTTTCGGGAAGGAAGTATTCGATTTGTAGGATGTCGCCTACTTCGATCGATAGCTCGTTGGCCAGCCAACTCGTCACCACGACCCATTCGTCGTTGGAAGGAACCGGCGGGGGATTTTCTTTCGGTCCCAGCATGAATGCCAAAACGGACCAATCAACGGCGCTTATGGTGGAGTAAGGGACGTTTCGGCCCACGGCTTTTTCTCCCTTTTTGAGTTGGATGCCGTTGGCGAGATAAGTTAATACGGCGGCCGGGTTATTAGCTCGCGTGCCAGTGAGGATTTCCTTAGAAAGGCTATCTGTCATCAACATTTGATCCGTCGTCAGATGGTGGTAGTCCAAAACTTGGACTGGTGTAGAATTACCGTCAGCCGATTCACCTATGGAGGAATCAGGGAATGACCGTTCGACATGTTGCCAACGCAGCCCCAAATCGGACAGAGCAGGGGACAGCTTTGCGAGCAACGAAGCGTTGCCCGCCGAGGTGTTTTTTTGAGTATCCTCGGTTGAACGGGCAACGAAGATTGAATTAACTTTGGCGTCAATTTCCAGCGCCTTTTGAAGCCATCGCTTGCTTGCGAAAGCGTTCATGATCGGCCTCTGGTCCGAACGAAGTGAGAATCGCGAAAGACTTTGATCCGGAAGGATTTCAATCACCTTCCAGCGAGGCAACACCATGTTATCTTGATCACGTTTTCCGAGTGGACTATCCGCGGGCACAACCGCTTGACTTGTAACTTTAAGCGTGATCAAGTCTCCAACTTGAGCGTGCAGTTTGTCTGCCAGCGATTGATTGAGAATCACTTCTTCGTCGTCGGGCGATCGTTTGGGTTGGATTGAGCCGAGTGTCCAAAAATCCGGATCGACACCCAGCAGCGCCATTTCGCTCGCACGATGAGATTCTCTTTCGGCGATGGCTTCCTGAATTAATATTACGCTTTGGATCGAGCCGAGCTGAGGGGCGTGGCTCGACAGGTTTTTTGCCAGGGACTCGTCAAACCATCTCGGGGCCACCAAAACAGATTCGATCGAACCAATCCGATCCATTGCGATGAAGCGCAACGATCCTCGCATGCTATCCCCCACGACCAAAGCACCGACGATGACCGCAGTGGCCACGGCCACCCCCATCGCGACCGGAACAAGCAAACCTCGGAAATGCAAAAGCGTTCTAACGACAAGTGACAACATGGTTTAACCGCTATTCCGAGGGAGCAAAGTACTTTGTAATGTCGCCAGCACCTACATCGAGCCAATTCATCGTCCGCCAGAAAACGATGGCTGCGTTCGCAGGGTCGCGTGACTGATGGGAATCCTTGGATCGCGTGCTGATTACCAGTAGATTTTCAACGCGACGAAACTCGCGTTCAAGCATGCCTAAGGCGGTCTCAATTCTGTCGTCGTCGTCACTGTGAGCGATTGCCAGTCGGTCAAGCAGTCCGGAACTCTGCGATCGGGATTGAATTCGGCTGGCGATTGTCGCTTGGGAATCCGCGATTGCAACGGTAATAACTCCAAAGTTAGTCAACGCGATGTGATTGACGAGAGTTGCGACAAATTCGATAGCCAATTCCGCAGACTTTTCATGAGTTTCACGATTGTTTGGAAGCCGATTGGAATCAGGAAACAAGTCCAGGAGCACGATGAGTTCTCGGCTGTCCGCTTGTTGAAACTGCTTCACGACCAGTTCATCTCGTCGAGCGGAAGATCGCCAGTGAATCCAGCGTGGACTATCTCCAGGGCGGTAGGGACGCAAACCAAAAAAGTCTCCCTCGTCGGAAAGCGATCGGGCTTGTCTCTGTTTCACGCCGGAACTGCGGACGCCGAAAATTTCAAGCCAGCCGGGTAGCAGTTTGCCGATCGCTGGTTGTACGATGAAGTTATCGCCCCCTTTGTGAGGCAGAATTCCTCGCAGCAATCCAAATGGGAATCGGGTTGTTAGCTCAGTTCCAAGAAACTGATAGCGGCCGCAACGTTGCATGACACAACGGTATTTTTGAATACGCGTAGAGTCTGGGGCAATGGATGCGTAAAGCAGTCCGATACCTTGCGAAATCTGTTCCGAGGCAGAGTCATAGGAGACGTATTTCATTCGATCTTGAGCGAGAACCAACCAAGCCCCCAGCCAACGCTTGGGATTGGTAATAACGAGTTCGATTTCGAACCCCCTTCGGGCGTGTATCGATCGCGGAAGCCGCCGATAAGCGACCAAACCATTTAGCGTTTTCGCACAAACTCGCCATTGGATCAAAAGAATCGCCAGCAGCGTGCCTGCCAAAACGATCAGCAGATTGACGTCTCGAAGGATGGCCCCGAGCAAGACGAAAATAGCCATAAATAACACTTGCAGGCCTTCCCGAGTGAATCGCGTTGAAACCGTTAGGGAGGGGCGATTCGCTAATTGGAAGACTCGCACAGACCAACGCAACCATGTCCTGACAAACGATGCATTTGCGTTGGGGGCGCTTTTATTGGCGAGAGGGGCTCGACTCAGCGGTTCGAAAGAATACTGCGACATGGCTAGGCTCGCTTAGGATGGAACTCGAACCGATTCCAAACATTTTTGGATGATCGCTTCGGCCGCAGTTCGCTCGCTACCGGCCGCAAACCCACGTGGCATCACACGGTGAGCCAACACGGGAATGGCCAATTTCTTAACATCATCGGGAACCACGAACGAACGTCCTGCGAGCAACGCAGAGGCTTGTGACGCGCGATAAAAAGCAAGTGCCCCTCGCGTGCTGACACCGACTTGCAATTCATGACTCTTGCGAGTCTCGTCGACGATATCTTGCAGATAATCTAGAATCGAATCCTCAACTTGAACGGTGCGAGTCAGAGCTTGAGCGTCGCGGATTTCAGCCAAGGTAACGACTGGCTTCAATTCATCCACCGGCTCACCTGCCCGATGAGACCGGAGAATGTTGCGTTCCGCATCGCGAGCAGGGTAACCGACATCAATTCGCATGATGAATCGATCCAATTGGCTTTCGGGAAGGATATACGTTCCTTCGAATTCGAACGGATTTTGCGTTGCGATGACAAGAAAGGGATCGGGCATGCGGTGCGTCTTTCCGTCGACGCTAGCTTGACGTTCGCTCATGGCCTCAAGCATTGCGCTTTGAGTTCGCGGTGGTGCACGGTTGATTTCGTCCCCTAGGACCACGTTTGCAAAAATCGGCCCTTGGCTAAACTTGAATTCACCGTTGTGGTAAATACTGCTGCCGATAATGTCGGTCGGTAGCAAGTCGGGGGTGAATTGAACTCGTGTAAAAACGCCATCGATACTTTTTGCGAGTGCCTTGGCAACCAACGTCTTTCCAACCCCGGGTACGTCTTCCAGCAAAATATGTTCGCCCGCCAACAAGGCTACAATCGTTTTACGAACAACTTCCTTTTTCCCGAGAACGACCGCTTCCATGTTGGACTCAAGTCGCTTTAGAACGGTTTGTATCGACGAATTCATTCAGTTGCTTTCCCAAAGATTGCATTCCGAACCTCGCCAGGGCGATTGCTGGAAGGTTCGCGGTGAGTTCCTCGGGTAAGAGTTATCCTGGAAAACGTGCTTGCCAACAATGACCTAGACAGCCGAAATCACCGGGACTAAGACGAAATAGTTCGGCTCAGTCGACCGTAAACACCGGCGATCACCAGCGCCAAGACAATGAGCCCGAAACCGTACCAAACGGTGGCTGGCACCTCCCAAAACGTCAACGATGCAAACCAAGCGTTGGCAAACGCACACAAAAAAATGAAGCCAAAGTAGACAGAGGAAAAGATTGCCAGCAGGATCAAACCGATTCGCTGTCGACTGGCAATGGTTTTGTCGGACTCTTCGTCAATTCGGTTTTCAGAGTGTAGCATCAATAAATTCTTTTAAGCTGCAATTGGATTCGGTTGGCATCGCGAAAGCAACAACTCGTTGCGAGGGTGGATGAGATTGTAGACGGTTCCAAGTGCAATGTCCAACTTGGAAATGGGAACGGCCCCGTCGCCTGAACCAACTAGGCCGACTAGGAAAAATGAGGCGGATCTTCGTTGAACTAATCGCGACAATCGTCGATTATTCCCGTAGTGATGACACCGATGTTACAATGGACGGTGATAATTCATATTTTCTCGGAGTTCGAACATGCTGCCTACAGGATATACCGCCGTCATTCGTCAAGATGGTCCTTGGTGGATAGGATGGATTGAAGAGGTTTCCGGCGTTAATTCGCAAGGTACTACGCGAGACGAATTACTAGCTAACTTACGTGAAGCACTTTGCGAAGCAATTGATATGAACCGTGAGGATGCACGGAATGCCGCCGGAGAATCGTACGAAGAGGTGGCCATCCAATTGTGAAACGTCGAGATCTCATACGGCATTTGATGGATCATGGTTGTGAACTCGTACGTGAAGGTGGGAATCACTCTTGGTGGGGTAACCCAGAAAATGGAAGACGATCTGCGGTGCCAAGGCATAATGAAATCTCGGAACATTTGGCGAGGAAAATCTGTCGCGACCTAGGCATTTCGGATCCATAATCAGCGGCATCGAGCACGAATTGCAAAGCCTATAAGTCGCGTGCCGCGAAAATGAACCGATTAGTGAAAAGGAACTGTCAGCCCTTCGCACTTGCGTCAATCGAGGGCGCCCGTATGGCGATGTTCAATGGACGGAAAAAATGGCCGACAAACATGGCGTTTGGGCAACGCTACGACCAGTCGAGCGTCCCCGAAAGAAGAAGCAACCCCCCGTTAAATGACTGCGAAACATCAAAATTACCCCCGTCCCCTTTGTTCGTCCCCTTTGTTCGCCTCTAGAGCGTCGACAAACGAGTCGTGGCCAGCGAGTTCAACATCGCGAAGCGGCTTTGCTGTGCATGCCCCTGGCTTCATGCCAGGGGTACTGACCACCCTTTCTAGAGGTATGGTAAACGATCCCCCGAGTTGAACTCGGGGGCATTGCACTATGTCGTGTATTCCGAATTGAACCGGACGTACTCTGTGTTCAAATCGGTCGTCCAATGGGTCGCGGTTCCTGGTCCAAGTCCAACTTGTAGATCGATTGCCGTTAGTTTTCGGCTTTTGATCGAATGGCTTACAATTGACGCGTCAAAGGCAAGCGGCTCTCCCCGTTCAAAGAGCGGGATTCCGTTTATCCTAAGGGCTGTATGGTCCGGACGGATGGGCACACCAGCGTAGCCTGCAGCCGACACAATGCGTCCCCAGTTCGGGTCTCCCCCGGTAATCGCCGTCTTGACGAGATTGCTCAATGCAACACTTCGAGCAACCGCATCGGCATCGGCATCGGTGTTCGCACCTTGGATTCGGATCTCGATTAAGTGCGTAGCACCTTCACCGTCATCTGGAATTTTTTTGGCCAGTTCAATCGCCATCTCATTGAGCTGCATCGCAAATTCCATTTCGGTCGCTCCTTTCAAGGCAGCAACGCTATCAGTCGGTTGCGACGCGAGCATCACGAGTGTGTCGTTAGTACTCATGTGGCCTTCGACACTGATGCAGTTGAACGATTTGTTGGCTGCGGCCTGAAGGAGACGTTGGGCTTGTTTCGCTTCGAGCGGTGCGTCGGTGATGATGATGGCGAGCATGGTCGCCATCTTTGGCCCAATCATTCCCGCCCCTTTGCACATTCCGACGATGTGCGTTTCACGGCCATCTAAGCTGAATTTTCGCTCCGTCGTTTTTCGAGCGATATCCGTTGTCAGGATCCCATCGCAAGCGTTTAAGTAGGCTTGCTCGGTCGATGCCAATTCATTCGCCGCTGCCGCGATGCCAGCTTTGATTTTCTCCATCGGTAGAAACCGCCCGATGATGCCGGTGCTCATGACTACAAATTGTTCGGCGGTTAACTTGCCCGACGGATCGATTGCTGCGGCTGCATGCTTTGTCATCTCGACGGCATCTTGATGGCCGCGTGTCCCAGTGCAAGCATTCGCGTTCCCGCTGTTGACCACAATGCCCCGAATCGTATTCGAGGGGGTTCGGCTTCGAGATACAACAACGGGTGCGGCCACGATTTGATTGGTGGTGTAGACGCCTGCGGCTACACAGGGAGAATCGGAAACGATAAGCGTCACATCCCGCGCTCCTGCTCTACTCTTGATCCCGCCGACGACTCCAGCAAAACGAAAACCTACCGGTAGATGCAAGATAATAGCTCCTGAGTATGGGGTAGCCGGATTCGTGAGAATTCGGACGATTTTCCAAGTAGCACGCTCTTTGGGAGGGTGAGGCTCCTGCCGAACCCATGCATCTCCGGCTCGGCAGGAGCCTCGCCCTCCCGTGGTTTTTCAGACGACTAACCGATTAGGTCAGCGATGTAGAAACTACCGTAGGTGTGCACACGATCCAATTGATGCAAGCGATTGGCAAGATCGGAATTGAAACTCAAGAGTTCCGGCAATTTTACGGATCGACCGTTTCGCTGTACGGTGACTTCGTTCATGAACTCGGTCCTCAACCCGCCGGATCGCCACAGAATTCGACTCTTTGGCGCCGCTCGGCTCAGGATCGCTTGCCATTCGGATTCCAGCAGCGGAAAGTAATGATCGCTCAACCAATCCATGTGATCCAACAACACAAACCTCGATATTTGCCCATCGTGCTTCTCAAGGAATCCCTGAACGGAATCGGTATTGACCGTGAGTCGATCGATAAGTCCGCCACGAAGCTTTTCGTAGTTGGTTTGCTTAACATATTCCGGACAACAAGTCGGCGTATAGCTACCTGTAACATAGACACGCCAAAAATAGTTGTCCTGAATCGGGATCTTAGCGAAGACAGCTTCCAAGGAATCCTCAACGAACTTCACAATGCCGCCGGGATATTGTTCGTCAATCTGCTTGCGTTGAGCCTTGGGGACCCCGAGCATGCTCAGCGTGGTGTCTCGATTCATAGCAAAACGCAGCGTTTTCGACCAGATTTTGCCTCTGGTTCGGGAGTAGATTTCTTGCTGTTCCGCTAACGACGGTGCGTCCAAAATCTCCTGAACTTCTTTTCGACACCGAGCGACCCGATTGATATAGATTCCGATCATCCGTGCAAAAGCACCAGAGGTACCTCGAAAATAGAACGACTTGGCTGGGTTATCGAAAAATCGAATCCATCGATCCCAGTATTTTCGACTCGGTGCGGATAACGACTTCCGCAAGTGCGATGCGTAGACGGATTCCGCGTTAGGCAAATAACCTTGGCCAAACATTTGAAAAAAGCGGTCGTATTCGAGGTTTCGAATCGCCGACAACTTGAGCTCCAACAATGCGTTCTGTCGCGGATTCATGTCCACTGCGTACACGTGTCCGGCGCCAGCCAGCAAGTAATCCAGGGCATTGCAGCCTGCAGAGGTGATTACCAACACGCGATCTTGAGAGGTTAGCTCAAGCGCCTGACGGTCCAACCGCGGGTCTTCCCAACAGGTGTTATAAACAAGATTATTTCCATGGACGAATTTGAATACTCGTCCGCTAACCCATTCACTTATTGCCATCTACTCGTTCTTACTTGGGTTTTTTATTGTTTGGGTTGGCTGGTTTGTTTGGATCTGCAGGATCGCCAACACCTGGATTCTTGGCACCTGGTGCGGCAGCGTTTGGCATGGGCACTGTCGGCTTCTTGACCCCAGCGTTGGATTCTCGGATTTGAGCACCGCTTACAAAGATCATTTGTCCACCTTGAGGTGCGCCCGCAGAGGATTCTAACGTGCTGTTCCATGGCGCTGTGTAAGCAGCAAAATAACCCGATCGAGTATCGACGACATAAATAAGGGACTGAGCCAACCTGACGTTGCCGCCGAGTCGCGCGGCTGCAGTATAGCCACTTACCAGCAGATACTCTGGATTCTTACTCTCCCCCAACTGCGGTTTCACATTGGTTGCGAACATCCCTCCAAAAGCTCCTTGCCTCGGATAGTAGACCCAACCTCTTAGGTCGCCGGTGATATAATCCAACGTGAAGAAGCCTTCCGCATCGTCACCAACCGCCGCAGTGCAAACTGCCATGTTCGTCCCACCATGCGTCGAAGTTGCCGAAAGTAAATCAGGATGGATGCGGTCCCTGGGGATGTCGTTCCAGGAAGTTGACTCCTCAAGCGTGGAAGCCGATTGGCGACCCGCCCAAAAGGCAATTCCCAACAAAAACGTGAACGCGATTCCACAAAACAAGCCACCCGCCCAGTAAGTCCAATTGCAGCAGCGTAGCTTGGGTGAGTCGACAATGACAAGTTGTGAATTTTCCAGGGACATTTTTCGATTTCCTTGAAAGGAAGATACTTCATCGGATTGAAAGATCGGACAGACACAGGAACTTCCAATTAAGTGTAACGTATGGATATGGTCCCCAAAATATAGTTTGACAAATTC
>JANPNA010000039.1:0-18591 GCA_031427235.1 Pirellula sp.
GAATGCAGCACATGCGGCGTGCTTACCCAGCCAGTCCCATGGGCGGGTAAGCATTCGCGATTCACACTTCTGTTCGAGTACATGGCAGTGGAAGTGATCAAGGCGTGTTCGAGCATATCGGCGGCGGCGAAACTGCTCAACGTCGATTGGCAAGCGGTACAGTCGATCATGGATCGAGCCGTTGCGCGTGGCATTGTTCGTCGCAACATGTCCAATATTCGAAACGTAGGCATTGATGAAAAGAGTTTTGGAAAGGGCCAGGATTATGTCTCGATCATGACTGATGTCGATAACGCAAGAGTCTTGGAAGTTGTTCCGGAGCGAACGCGAGCTGCCGCCGATAAACTCTGGCAATTGATGGATGCTTTGCAGCGAAAGCTGATCCAAGCAGTCTCGATGGATATGTGGTCTCCTTTCATGGAGTCGACTCGAACTGCGTGTCCAGATGCGGCAATCGTGCATGATAAATTTCACGTCAGCAAGTATCTAGGCGAAGCGGTCGACAAGGTCCGAAGGCAAGAAAACGTTCAATTGATCGAGGCAGGTGATGATCGTCTCAAAGGAACGCGGCAGCTATGGTTGTATGCGATGGAAAACCTGCCTAAAGACAAAAGTGCTCTGATGCTTTCGTTGCGACAAGTCGATCTTAAAACCGGTCGTGCATGGTCGATGAAAGAGAATTTCCGCTATTTTTGGGAATGCGGAAGCGTCGAGGAAGCGAAGGTGTTTTTTACGACGTGGCACAACTGGGCGACTCGAAGTAAATTGCCACCTATAGCAAAGGTCGCGGCGATGCTGAAACGACACCTTTCTGGATTGCTGAGCTACGTTACCCATCGAATAACCAACGCGGCCAGCGAAGGCTTTAACAGCAAGATTCAATCCATCAAAAGTGCTGCGCGAGGCTTCAGCAGCTTTGAAAACTACAGAACACGCATTCTCTTTTTCTGCGGAAAGCTAGACCTCTTTCCCAGCATTTCGACCCACTAAATTCCCCTAAGAACCGTTTTTTAGAAGCGTTCCGGGACTTGCTTAAGTCGAAGAAACTGCCTGATTCAGTATGCTCACTTTTGGGAAGTTAAGAACTTACCGTATGGCTGTCAGTTCGAATCACGAGAAGAGGGGGCAGGGTCGGCTTTAGGCCGGGAGGGTGAACTGATTCACCGGATTTTCATTTTTTTTGCAATTGTTCACAACCTTGGCTACCATCGAATCCCTAGCAGCGGAGGAAAGTGCTATGGTGGGAAGCAATTCGAGCGCCGTTTTAGTCGATACGCAAACTAACGGTTGCTGAGGTCGTCTCAACCGCAATCCTCCAAAATAGCGAATGGTCGTGCAAATCTCAGTCAACCATGTTACCCCCCTCCCACCCACTGGAGTTCTTCCATGTCCAACCAGCCCAATCGATTGATAACACCGCGTCGTGACTTCCTCGTTCGCTCATCGGCGATTACGTTAACGTTACCTTTTTGGGCACGAGCGGCTCACAGTTCTAATGAGCCCAACGCCGGGCGTTTGCGGCTGGCCAGCGTAGGCGTAGGTGGGATGGGGGCCTCGGATTTGGGTTCTCTCAGTTCGCACAAGCAAGTCGATATTGTCGCCCTTTGCGATGTGGATGCCATTCGATTGGCGTCCGCAGGCGAAAAGCATCCTAAGGCAAAACGCTTTAGCGACTTTCGCAAAATGCTAGACGAAATGCACGATGAGATTGACGCTGTCCAAGTTTCCACGCCCGATCATACGCATGCACCCGCTGCGCTGTCGGCCATGAATCGCGGCAAGCATGTGTACTGCCAGAAACCATTAACGCACGATGTATTCGAGTCGAGGCAGATGCGACTGCTGGCCCAACAAAAAAAAGTGGTCACGCAGATGGGCACACAGATCCATTCCCACACCGACTACCGAACCGCGGTTGCGTTGATCCAAAGCGGTGTGATTGGGTTAGTTAAGGAAGTTCATTCTTGGAGTAGCAAGACGTGGGGGTACGTCGGCCCAGATCCCATGCCTAGCCAACCACCTGCACATTTGGATTGGAATCTGTGGTTGGGCACGGCACCTGAGCGACCTTATTCCGATTCGCAATACCATCCAGCCGATTGGCGACGCTGGTATGACTTTGGTTGCGGAACAATGGGCGACATGGCGATTCACATTTTGGATCCGGTATTCACTGCGTTGCAATTGGGCTCTCCTTTCAAGGTCATTTCTAGTAGCCCAGAGCCGCCGAAGAAGTCTTACGGAATGAAGAACCAAACTCGATATACCTTCGGTCCGTCGAAGTACACAACGGATGGCTTTGTTCTTACGTGGAGCGATGGCGGCATGATGCCGGACACTTCTGCGTGGCCTCAACGAACGGGTAAAGAGGGCAAGGTCCAATCGTTGCCAGATCAAGGGTCGATGTTCGTCGGTGAAAAGGGATATGTTTTGTTGCCTCATGTCGCGCAACCGATTTTGTTGCCTGAGTCCAGCTTTGCATCGACCGCGATTGAGCGTCAGCCGAACGGCAACCATTACCATTTGTTTGTGGACGCATGTTTGGGAGGCGCTCCAACGAGCGCCCACTTTGGCTATGCTGGTCCGCTAACCGAATCCGTCTTGTTGGGAGGATTGGCAAATCGTTTTCCACAGCAAGAGATGCAGTGGAATGCTGAAGCGATGAACATACCGAATCATGCGGGTGCCAATGCGTTGCTTCGCCGTCAGTATCGAACTGGGTTTGAAATCAACGTTCCCAATTTGTAGGGAAGATGCCCACGGTTGTCATTGCGATCATAACCGTGGGCTAGCGCCCAATGGCTGATCAATAAACACCCTAGGAATAATCCGGGCTAGAAACTCTTGCACATTCCTCAGCTACCGTTTTCTTCGAGTGGCTGCTCTAGTCCCATCTCAGATTCCTTTTCCGCGACGGCCATGCGAGCAGGTTTGTAGACGCGGAGATCCCAATCGGCTTGGGTCGGCAGAAACTCGATTGGGGTGGCTTCCTCGAGTTCCACGGCAAAGAGGGAGCCGGGAGGAGCGGCCAACCACCAGCGTTCGAGCATCGCGAGTAACTGCTTGCCGTTCGACTCCCACATTGAGTAGGGTGGACAGCAGAATACCACCCAGATTTCATTGGGATTTTGGCTGAATCTGGAGCAATTGGCGGGCAGTCCTTTCGACCAGTCGAGCACGTCTGTTTGGATGACTTCGACGGAGTTGGAAAGACCAAGGGATTTTGCGTTGGCTTGTATTTCTTTTACGGCGGACTTCAAGATTTCGAAGACCACACCTTTGGCTGCACCCCGCGAGACCGTTTCGAAGGCCAAAACCCCTGTTCCGCCAAATAAATCGAACGCAATTGCGTTCGGAAACGTACCACCGAGGAGGCTCATGACAGCTTCGCGGGTTCGATCCTTCATGGGTCTGGTCCTTGGGTCGACCGCAAATTGAATCTTGCGAGTTCGCAAGTTGCCAGCGATGATCCTTAGAGTGGTCGTTTCCAATGTGGGTTTTGTCCTATAGAGTCGTGAATCACGCTGAATTCTCCGTTCGGAGCAGCCTCGCTTGTTACAGAGTATGCCAATATGCCAATGAAAACAAACCGTATAAAGTCCTTTTTCGTCATTCTGTTCTTCGTTTTGGGTCTGGGTGCATTGCCAGTTGATCGTTTGATGGGTCAAGACACGACCGCGCCTGTGAAGAAAGCTGGCAGTCTATCCATCAAGAGGAGCCTGACACCTGAGGAGCGGGCCGCGGAAAAGCAAAAAGCCCTCGAATTTCAAAACCAGATGGCGACGAAGCGGATGCAGAGTTTTGGGATGTTACCCGCTAACGACGATTCTGAGGTGGGCAAAAAGTACCAAGCAGCCTTCAATCAATTTCGAGAAGCGGCTGTTGGACTGAATCATGTCAAATTGAACTATCATTTGGCCGAGAATCCATCTTCGTCATTTCGGGACAATGTCCATCAGGAATGGCAGGACGGAATTCACCAAGGGTTTCTCGCCAAGGCCAATTGGTTGAAAGTCGCAAGCGAAACGTATGAAAGTGATCCGGATAAATACACTTTTATTGGCGAGTCACTGGGTGAAATGATGTTACACGACGTGGAGTTGGACCGATTGGATGGCTGGTTGGAGGCTGCCCAAGCAGTTGTGCGAGCAAAGAAAATCGAGACGCAGGAGATCCTTCGCGCGGCCGGTCTGATCGGCTATTCCAATTCCGATTTCGATTTTACCGAGGAATGTTTGGCACGAACCGTGGCTTTGGATAATGGCCTGGATGCGAAGCCCGATTTTTTGGCCGAAATCAAGATCGTTCGGGAGAAGTGGCAACGAGAACTTGAAATTCGACAAAGGGAAGCCCAAAAGAACGACAATCCTCGCGTTGAATTTCTAACAACCAAAGGCAAGATGGTTTTGGAGTTGTATGAGGACTCAGCTCCTGAGACGGTAAAGAGCTTTATCTACTTAGTGGAAAAAGGGTTTTATGATCGCAAGTCATTTTTTCGCGTAGAGAAACACTTTTGTGCCCAGACGGGATGTGAGAAAGGGGATGGAACCGGCGATGCAGGCTACACCATTCCAAGCGAAGTAGATCGGGCTGATCGACGCGATCATTTCCGTGGATCGATGGGAATGGCGCTTGGCTCGGATCCGAAAACCGGTCAGGTCCGGGCAGAGACCGGTAGTTCGCAATTCTACTTCACATTCTTGCCTACGCCCCGGATGGATGGTAGGCACACCGTTTTCGGGCGAGTGGTAGAGAGCCAGGAGACAATGAGTTTTTTTCGCGTCATGAACCTTGGGGAGGAGGCTCAGCGGAAAGAAGGCAAGCAACCTGATCTTATTATCTCCGCCAAAGTCCTTCGAAAACGAGACACCGTATACAAGCCCACCATCATCGCTGGAAAACTCCCAAAGTAGGTCCTTCGCCGCATGTCATTGGAGAAAAGCGAAGCCATCGTCTTGAGGGTGGTTCCGTGGAGTGAGACCAGCATGGTTGTCACTTTGTTCACTCGCGACTTTGGCAAAGTCTCGGCTATCGCAAAAGGAGCAAGGCGTCTGCGAAGTCCGTTCGAGTCCTCGCTGGACTTGCTAGCAAAGTCGCAGATCGTCTTCATCCAAAAGAGCACGGATGCTCTCGATCTGCTGACGGAATCCAAACTTGTTCGTCGATTTCGGTCTGGGCAAATTGCGTTGCTACCGCTTTACTGCGGCTATTACGTGGCGGAATTGCTGCTAGGATTGACCGAGGACCATCAAAAAGCCAGGGAACTCTATGAAGTTAGCGATCGAACGTTGGTCGATCTCGATCGTGGTCTGAGTGCCGCTGAGATTATCCTCAGGTTTGAAATGCAGGTGTTAAAGCTATTGGGACATTTGCCAACTTTTCATCTATGCGCGAGTTGCGGGAATCCTGTACAGTCCGACTCAAATGGTCCCGGAGCATTGCTAGGCATTGCTGCGGGCGGAATTTTATGCGCCGATTGTGTGCCTGGCCAACAGCACGTAATTCGCATCCGATACCCAACGCTCGATTGCTTGATGACCTATGCGTCCGAGGAGTGGAGCGGCAATCCATTGCCGATTCGGGCTGAGCTACGTGGCGAGGTGCGATTCGTGATGGAACGATTTGTTTCCAATTTGGCAGATCGCCGCTTACGGCTTACGGATTATTTAGAGGAATTAAAGCGTTGACCACGATGGGCAACCTGAAAAACTACCTACAAAGCAAATCCGAAGGAAATGGAATGCATCGCCGCACGATAGAGAATCGTCAGCCCAACCGACGCGTCGTCCATTTCGTTGCGGCCAATATCCTTCGTTTTGCAATACTGATGATGTTCTTGTTTCAAGCTGGCTGCGCGTCGTTCAATCTTTTCAAAAAAGAAGACGACGAGTACCGCCGAGCACGCAATGCCATCGAAGGTTACGAGGACAAAGAAGGAAATTGGATTCGTCCTGAGGGTATTCGGGCTGACAAATCCAGGGACAGCAATATCCCCAAAGCGTTTCAGTTCATTCCCGGCTTAGGACCTGCGCCGGTCAACAAAGACCTGGCGAGATCGACTTACCTTGAGGCCGACGAACTCTTTAAGAACGCGTCGAAGGCCTCCGAAGAGAACGCACGCCGGGCCAACTTCCGTGCGTCGGCTAAAAAATACAAAGAAGCTGGGAAGCATTGGGCCAGTAGTGCACTCGAACAAGACGCACTTTACATGACCGGTGAGAGCTATTTTTTTGCGGAGGACTACCCCAAGGCTGAGGATTACTTCGTTAAGCTGATCAAGGAATACCCTCGCACTCGCTACCAAGACATGGTCGACAAACGTCGGATGGAGATAGCCCAATTTTGGCTGAAATTCAACGACGAATTCTATCATCTCAATGTTTCCGACAATCGAAAACCTTGGAACGATACACGCAAGCATGGCGTTCGCGTTTTGGAAAAAATGCGGCTGGACAATCCGGTGGGTCGTTTGGCGGACGACGTGACGATGGAACTGGCGAACACTGCCTTCAAAAAGGGTAATTGGAATGATGCTTTGGATACCTATAGCGATTTGATTTCGACTTACCCAGATAGTCCACACCAATTCGATGCGCATCTCTTGGGGGTGAAGTCAGCCATGATGTCCTATCAAGGCGCTGACTACTCCCAAGAACCACTTGAAAAAGCGGAAAAGATGATCAAGCAGATGACGCGTCAATTCCGCGAGAAGGCGGAAGGCGAAAAGAAACAGATCGAAGATGCGATGAAGGAAGTCCGATATCGTCGCGCCGAGAGAGAATATTCGCTCGCTACTTTTCGATTCAACAAACAGGAAGCCAGAGCAGCCCGCATACACTGCATGAAAATATTGACGGATTATGGCGACACTCCGTTTGCAGACAAAGCCACAGCCATTATGGAAAAGACCGGTGGTATGCCAGCAGAACCTATCCAACAACTTAGTTGGTTGGCCGATCTGTTCCCGAACCGAGACAAAATTACCCCCCTGTTGAAGCCGACACCGAACTTGGAGGAACAGGACAAGGCCGCCCAGGAGCGCTACGAGCGAACGGCAAGTAAATCCGGTGCAGCCTCCTTCGTCCCGGACGGAACGAGTCAACGATGATCGGGCGAGTTCTGATGCTCGCGATCGTTTTCGCATCGTTGAATGGGTGTGCTGGTTACCAAATCGGAACCCGATCACTCTATCGAACCGATGTTCGAACCATTCATGTGCCGATCATCAGAAGCGACTCGTTTCGACCCGAACTGGGTGTGATGCTGACCGAGTCGGTCCAAAAGGAAATAGAGCGTCGGACCCCCTTCAAATTGTCAAATGCTGAGACCGCCGATTCGGTGATGGCGTGTACGCTAACTTCGGACTCCAAGCGTGTGGTCAGCGAAACCAACCTCGACGAACCGCGATTGCTTCAGTCCGTGATGACGGTCGAGGTCAAATGGACCGACCGCCGAGGAATGCCACTGATTGAAACAAGGTTCTTACCGCCCGGTGAGTCCACCTTCTATTTTGCAGAAAATGTCGACTTTGTACCGGAAGCAGGTCAATCCATTTCAACCGCAAACCAGAAAGTTGTCGAACGCTTGGCCAACCACATCGTCGACCAAATGGAAGCTAGGTGGTAGCACGTAGGTCCGCATCTCCAAGGCTGTGCATTCATTATTGTTGCCTTTCGCTCCGCTCACTTTCGCGTGCTTTGCGACAGCTTCATTTTAGGGTAGTGGCGTAAGCTTCCAGCTTGCGATTTTCTAAGATCGATTCGATGGCAGGCAAGATGCCTACCCCACTTTTTAATCTGGACAAAGCACTACTCTTTGCGTTTGCCTTTGCTCTTTGTCTCGGAGCTTGGCGATGCCTTTGGCTCCGCCGCCTTAGTTGCCGACGCGTCGGCGGACTTAGATTCCGCAGAACTACGTTCTGACTTACTCTCGGTCTTCGATTCCGACGGCTTGGATTCCGACGGTTTCGATTCCGACGACGGTGATTCGGACTTGCTGTCGGACTTTGACTCGGACGAATTCTTTGAATCCGACGCTGCCGATTTCTTGTACGACTCGCTGCGGTAGTCTGTCTGGTAAAAACCCGTTCCCTTGAATACCACGGCCGCTCCCGTCCCAATCAACCTTCGCAGCTTCATCTTCTTGCACTTTGGACACTTCTTTTCCGGGTCCGCCATGATCGACTGAAACAATTCAAACGTATGATCGCAAGCGTCGCATTCGTAATCGTAGGTTGGCATAGGGTTTTCCCCGCTCTCTTGTTTAAGTTGCTGGTCCGGTCGAGACAATCACCATGCTGGGGCGAATCACTCGGTCGTGCAGGATATAGCCGACTGAGGTTTCGTACATGACGATGCCTGCCGCGAACTCCGTACTGGGCTGCTGCGAAATCGCTTGATGATGATAAGGGTTGAACGTTTGTCCAATGGAGACAATCGGTCTGCAATCGTGCTTTCCTAAAACGGTCGCCAACTGGCTCTGAACCAACTTGACTCCGGAAACTAAGCTGTCGGTGCTACCGCTGGCGGTTGCTGCGTCCGTGGCTCGATTTAAATTGTCGACAACTTCGAGCAAGTCCCTCACGAATGGAACCACAGCATACTTGAGTTGCTGTTCGGTATCGCGAAGCAACCGCTTTCTGAAATTCTCAAGTTCCGCTTGCGCTTTCAACTCGCGGTCTCGGAACTCCGCCACTTGCTGTTCGAGCAAGTCCACGATTTGCTCTGGAGACTCGGTGCCAACGGCATCGTTATCCATCGCCTCGAATATAGAATCGTTGGCTGAGTTTTCAGCACTAGAGTCCGGATTGAATTCATCTTTGGGTTGTTTTGACATCTTAAGTCACTATGGAAGGGGAGTTAGCAAATCGACTGTTACGTCTTTGACTTTGCAGTGGCGGTTTCCGCTGCATCGCCCTGAAAATAGGCTACGATACGGTCCATGAATCCCTTGCGTTCGGGCGTGATTTCTTTTTCATCCAGCTCGGCAAGTTCTCGAAGCAATTCTTGTTGACGCTTCGTCAGTTTCTTCGGCACTTCGATGATCGTCTCCACCAGCATGTCACCGCGAGCACCGGTGTGCGGGTCAGGCATCCCCAGTCCTCGTAAACGAAACACGGTACCGCTTTGCGTACCAGCAGCCAGATCGAGCGACTTCTTGCCGTCGAGCGTTGGGACCGTGACCGTTGCACCGAGCGCCGCTTGACTGAAAGCAATCGGCAATTGAAATACCAAGTTATGTCCATCGCGATGAAAAATGGAATGCTGCTTCAAGTGAATGAAGCAATAAGCGTCTCCGCGAGGACCGCCGTCCGGACTGGGTTGCCCCTCGCCTGGCAGTCGCACCCGCATTCCGTCGTCAACGCCAGCCGGGATCTTCACTTCCAACTTGACTTCGTGTGGCTTGAGTCCTTGGCCGTCGCATGTTTTGCAAGGCTTACTGATCGTCTTGCCGCTGCCACGGCAGATCGGACAGGTTGTCTGGACCCGCAGGATTCCAGAGGCTTGAACGACTTGCCCGCGTCCTTGGCATTTTCTGCAGGTTTCCGGCTGTGAACCAGCGGCTGCACCCGAGCCATTGCAGGTTTCGCATGGTGCATGACGCGTTAAGGAGACGGTCTTGGTAACCCCTTTGGCTGCTTCCTCAAGATCCAACGTTACATCGCATCGCAAATCCGCCCCACGACGAACGCGACCACGTGATCGGCCTCCACCTCCGCCGCCAAAAAAGTCCTCAAAGATGGTGCCGCCAAAAACGTCGCCAAACGCTTCAAAAATATCGCCAACGTCTCGGAACCCGCCACCGTTGCCGGCTTCGACCCCCGCATGTCCATGCTGGTCGTAACGACTACGTTTTTGCTGATCGCTCAGGACCTCGTAGGCTTCCGCAGCTTCTTTGAATTGATGGATCGCGTCGGTGTCACCTTGATTGGAGTCCGGATGATACTTGAGGGCAAGCCTGCGATAGGATTTCGAGATTTCATCCTGCGTGGCGGATTGCTGCAGGCTGAGGATCTCGTAGTAACATCGTTTTGTGGCCAAGTTCAAGCTCGTGATTTAAGGGCGAAGCAACGCGTGTTTCGGAATGGGTTTCGGTTAGAAAAAAAGGGGCACCCGCGGAGTGTTGAACACTATCGCAAGTGACCCCTGAACTTTCAAGTGATCGAAATAGCAAACCAATCAACCATTAGTTGATGGAGCCTTCGACCTTTCGCTTGTTCTTATCGTCTTTATCGTAGGTCGTCACGAGGGAATCGGTTGTAAGCAGCAAACCGGAAATGCTCGCTGCGTTTGCCAACGCCGTTCGTACTACCTTCACGGGGTCAATAATGCCGGATTTCAGCATGTCGACATAAACGCCCTTGTTGGCGTCGTAGCCCATGTTGAGGGGCTTTTGGGCAACTTCGTCCGCCACAACGCTGCCATCGATGCCGCAATTGTCGGCAATTTGACGAAGCGGCGATTCCAGGGCTCGCAGAATGATCTCGGCACCTGTTCTTTCGTCGCCGCTAAGACCCTTAGCAAGTGCAATCACGGTGTCGCGGCATCGCAACAACGCAACTCCACCACCTGGAAGAATTCCTTCTTCCACCGCAGCACGGGTAGCATGCAACGCATCTTCCACGCGGGCCTTCTTTTGCTTCATGTCGGTTTCGGTCTCGGCACCAACGCTGATCACGGCAACGCCGCCAGCCAACTTCGCGAGCCGCTCTTGGAATTTTTCCTTGTCGTATTCGCTATCCGTTTGCTCGATTTGGGCACGGATTTGAGCAACGCGTTGTGCGATCGCTTTGCGATCTCCGCCGCCTTCGACCAGGGTTGTGTTGTTCTTGTCGACAACCACTTTCTTGACGCGACCAAGCTGTTCCAGGGAAACTTTTTCAAGTTGGATGCCGAGGTCTTCGCTGATGAAGGTACCGCCAGTTAGCACAGCGATGTCGCCGAGCATGGCCTTGCGACGATCGCCAAAGCCTGGAGCCTTGACAGCACAGACGTTGAGCGTACCACGCAACTTGTTTACCACCAAGAGAGTCAACGCTTCGGCGTCGACATCTTCGCAAATGATCAAGAAAGGCTGGCTGGCTGCACTGATTTTTTCGAGCAATGGCACCAAATCGCGGATGTTACTGATCTTCTTGTCGTACAACAGAACCAGTGCGTTCTCGTACGTGCAACTCATGGTTGCGGGCGTATTGATGAAATACGGGGAAACAAATCCCTTATCAAATTGCATGCCGTCAACGTATTCAACGGTTGTGTCCGCCGTCTTGCCTTCTTCGACCGTGATCACGCCGTCTTTGCCAACGCGCTCGAGGGCTTCGGCTAACAGGGAGCCAATCGACATGTCGTTGTTTGCAGAGATCGAGCCAACTGCAGCGACTTCTTGTCGGTTGCTAACAGGCTTGGCCATTTCTTGCAACCTGACAACAACGGCTTCTACCGCTTTGTCGATGCCTCGGCGAATCGCTGATGGGTTGCTGCCTGCGGCAACGTTTCGGAGCCCTTCCTTGAAGATCGCTCTCGCTAGTACGGTTGCGGTGGTGGTTCCGTCACCTGCCAGATCGCTCGTCTTTTGAGCGACTTCGACCACGAGCTTAGCGCCCATGTTTTCGAAGCGGTCTTCGAGTTCGATTTCCTTGGCAACCGTCACGCCGTCTTTCGTAACGGTTGGGCCACCGAAGCTCTTATCGATGATCACATTGCGACCCGTCGGACCCATGGTCACGGCTACGGCATTCGCTAGTTTTTCTACACCCTGGAGCATTCTCGCTCGGGCCTGGTCGTCAAATAGTAATTGCTTAGCCACGCTTAGCAGTCCTTATGGATTTTTGGGAAAAGTCGGTTGGAGGACCATCGCCTCAAAAAAGCGATGGTTGGGAGTTTGAATCAGAACGTTCGAGCGAACTAAGCAAGCTTAGCAAGAACGTCGCTTTCGCGAAGGATCTTGTACTCAACGCCATCGATTTCCACTTCGCTTCCGCCGTACTTGCCGAAGATGACTTCGTCGCCAACGGTCACGCTCAAAGCACCGCGAACACCGCTATCAAGCAGTTTGCCTGGCCCCACAGCAACAACTTTGCCGCGTTGTGGCTTTTCTTTGGCCGAATCTGGCAAAACGATACCACCAGCGGTGGTCTCTTCTGCTTCGAGTGGCTGCACAACGACACGGTCATCAAGAGGACGAATGTTTACCTTTGCCATTTGGAATATTCCTTGTACTAAAAAATGTTGGATCTGTTGAACTGAAATTGAATCGAGAATCGCTATTGGTCCGGGAGAACTACATCATCCCGCCCATACCGCCGCCCATTCCTCCCATGCCGCCCATTCCTCCCATGCCGCCCATGCCTTGGTCGTGGTCGTGATGTCCACCAGCAGCTTCTTCCTCTTCCTTTGGAATCTCAGTGATCAAGGATTCGGTGGTCAGCAAGAGCGAAGCAACCGAGGCTGCATTGCCCAAAGCTGTCTTAACAACCTTAGCTGGATCGATGATACCGGCTTTGATCATGTCGACGTACTTGTCGGTGTTGGCGTCGTAGCCTTCGGTTCGTTCCTTTTGTTGACGAACGCGATTCACAACCACAGCGCCGTCGACGCCAGCATTGTTGGCAATAGCCCGAAGCGGGTAATCGAGGATGTTGGAGATGATCTTAGCGCCTAGTTTTTCGTCCCCTTCAAGTTTTAGCTTGTTCAATGCCGCTTCGCAGCGGATCAGAGCAACACCACCACCAGGCACAATACCTTCGGCGAGTGCAGCTTGCGTTGCAGCTTTGGCATCGTCGATCAGAGCTTTACGCTCTTTCATTTCGGTTTCGGTTGCAGCACCGACGTTGATCTGAGCAACACCACCCGCGAGCTTCGCGAGTCGCTCTTGCAGCTTTTCACGATCGTAATCGCTGTCGGTGTTCTCGATTTCGCGACGGAGCTGTACCACGCGTGCTTCGATGATATCCTTTTTGCCAGCACCACCGATAACAACAGTGTTTTCGCTGGTGATGTGAATCTTCTTGGCTCGGCCAAGATCGCTCAGCTTGACCGATTCAAGATCGATACCGAGATCCTTGAAAATCGCCTTGGCATTGGTCAGCGATGCGATGTCGCCGAGGATAGCCTTGCGGCGATCGCCGTACCCAGGAGCCTTCACGGCGGCAACATTGAGGATGCCACGCATTTTGTTGATCACGAGAGTTGCCAACGCATCGCCATCGATGTCTTCGGCGATAATGAGCAATGGCTTCTTAGCTTTGCTAATGGCTTCTAGCAGAGGGATCAGTTTCTTGTTGTTGCTGATCTTTTCTTCGTGGATCAAGATGTAGCAGTCTTCGAGTTCGACCGAAACTTCGTCTTGATTGGTCACGAAGTGAGGCGACAGGAATCCACGATCAAATTGCATGCCTTCGACGACTTCGACAGTCGTTTCGTTGCCACGGCCCTCTTCGACCGAAATCACGCCGTCTTTGCCAACCTTCAAAAATGCTTCCGCGAGAACGTCGCCAATCGCTGGGTCGTTGTTGCCAGCGATGGTTGCAACCTGCTTAATTTCTTTCTTGTTTTTGGCATCGATTGGAATCGCTACCTTATCGATTTCAGCCTTGACGCACTCAACGGCCTTGGCGATTCCTCGAGACAGAGCCATCGGATCCGCTCCAGCGGCGATCATTTTGAGCCCTTCGCGGAAGATGGCCTCTGCGAGAACGGTTGCAGTGGTGGTTCCATCACCAGCCACATCGTTGGTTTTGCTGGCAGCTTCTTTAACAAGCTGGGCGCCCAAGTTTTCATAGGGATCGTCCAATTCGATCTCTTCAGCGACCGTGACACCGTCCTTGGTGATTTTCGGAGAGCCCCAACCCTTGTCGAGAACTGCGTTTCGTCCTCGCGGGCCCAAGGTGCTACGAACTGCTCGTGCGAGCTTGGAAACGCCAGCCAAAAGTGGCTGTCGCGCTTCGTCATCAAAAACCATTTGTTTTGCCACGGTGAACTCCTTGCGATGAGCTGGTAACAACCAACGAACATTAATCTGTATTACGAAGTGCAGGTTCCCCGCACCCAAACCATCTGATAAACAAAATCTCACCTGAAAACGAAGCGAGCCATTTTTGGCAGTCGTCGATAGGTGTCCCATTGCGAGAGCAACCGGCGTGCCACGCCTTAAAGTATTTTCTTAAGTTGCTGGTAGCAAAAGGTTTGCGATTGCAAATAGTTTTTGAAGGGAAGCCGGCCTGTCAAAAAGTACAGTACCGACAACGACGCTCGTGGACGAGCGAGGCCCTTCGCGTGTTGGTTCCTGTCGACCTGAGCGCGGGCCACGCTCAGCCACAAAACCATGCGTATCATTGTTTTTTGCAAGTTTTGTGTCCCACAAGCAAAAGAGACCATTCCGATGGCGGCGAGGTCGATGACCCCATCGAACATCAGCAATGGGCCGAAAAGTATGATTTGCGGCCTTCATACCAACATGTGCGTGCTTGGCCGCCCCTTCGGCTTGCGCCAACTTTCGAGCCACCGCAAGAATGTAGTCCTGCTCCAAGACCTAACCGACACCATGTACAATCCAGTTAGGTGGCCTTACATCAACCATTTTTCCGGAACCGATCTCATCCTTGACCATGTCGAGCGTCACATCTGCCCCACGATTGCCAGCAATCAATTATTTGTTTCTCTGAATTCAACGGTTTCATCACAACGGATTCCGTTTCGATTTCCCAAGGATCGACGGCCTCATTTAGCCATGCGCATCGCGGAGGATGAGTATCAGACGGCCAATACCTTGCCGCAATTCGCTGCAACGCATTTGCGACCCCAACTGCGTGTTTCCATTGTCTATGGCGATTCGAAGGACCGCACCAAGTACCCCAGAAATCGACCACCACAACTTTGTTATCGAGTTGCGTTCTCAATTCATCGGTCAAAGCCGGTCCCAACATGGTGCGCCCACGATTTGATATGATCTGGTAAACAACAGTTGGTGCGGTCGACTCTTGGTGAGGTTCACATGAAACAATTGCGAGGCGAAACGACGGGCCTGATGATGCGATTGGGCTGGCCGAACGTGCGCATGCTTTCGTGCATTTTCGGATTCGTTCTTTTGACCGAGTCGATTGGGTGGTTGGACCTGGTCCCAATCCTGCTTCTGATCCCATGGACCGTGGTAATCGGTGGGTTTGTTTTTTTGTTCGCGATTGTGGCATTCCCCTTTGTTTGGCTGCAATGGCGGAGTGGTGGATTTCGGTACTCGACTCGAACGCTACTGCTCTTGGCTTGTATGGTGGCTTGGCCTGTTTCTCGTCTCACGGAAGAAGTTCGCGTTGAGCGAAGACGCGTTCAAGTGCAGCAACAATGTGTAGAAATGTTAATGAATCTGAGGCCACCTGGAGGGCAGATTTTGATGTCCGGCCGTTACAACGATGGCCATGCAGGTGGCGTGTTACAGCGCGGCCTTTGCCAAATCGCCTTTTGGGGCATTAAAGCCAACAGGCTGCCGTACGAGATCTGCCACCTCACTTCATTGGATCTGACGAACTCCGCCATCGAGGACGACCAGCTTATTCTGGTGGCCAAGACCCAGACGGTATCTGAAATCAACTTAGCATCTACGAAGATTACGGACGCAGGACTTGAGCATATCCACGAACTAAGTTCGCTGAGATTCTTGAAACTAACCAATACGTCGGTGTCAAAGCCTGCGATCGAAGCTCTTAAAAAGAGATTTCCCAATCTGAATGTTGAGCAGTAAGCATGAAACAACGGGGACCTCGTGGCGGATGCGGCCAGCATCCGAGCCGACGCTAATATGACTCACTTCAAATTTTCCGTCGTCGTTGGTTTTCGTCGAAGTCGTGTCAACGAAGGAATTCGTCGAATGGTGTCGGGACATGTTAGTTTGCGATCAAAAGACCTAGAATCGTTCTTGGGCACGATCACCTGCCCCAAGCTTCGTCGGTATTGTGTAACCGACGCGAGTTAGGGCATCGTTTTCAACAAGCCTCGAAACAGAGGTCGATGCAATTGAAGCAAGTTGCGATACCGGCTATTTGTTTTGCGTGCCGAAGTCGGCAACCGGAGCATTCAAGGTAAATTGCAGCGATTTTGAGGATGCGAATCTCGACAAGAAAACTGAACCTGTGACCTAAGGTGTCATTTGGGTCTACTCAAATGCGGGAAAAACAGCGAAACTGTGACTAACAGCCCTCCAACAATGAACGCAACTATTGACAATGAGCCAGGAAGCACTAGTAAAACACTTGCATTGGCCAGAGCCTAAGGAGATTTATTCTCCATCCGGAGCGGGCGCGCGTGTTTTAGTAAAGCTCGCTCAGGATAAGATTGAACGCGAGCTGCGGCGAAAGCTTAATACGACAGGTGTTAGGGTCGGATTGTTGACAAAGACTCCCGGAGCGGTCATGACAGCGTCTCCGATTGCGGTTGTTTGCGAGTTTGCAAGACCGATTAGCAATGAGTTGCTTGCGGATACCCATCGGCTAGCATGGAATTTCTCTCGCGCACCCTTGCTCATCACTATAGAGCCTCAATTGATCCGGACATGGACGTGCTGCGAAGAGCCAGCCACGAATCTTCATGAGATTTCTGAATTGAGTTTTCAAATACGGGAAGCGGAACTCATATTTGACGAGACGAAATCGGAGGCAGAATATGCTGCTCACGCATTGAACTGGGTGCGGCTTGCAACCAGCGACTTCTTCAGAGAGTTTCCCTCACGCTTTCGCCGTGATGGGCGTGCGGATCGAGTGTTACTCGACGAGTTGAAGGCCGTTCGTAAAGAACTTGCGAGTCAAAAGCTCCCGGATGACACGATTCATGATTTGATTGCCCGTATGATCTTCATTCAGTTCTTGTTTGATAGAAAAGACTCAGATGGCCACGCTGCCCTGAACCCATCATTGCTGGCCAAACTTCACGAGGAAGGCACTCTAAAGAGTTTGCACACTGAACTTCAAACGATCTTCAGCGACTACAATGAAGCTTACCGCTTCTTTTATTGGCTGAACGATAAATTCAATGGCGATTTGTTTCCTGGCAAAGGGCGATCAAAGACAGCGCGGGATGCTGAATGGCGAGCCGAAAAGACAATCGTCCAAGAGCGACATCTAGAAACACTTGCGGCTTCGTTAGTGGCACGCTAAGGTTGAAAGAACGTCAACGTTTGCTTTGGCGTCATTATTCGTTCGATGTTATTCCTCTTGAGTTTATCAGCAGCGTCTATGAAGAATTTGTGACGTCGAGCTCGGCACACTACACGCCGGGTTTTCTTGTCGACTTCATTCTGGATGGCGTATTGCCATGGAATGGTGAAGAGTGGGACCTCAAGATATTGGACCCAGCCTGCGGAAGCGGAATCTTTCTTGTCAAAGCGTACCAGCGGTTAATTCAGCGTTGGAAAAACGCTCATCCAGGTGAGACGCCGGGAACACCTCTGTTGCGAAAAATCCTTGAACGAAACCTTTTTGGAGTTGACATTGACCCACATGCAGTGCGGGTTGCATCATTCAGTTTGTATTTGACGATGTGCGATGAGGTGGACCCCAAGAATTATTTGCGGAACACAAAGTTTCCCCGACTGCGAGGGAATCGACTTGTTCATTCTGACTTTTTTGTTGAAGGTGTTGATGGGTTCGATACAGCCAGCGATGCAGGGAAATACGATTTAACCATTGGCAATGCACCGTGGGGTAAAGATACGATTACTCCAGCGGCTGAGAGCTGGGCTAACTCAAAAGAACACAATTGGGATGTGGCAAACAACGCCGTCGGAACTTTATTCATGGCGAAAGCGGCGAAGTTAACGAAGGACGCTGGCAGGGTTTCGATGATACAACCTGCTAGCTCGTTGCTATTCAATACGACAGGTACTACGGTTCGATTTCGAAACAAGTTTTTCTCTGAATATTCAGTGAGTGAAGTCGTCAATCTATCGGCGCTGAGATTCGAACTTTTTGGTGTTGCGAGGAAAGCTTCGAAGTCAACTTCTCCACCTTGCATTGTGACTTTTTCACCCACGCCACCAGACACAGAGCGCATAACCTATGTCTGCCCTAAGAACGCCATCGCCAAAGAGAATTTCGAAACGAGCGAAAGCACTTACGCGGTTGTGGTTGAGCCTAGCGATGTTTCTTGGATTAATCGAACAGAGTGCAGTGACTCTACGGTGTGGACATCGCTTGCTTGGGGAGGGAGACGCGACTTGGCTTTAATCCGAAAGCTCTCTTTGTTCACGTCCCTCAAGGAGCTTGAGGATACGCAACGGATTGTTACGAGACGTGGCGTGAGCCGCGGCGAATCAACCCAAAAGCGTCAACCCGCGATTCTAGACATGCCGATCGTTGAAAACGATGATGCGATAGATCTTTATTCGAAGTACCTCCCTGCCGCAGAGTTGCCATTAAACGATGATGACTTAACACACAAAGCAGATTCTGTGGACATGAGTGCATTCGCTTTGCCGCAACTTATTGTTAAGCAGAGCTGGCAGAAACTGACATCTCGTTTCAAATGCTTAATTGTCGATTCAAATGCAGCGCTTGGGCCAGTATTCTGCACCCGCAGCTACTTCAGCATTCATGTTCGAGAAGACGCT
>JANPNA010000040.1:0-6033 GCA_031427235.1 Pirellula sp.
GGGGCGAATTCACGTATGTCGATATCTCGAGTATTGATAACGCAGCCAAGTCGATATCCGATGCCAAACAATTGCCTATCGAGAATGCTCCAAGCCGGGCTCGTCAGCGGATTAAGTCAGGAGACATTCTGGTCTCCATGACTCGGCCTAACTTGAACGCTGTGGCAAGAGTGCCGCAACAATTTGACGGGGCTATCGCATCAACTGGATTCGATGTTCTTCGGTCAAGCGAAGTGTTACCAGACTGGCTCTTTGCACATGTTCGATCTAAAGCCTTTATCGATTCAATGTCTGAGTTGGTGCGTGGTGCTTTGTACCCTGCTGTGAATGCCAAGGAAATACGCGAGTACAGGATACCTATTCCTCCCCTTCCCGAGCAACGGCGTATTGTCGCGAAGATCGAAGCATTGCAGTCGCGCAGCCGCAAGGCCCGGGAGGCGTTGGAAGCGATCCCGTCGCTGCTTGAGCAATTCCGGCAGTCGGTGTTAGCCGCCGCCTTCCGAGGCGACCTAACCGCCGACTGGCGTGAGCAGCATCCCGAAGTCGAACCAGCCAGCGTACTCCTAGACCGCATCCGAACCGAACGCCGCCGCAAATGGGAAGAGTCGGAACTCACCAAGTTCAAAGCCAAAGGCAAGTTGCCCAAAGACGATTCATGGAAAGATCGCTACGTCGGACCGGAGCCCGTCGATGACGCCGACTTACCGGAATTGCCCGAGGGATGGTGTTGGACATCGTTTGACGATTGCGCATCGGAGATAACTGTAGGACATGTTGGACCAATGAAGAATCGATACGTTTCGGGGGCATAACCATGCTGAGAAGCCAGAATGTACGACCTCTTCGATTTGATATTTCAAACTGCGAGTATATTCCCGCTGAATTTGATCAAGAATTGGAGAAATCACGTCTTCATGGGAATGAAATACTTGTGGTTCGCTCCGGTGTCAATGTCGGCGATTGTTGTGTTTACCCCGCTGTTGAAGGAAAAGCGAATTGCTCAGATCTAGTCATTACCCGGCCGCTTAAAGGCCTGAACCCGTCTTATGCCGCCATGTACGTTGTTTCGCCAATCGGAAAGGCGGCTTTACGACTTCAGCGAGTTGGAAATGCACAACCGCACTTCAATGTGCGGTCAATGAAGAAGTCGTTATTCCCATTGGCTCCTTACGATGAGCAGGCGCGCATCGTAGGAATCGTTGAACAAGCGATCAACAAGATGGACGAAGTCATCAAGTCGCTTGAAGCAGAATCCCAATTGAAACAACTCGATCAATCCATCCTCGCCAAAGCCTTCCGAGGCGAGTTAGTCCCGCAAGACCCCAACGACGAGCCAGCCTCGCAGCTCTTGGAACGCATCCAGTCCGAGCGAGCCAACGACGCAAACGCCAAACCAACTCGCGGCCGTAATAAGCGATCGAGCGTTAAAGCAAATGATTAGGCTGTCAGATTCGAGATAGCCCAACGTGAGTCTCGACCAACCAACGAATGCATCCAACAGCACTTTTACATGCCAACAGTACTCGGCCAACATAGTAGCAACGGTGGATGAGCTCGTTAGCATGATTGTGAGCAGTGCATTGTCTTAACCAGTGTCAATCGTGATTCGATTCTTCGCCTAGCCGAGCACTGTTTTCATATTCGGTTCGCTTCACTTTTTGCCGCGACGCTGTTTCCTTTTTGCAACTTCCCTGTCGAATGCGGATTCCAAACGTTTCGTGCTATCATTTGAGGGCAGTGGTTTCTGTTGTTCGTTCGGCTTTTGTGGCCGAATGTTTGCCTGTCCAGGATCAATAACCACAGAAGCGACCTGCTTCACAAACGCCTTGCCAAGCTGATTCTCAATAATCTTGGTGACTGGGCTCGCGTAGAATACATGCATCGTCGAGTGAAAAATGGAAAGGACAGCGTCTTGAATTTGTTGGTCATCCTCAAGATGGGTAATTTTCATTCCACGAGACTCTAACTGTTCCCTTGAAATGTGCCGACCATGTGTCTTGAATTCTTCGTGGTTTGACAGCCAATCCGAAAGCGATTTGCTTTGCGATTTCTTAGTTGGATCGCCCTCGTACATGTATTTGTAGAGCCATTCGCCCACAAGCTCGCGCGAAAGCGTCGTGAAGTTTTCACACATCGTTAATAGATGTGGTCCATACTGTCCAAGCATCGGCATCCAAGCCGCAAGTTTTTTCGGATCCAAACATTCCCTAACGGCTTTGTCAAACTGGGCTGTAATCGCTTGAGCCGGAACAAATTGCACGCCGTATGAAGTTTGGATTTGAATTTGGGGATCGGTAGGTCCAAGGAATGAATGCTTTCCCATCATGACACAATTCGCAGCACAAGCGATCATCGTGGCTGCAGATTGGGCTAACTGTGGCACAATAACCCGAACGTCCGTGAACTTCGAGCGAATGTATAAGACTAAGCCTTCTGCCGCTTCAACCGAACCGCCTGGACTATGCATTATCAGGTCCAGGCCTTTTCCGCCCTCCAACCCGTGTATTACTTCCATAAATCCAGAAAGATCTTCGTCAACAATGCTCACAGAATGAGCAGATGACACATCGCCTTGAAGGAATTTTGACGCATAGAGAATTACATTCCGTCCTGTCAATGTATGCAACTCGTTCAGGTATTTTCGTCGAACTTTATCGAACGCTTCAACGTTTCCCGAAGCAAGTTCTAGCCGAATCTCCTACCCGACTTGTGCCCATGTTCCCATCTCTATCGGCTCACTGTACTGTTCGAGACGGAACAATGAATTCTTGTCGAATTGGCGATTGCGAAAACCTCAGCCGCATTAGCAAGGCCTTGAAAATCCCGATTCATGTCTACAATTCTTCTGACTCCCGGATTTTCCATTGCCTTTGCCACCAATTTCTCGCAAAGTGCTTGGCGATCCAACTCGAGTTTGTTTTTGGATTTGGTTTTCATTTGTTGTTGGGACGAAAGTGGCAACTGGGAAATTTCGTTTAGAAATGTTATCATCGTTGAATCGAGTTCGAAAATCAAGGTGTTTGTCCTAGCTTACAGGAAAACGGGAAAGGGGTGCGAATGAGGTGAACAAAGGTGGCAGGAGTCATTGTTTTGAAAAGCGGGTTGTGATGCGATGCTTATATGCCTAGACCAAACGCGCCGATGAAGCGAATGGCAATTACCTCGCACTGAACCGTGGCAATGCTCGGTCTGCTTTTTTAAGAAAGACGCTGGCTACAACGCGTTCGAGCGAATCCTTGCCGAGGGGCTGGAGCGTTATCCATGATCATCAAGACTCCACATCCAGAACTATGAACAAGCAGGAAGGAGGTGACGTCTATGAATTCCTTGCGTGACAGCTATCTGGCAATCAGCCTAACGTCACCTGTTGTTTCGTCGAGTTGGAATTCCAGCGTTATTCTGACCGACTTTTTTGCCCCTGAATTTGCAGCCTGAGGAGCGGCCGCACAATTTGGAATCGCACCATACTCCAATGCGCTTCCTTGCCCGTCGAAGTTGTCGGTATCATCATGCAAAAATCCGGGACGGGGTTCCCCCGTTTAGTCAAGCAATCTTCCGATTTTAAGTATTTGCTTTACTGTCAGCATGGAGAATATTTGGCAATGGTAGGAGCGTCGATTCGGAATTGGGCCGCAGGATTGTATCGGATAACTCCTTTAGAGACAATCAATTGGATCAATTGGAATGCGTGGAAACAAAAGTGCAATGATTGTTCTGACGGAAATGCTGGCTTTTCCGCAGCCGCCCCCACTTATGAGAGGGCGTAGTGCCTCGAGGCTGGAGCCAGTTTGCGTAAGACAAGCACTGGACCAAAAGATCAGCAGGGTTAATGCCGAACTCGCCAAATCAGGGGACGAGATCAAGCGAGAACTGGCAACGACGCACGGCGAAAATCCTGTCATTTTCGACAGGGCAATCGTCGATCTGCGTTTAGCCTCCGAACTACCCGAGTTCGTGTTTCTCGTATGCAGAACTCCGCTTAAGGCCAAAAACCATCTAGCCGGAAGATTTTACTGATTCCAACTTCACTTTCAGACGCTCAGTAATGTCATTCAACGTGAAATTCCAATCACCCGCAGCATCTCGCAAATTCTTGTACTGCAACTGAAGTTCAGGATCTTTTGATTGGTATTGTTCCATTCTAAAAAGCAATTCCAATTTGACTTCCTGGTCCTGAAGATCAAGGCTCAAACCTGGAAAGTTTGTTAAAATGCGAGCAACCCAGGTTGTCAGGCCTTTCACAAGTACGCCGACCATCTTGTTGCTATCAATTCCCCGATAGATGGTCACTCGGCTATCCACCCGTTCGCCGTTGTAGGCTTCGGCACTGAGAACCACCTCAAGACAATCCCCATTTTCGTCTAAGTGGAACATTGGGAATCGATTGTCTGGATATTCGCTCGAAGCACTCGTCAACAACTCATCGAAAAATTCTGTGCCTGTCGTATTTGTTTTGTTTGTATTCATTTGTTTGCCTCGATTGTCGAACCTCGATCATCGAACTCGTCGTAAAAACCTATCGGCTAGCAACTGATCCGCCTTGGTAGGCAAAATCAGTTCCCACCTCCAGGTGTAAATTATTCGTTCCTCTGTCACGAAAACAAAGAACATTTCGCCTTCTTTGGGTGTAAGGACGTTTCCATGCTCATCGTACCGTCTGGGTGGATATCCGATATACGATAATCCCTCTTTGTGTCCGTCCGCTCGAATTCCCTGGAAAACAAAGGCGTTTTTGTCTTGCATTACGTGACGGACGTTGTACGCCAGTTCTAAAACCTGACCATGGGATACTCGTCTCGCATGCTCAACTCGGTCTTTCGTTAAGAAAAATTCCCAATTGACACCCGTTGGGCCGACGCCCTCGATCAAATGCATCCTCTCACGTTTCGGCAGTTTTGGCAGTACGCTTAAAGTGGTGCATTCCAGTTTTTCTATTTTTAGCTTCATTGCATCTGATTCTCCGGCTATTCCATTTGGTTTTGCCAGCAATCCCTCTCTGACGTGCGCTGAATGTGCAAGCCACATGGTATCTAGTGTTTAATTCATCCACTATGGGGCACCCCTGTTGATTTCGAAAAGAACTTCCCATTTTGACGTTGATGGTTTTTTTGATGGCAATGAATCAAGTCGTTTGAGTACACCCCACGAACAAAAAATCAACAGTCGTTGCGTAGCGACGTGGACCAGTTCGCTCCGCAACCGGCGGTCAGGAGCGTCGAAACCATACGTGCCGCCTCCCTCCAATCTGCGGAACAGCAGTGCACTGCAGGACAGACAGGCTAGTGCTTCTTCAGGACTAAAACGCGGGGTTGCAACAAAGAGTAGCTCGGCACTCCGTGCCGAGAAAAACGGCACGGAGTGCCGTTCTACACTTTGGTGAACAAAGGTGTTGGTGAACAAAGGTGTCAGGAGTCATTGTTTTGAAAAGCGGGTTGTGATGCGATGCTTATATGCCTAGACCAAACGCGCCGATGAAGCGAATGGCAATTACCTCGCCCTGAACCGTGGCAATGCTCGATCTGCTTTTTTAAGAAAGACGCTGACTACAACGCGTTCGAGCGAATCCTTGCCGAGGGGCTGGAGCGTTATCCATGCTCGTCAAGAGTTCAGATCCGGAACGATGAACAAGCAGGAAGGACGCGACGGTAGCTGCCAATTATTGCCTCCATCGGGTCGAGCCCGAATGGAAGGCGGATGCCTTGGCAGCGCCGGAATTCACGGCTCTATGGCGGGGAACAGAATGCCAATTCAAGCTCGTTCGGGTTGGACCGGGTTAAGCCATCTTAAAGCGGGGATGAATCCCTGCACTTCAAAATTGGCTAATTCGCGAATCGCTCTTGGAGCGACATGACGGTCATCGGTTTAGTCCGCATGACCAACATCGCTTCGACGGCCATCCGAGCGGCAGCAATCGTTGTTATGCAAGGTACACCGGCCTGGACTGCCGCCGCGCGAATTCGGCCTTCGTCGGTTCTCGCTCCCTTGCCACTAGGCGTGTTGATGATCAACGAAACCTCATCATTCTTGAGATAG
>JANPNA010000041.1:0-3172 GCA_031427235.1 Pirellula sp.
ATTGGAAGTTGCACCAAGCCCTAAATGGCTGAAGCCGCCCTGTTGGACGGCTTCGGAAGCTCCTTTCGCACGTGGCGAATGAGACTGCTGTAAGTATCGGTCCGAAATAAATAAAAGTCAAGGCAAAAGTTATTTTACACATTGGACAAAAAACGACTGAAAAAGCATGACCAGCTGCAATCCCACCAAAATCAGGCAAAATGCAGCATCTGCGCGATTTCATGCAGATGCACGGATTTTTTGTCTACCGCGCTGAAAATCGCGCCGAAACGGCGCGGTAGACTATGATTTAAATATCAACAGGAGATCTGCTCAATGCCGATGTACTTCTTTGTTTGGAGCGAAACGACGGTAGAGCATTTGGCCGAACATGGAGTCACGCCGGACGAATTCGAGTTTGTTGTCCAGAATCCGGAAGCGACTGGAGTCAGTCGAAGCTCAGGCCGGCCATGGGCGGTTGCGATGTTGGACGATGGCCGCGAACTTTTTGCGTCTACGAAGTGATAGACGAAATGACGATCGAACCTATTACTGCTTACGAAGTCGAGTGAGGAGCGAAGCCCATGAAAAAACCAACCGACAAGAAGGCACCTGCCGCGAGCAAGATTGCGCCAAGGCCCAACCGGATCATTAAGTCGAATTCGCCAAAACGTGAAGCTGAGTTGAACGCGTTGCGTCAGAAGATCGATGCGGAGAAACCAACCTTGATGATCGAGGCCAAAGCCAAACTCAAGGAAGCACGAACGAATCGGGCCGAGCTGGCGAGCATTTTTGCTTCGCTCAAAGCCGAGCGAGAAAAGCTTGGTTTAAGCCTTGCTGAAATGTCGGATCGATGCGGCATGGCCCGTGAAGTTATCTATCGATTGGAAAGCCAAACCACGCCCAACCCAACGATCGGCACCATTCAGCGCTACGCAACCGCCGTGGGATTAGAAGTATCGTTCGCCTTGAAACGAATCGCCAAGGCCATTGGACAAGACAAACCAAACAACGATGCAATCGTGGCGGACTAGGTACCGGACTTTCCAATTCGCTCATAGGTGTACTTCAAGTCAGATTCAAATGCTTGGTATTTTCGCGTGATGGGCGATGTAGTTGGTCCCGTAAACTCAAACGCTTTGCGTGAACTAACAAGGACCGGGGGCATCGATTTCGATACAAATGTTGGGAAAGGTACCGAGGGTGATTGGACGCCGATAACAAGTCTCAACTCAGGGTCATTCATACAGCGTGAACAGGCCGCTATGGTCAAGGTGTCCCATGGACCGGGCAACTACGAGTTCCTCCCAACGGCTGAGCGAATTGTCGAGCGTTGGGGAACGCAAACCGACTGCTTCGGCTTGTTCGGCGATCAGTCGCACGTCTTTCAGTTGCCACTCGGCTCGACCGCCGGCCACGAAATTTCGCTTAACCATTCGGTCGCCGTGCAAATCGAGAATGCGACTATCGGCGAAACCGCCCAACATCGCTTCGCGAGCCGCTGACGGATCAACACCGGAAAGTTCAGCTAGTCGTAGAGCAAGAGCAACCGCGTCGATGGTTTGCGCGACAATCAATTGGTTGGCAAGTTTAGTGACCTGCCCTGCACCAACGGGACCAACGTGCGTGACCCTTCGACCAACCGTACCGAGAATCGGCCAAGCTCGCTGGACGGCGGTTTCGCTTCCACCCACCATAATCGAAAGCGTGGCGGATTCCGCACCGACTTGACCACCGGAAACGGGTGCATCGACCCATGTCACTCGCTCGGCAAACCTTCTCGTGGCTGGAACTCCGGTCGTGCCGAAATCGATGATCATCGCGGCCGGGTCGAGTCCTTCGTGAAGTCCACCAGCGCCAAAAATAGTCGCTTCGACAACCTCAGCGGTTGTGAGGTTCAAGCAGATCACGCCGGAGCCGATTGCCAGCGCCAGTTCTCTCAGCGTGGGTACGACTGTCATTCCTAACGCTTCGGCAGCCAGCCTTGGGGCTGGACTGCGATTCCAAACAAACATGTTGGCACCCGCAGCGTGGAGATGCCGTGCCATGGGTGCGCCCATGTTGCCCAAGCCGACGAAACCAATCCGCTGACCAACTATCGATTGACTCATTTTGCAAATTCACCATCAGGGATGTTGTTGAAAAAAAGACTGAGTATAGCAAACCGCAGACTTAAGGGTTTCGTGTTTGCTATACTTCGGGGACTTCTTGGTCGACACGTTTGTACTGAGCTGTTCCTTCCCGACATGAAATATTGAGCCAATCGTTATGCGAATTGTCATTACTGGTGGTGGTGGATTTCTTGGCTCGCTTCTTTGCAAGCAGCTTGTCAAGCGTGGGATGCTTACGGGTCCTTCAGGCCAGCCGCAAGTGATTGAACAGGTTTTGTTGCTCGACCGTTTCTTTCACGCACCGACTGAGGAATCGTCTTTGGAATGCAAAGTCAGTCGGATCGAGTGTGACATCAGCGAGCGGGGCGCAGTTTTTAGCGCTGTCGGCAGTGCTGCCGACGTGTCCATATTTCATCTGGCTTCGATGGTCAGCGGTGAGTGTGAGGAGCGCTTTGACGATGCGTTGCGGATCAATCTCGATGGTGGGCGCAACGTATTCGAAGCGGCCCGTGCGGCTGCGGGGCTGCCTCGCGTTATAGTAGCCAGCAGCATTGCCTGCTTCGGTGGTGATATCGTGCTAGACCAATTTTCGGACCACTCCAAACTGCTGCCACGCACAACCTACGGAATGACGAAAGCCATCTGTGAGTTAATGTTGAATGACTATTCGCGGAAGCGGTTCTTCGACGGTCGTACTGCTAGATTGCCAACCGTGATCATTCGCCCTGGGAAGCCGAACACGGCAGCATCGAGTTGGGCCAGCGGGATGTTTCGCGAGCCGCTCAATGGCGAGGACTGTTTGCTGCCGATTCGTCGCGACCAACGCCATCCAATGACCGGGTATCAGACAGTCATCGAATCGTTGATTTGCTTGCACGAGCTGCCGGAAGGCGTGTTGGGTGGCGACCGAGCTGTAGGCTTGCCAGCTCTTCAGGTAACTCCGAAAATGGCTGAGGAAGTTATCAAGGAAATCGCCCAATCTCGCGGACTCAAGCTTGGTCGCATCGTGGAAGCGTTTGATTCCCGGATCCAAAGTATCGTAGATGGCTGGCCAACATCCATCGATGGCAGTCGAGGCGAAT
>JANPNA010000042.1:0-4330 GCA_031427235.1 Pirellula sp.
CCGATTGCCGATCAGCGACTTGTGGAGTGCCAAACAAGATTGAGAATCATTGGCACCCCAAAGAATCAGAACTCGCCTGTTTTCCTTAACAGATTTTGCCAGCGCGGCTCCGATCTGCTTCGAGGCGTCCGCCGTACCGTCAAAGATCATCTCGCTCTTCGGGGTCGTGGCCTCCGGCGATTGCGCTGCCGAGACTTCGTAGAAAAATGATGAAAGGACAAAGCCAATGGCGAGTGTGCGAATCATAATGAGAGTTTCTTTCTGCTTGGTCCGTTTTGTTGCTACGATCTCACATTGAATTTGACCAAATCCGATCCCCCGTCGCAACAAAGATTTAGAATAAAACAGACCAAATACACCACTACTCTCAGCAGAGTTTCGCTTATGAATTCACTCCCAAATACTGCTCCGCACGCCGCTTGGCTTGATTTGACCCAATACCTATTGAACTCGTTTCACCGATGGACCGGTAAAGAATTGCTGGATCGTTTGCCGACAAAAGGGGCACCAACCGAGCGAGGGCCTCGCTCGGCTACAGCTTTAGAAGAGGATCTACTAGGGCTGTGGAATGCGTCTCAGGTCGTGGTCGCTCATGGGACGCAGAGCGACCCAATCTTTGAGTACGGGAATCAACAGGCTCTCAACCTGTGGGAGATGCAGCTCGATGAGTTCCTAGGCATGCCATCGCGACTATCGGCCGAATCGATGCATCGCGATGAGCGTCAGAAACTGCTGAAGCGAACCCGCCAGTACGGCTATGTCGACGACTATCGTGGTGTTCGTATTTCGCGGACCGGCAAACGCTTCATGATTGAGGGAGCGGTTCTCTGGACGGTTCTGGACCACAAAGGCTTAGTCATCGGTCAGGCTGCCACCTTCGACCATTGGACCTCCCTGACCTAACGCTATTGGTAAAAACTTGGCGGATGCGGTTCGACCTTCAGTTTCTTGTAATCAAAGCCACTACCTAGCGGCTTGTACTCACCGACCATGTCCACACTCGCTTTTGCGTCAATTTCCTTGTCCATGTGCATGCACCAATAGGCGGCATTCACGGTCAAACGACGCAGGCCAGCATTTTGAAAATCATACGCGCTGCCCATCGTGACGTGAAAGACTCTAGCCGTCTTTCCGGTATTCCCGGTCCACGTTTTCACCCAAGCGACCGGCAATGGAATCAACTCGGGATTCACCGCATCGTCATGATGACGCCCCATCAGCGGTTGCCCCATGACGAGAGGGGTACAGCTTTCCGGTAACTGGCCACCTTCTTTGAACGTGCGATAGACATCTGAGTTCCCCCAAATATCGGAGACCCCTGACAAGATGGGATGATCCTTGTTCTCTGGAACAACGATGCCGCGAGTCGAGTCCTGTTGCCAGCGACCGTGATGACTTCTAAACGCCCCGCCAAGCACTTCCTCACCAAAATCAATCTTCTTTCCATCTTTTTTGTAGTCGAAACCAATAAAACCGTGATTGGCTGTGCGTATACCGATGATCGGTCGTCCTGAGTCCAAGTATCGGTAAACATGCTCGAGTTGATCCGGCGGCAACGTAATCAATCGGCTGAACAGAATTACCAAGTCAGCCTTGTCGAGATATTCCAAACCAGGGATGGAGTGTGTCACCGTTTTATCTTCCCAACGAATCTTCTTCGTCGGATCCACTTCATTGCTTTCGTTCAAACTGAACAACACGGTGCAGTGAAATCCATGATGTTTGGACAGCATTCTCGCCAACATCGGCATGGCGTACTCACTGCGATATTCTTGTTCTGCCGCAATAAGCACGATGTGTTTTCCTACGCCAGGTCCCTTCTCGCCGGAGTAGGTAAGCCAAAGCGGGCTTTCCGGGACAGGATGATCAACCGCGTGCAAATCTTTTCCAGTCACTGCGATCAGCATCCAGGCCACTCCAAGAAGGATCCCCCAGTGGGAGCGAGCAAATTTGCGTTGCGATGATAACATGGTGTTCATTCAACGTCTTTAGGGAACAGGTATTTCATTGACTGTGTAGTAAGCATTGCGATGCAACAACTCGTCGCCATCCTTCGAATGCAACTTGATGAGATCGAATTCGTAAACATATCCGCGCGTCAGCTTGTCCAATACGACGCTGGCCGAAAGTCCATCTTCGGCAAGTGAAACCGATTTCACGGTCGGCCGCGTTTGCTCTATCTCAGGGCCGCCATAAGCACCGTGATACGGATGCGTGAACGTGGAGATCGAATACGAATCGGTTGCACTGCCCGTTACTTTATCCACCGGCTTGGTGAATGCAACTCGGAAACCCTCTGGCTCTATCGTGATTCGCTTGATTTCAAAGGGCATGATACCGCTCCACTCGAGACGTTCCAAGGCAAACGATTTCATTCCGCGCACGGGCCATCCTCGATTCGTACCGCCGCAGAGCAAATTCCCATGGGGTGTAAATTCGACATTCAGAATTCCCGTCGAAAGCCCTTCGCGAAAGGGATAGCAAGCCCCTTGCCATACTCCATTGACTTGTTCCGTCGTGGCCCGCATGAGAATGGAGAGTGTAAAATCTCCGAGAAACAGTTGGTCATCAAAGGGTCCGAATTTCCCTTGGGTTCGATTGACCGTAAACCCCGTGATCGAACGTCCCATGCGAATGTATGGGAAAACGACCGCATAAGGAACAAGTTGCTTGACGCGTTCCTTTTCGATAACAATACGCGATCCCGATTTTGGATTCTCAGGCACTGGACCTAACTCCGGTGCATACTGGTACGAGTTGAAACTCGCCGGATGGCCGTGAAAGCTGCCAGGCAAAACAGCCTTTAAACTACACGAGCAATTCCAAGGCCCCTGACTCTCCACGTAAAAAAGCGCTCCATGTTCATCCTGTCCGATACCGGCCGGGCTTCGCAAGCCACTCGCAACCGGAGTGGTCTTCCCGTCGGGCGAAACTTTTAAAACAAACCCGCGAAACAACGCATGCGATTCATACGACTGCGAAAGCCCGAGCGAAACAAACATATTCCCTTGAGCGTCCAACTTGGAGCCGAATGCGTATTCATGATAGTTCGCGTAGCCCCAAGCATCGGAGACGGTCTCAAAGCGATCAGCCTTGCCTTGGTTCTTCGTATCGCTGACTCTGGTTACTTCGCAACTTTGCGTGACGTAGAACGATTTGTCCTTGTAGGAAAGGCCAAAGATCTCATCGAGCCCAGTGGCGAATAAATGAAAGTTAGGATTCGGCTTTTTCTCGTCGATGCCGTCGATCAAATAAATCTCACCATGTCGGGTTCCGACCGCCACCCGGTTATCTGGCAAAACCGTAAAGGCCCCCGCCTCGACCACCGTGTCTTTAGGTAGCGGTACGTTTACGATCGGATAGTATTTTCGTTCACGCTCCTCCGTCCCCCAACGATGCCCAACTTCTTCTCCGCGACACAAGTTCAAGTCGAGCACGAGGATAGCCAGAAGAACACAATAAAGGCCGGTTCGATTATTTCTTAAGTGGTTCATAGGTAAACGAGAGGGTCGATTTGCCTTGGGGAATTTCGAGTCTTAATAATAGTTCTGACAGCTCCGGATTGTCTAATAGTGGGCGCAAATACGCCGGCGCCATCGGAATCGTCAACCGTAGTTTCTCTGTCTTGTAAACGAGATCGGACTCCGCTTTGATTCCACCTGTTAACGCTCGATACCAGACGGTTTGAGGTTGTGGCGAGTCGAATTGAAACGCCCGCTGAAGCATCAATTTGTCTCCAGACTTCACGGCCACGGAGCAATCTTGAATCTCAATGGTCCCGCTTAGGTACATGAATGTCGGGATGGCTGCGTCGTCAAAAAAATACCCCTTGAACTGGTAGCCGAGATTTTTTGGATACAACGGGTTCGGATTGTTCGGCATTTCTTTCGTCATGACTGGCCGCAAAGGCCAGGGGGCTTTTTCATCGGCCAGTTCAAGGAACGAAACGTCTTGGGCCAACGCAATGGCTTGGCCCGCTGGGTTGAATCCGCCTGAACCTTGCCCGCCACGTTCCACTCGAATGAATTCCCCTTGCCAAATCGAAGTCAAAGTTCCGGTCTCTGCGTTGAAGGCATAGCTCAGCTTCTCCGGAAGTCCTACGGCGATTCCGCGGAACCCAGCCACACTGCTACGCCCTCGATAGGTTTGCGTCGTATCTGCGACGGACAGGATCGTATCGAGTCTACGTATCCCGGGCGGATCGGCGGCCGAAGTACCAAGCGAAAGATAGTACCAGATCGCTTCGATTTGCATTTCCGTATCGCCGTCCAAAATGGTTTTATGGGCTGCCACTCCATCCGGCCACGAGTATGGCATAACGATGCGAGGG
>JANPNA010000043.1:0-15218 GCA_031427235.1 Pirellula sp.
TTGGTCGTTCCTCGTTCGAAGCCTTCAGCGATGTTGTTAGATATCGACAGTGTCGCGCGCTGAAGCTGGTTGGCCAAGTCTCCGTTGCCGCGAAAAGAAGGAAGTTGAGTCCACTCGAACATCTTCGCGGCAAGATCAGCAGCCACTTGCCAGACAGGCAAGTCTTCAAAGCGTTCGTATTTCATCGGCGCCTCCTAAATAAATTTTAAATCTCAAATTTTAAATCTCAAATTTAGCAAATCGTACGGTTCAGCACACCGGTCGCGACATTCTTTTAGTTCCCGGGACGTATCGGACGAAGGTCCTCGACCGATTGGATCAGTTTTGGACGACTCGCGCTGAGTTTGAGGTGGGCTAGCGACGGCAGGTGCGGATTGAATCTCACCGTGAATGGCCGTATTCTACTTTTCGTCATTGCTTGGCAAGCCATTTGCTCTACCTATAAGTCCTGCTCGGACCAAATCACTTGAGGAGTGAATGATGTTCAATAGAAACACAGCATGGAAACGCCTGAACGATTCCTATCGGTTTCAAACTATTTGCCTGAACTGTATGATTTTGATAGGGCAATTTGCAACTGCCCAAGACTCTTTGCTACCCTCGGAGGCTGGCGACGCGTCAACGCAATTGAGGCTTTCGCGAATTGGCAGTTCTGTCGCCGGTGAGCGAATTGTATCGGTGACATGCGACCCATTCATGTCTCCCGTGCAGGAGCAAACTCTCATGCGGATGCTTCAGGAACAAGATGATGTGCCCTGGGTAAATATCAGTTTGCGGCTACTGAAAGACCGCTTGTCGAATGCCTGTAGCGTCTTGATCGATGAGAAATCAATCGAAGAAGAGGGCCTCACCATGGATGAGTCACTCATGAAAGAAGTGCCAACTGGAACTTTGGGAGCCCGGCTTTCTGCGTTGCTCTGCGTGAATTGTTTGGCCTACACGATCCGGCAAAATCGGCTCGAAATCGGCTCGAAAAAAGTGGCGGCCAAGACCATGCGGATCTACGATGTGACTCCGCTTGTGCAAACAGTCAGCAACGGACCAGGCTCGGCTCAACGAGTGCTGACGTTTCCCTTAGTTGAACTGATTGAATCCATTATTTCGTCGGATGATTGGCAAAACGCCGGTGGGAATTGCGTGATCCGTGAATTCATTCCACCGAGCACACGCGATTGCGTCTGTCTCCTTGTTCTGAACTCCACTGAAAATCATCTTTGTATTCAGAATCTGCTCGACCATCTCAATTCTGTCGGATTGCCATTGCCATCCGCATCGAGAAACGGGCAATTCACTTCTGAAATCACACCGAGAAAACCCGTCCCTCTATCTCCATTGAAACGCTGGCAAGCCGATAGGCTCGATGCCAGCAAATTCTAATTCACAAAGCTTCACACTGGGTATTACCATGGTCCAACGTATCTTTTGGTTGTCATTTTGCTTTTTGAGCTTGCAAACCACTCTCGAGGCACAGGCGCCTATCGAGAGTGTCATTCGTCAAGTAACGCTCTATCGCGACCAAGCGCTCGTGACTCGCGAAATAAAAATCCCGATCGGCAAAGGAGTGCGTGAGTTTATCGTTCGAGGTCTGCCATCCCAGGTCGTTCTTACGAGTCTATTTGCGGAGAGCTCTGGTGGCATCGAGGTACGGGGTTTGCGAATCAGCCAACAGGAATCGGTTGCGGGTGACCCCGTGACGGTCGCTCAACATGCGCAAGAGGTGGCTCGACTAAGTCGCGAGCGGTCGGCAGCGGAACGCCGTCTACAAAGCATGTCCAAAAGCCTAAGCTACATCGACCAGTTGATGAACTATTCGTCTAGCACCGCACACCAAGACCTCAATCGAGGCGTTCTCAATAGCCAATCGCTTACTGAGTTGACAGGCTTTGCAATGAAGCAACGGAGCGAGCTAATCGAGGAGCAACTGAAATTGGAGACTGAAATTGCGGACCTTGTTACCAAGCAAGAAAAGGAACTCGTTCGCGAGACCAAGGCGATGCCAACCAATGAAGTTGCCTTTGAAGTGAAGCTTACAATCGATAGTCAGAACCAAAAGGAGGGCGTGGTCTCGTTGAGCTATCTGGTGAGTGGTTGCGGTTGGACGCCGAAGTATGCGATTCACGGCTCGTTAGAAAAAACCGACTTCCAGGTAAAATACGGTGCCATGGTCCGGCAAACGACCGGAGAGAATTGGGGGCAAGTCAAGTTGGTGCTTTCGACTTCGTCCCCGCGTATCAGTGCTGCTGGACCTAGCTTAAACCCCTTTCGTGTTTCCTTGGGTGGCTCCAAGACAGGCAAAGAGCCGAACGACCCGTTTGGTAGTGATACTCAGGTCCCCTTGCAACAGGGCTTGGCATCCTTGAGTCCACAGAAAGCGCAAATCGAATCTGAGTATGCCAGCACAGATGTGGAAGCTGAAAACCTTCAACGCGACTTTGCGCTAAACTCACTCGCGAGTGACGTACAAAACTTAGAACTAATGGCTGAATTAGGCCAAGTGAAAGCGCTTGCGCCTGACTCCGGCGACGATGTCGCTAGTCAGACGTATACACTTGAGCAACCCGTGAGTCTTGACTCGCGAAACGATCCACAACTGGTTCAAATATTCGACGCGATGCTCCCCGGAAAACTCTATCATGTAGCCACTCCATTGCTCAGCACGTTCGCCTATCGAGAGGCGGACCTATTGAACCAACGCTCCGAAGGTCTGCTGCGTGGTCCGGCAATGATTTACCTCGACAATCGCTTTGTAGGTCAAACAGAAATCCCATCGACAGCTAGCGGTCAACACTTGATCGTCGGCTTCGGCGCGGACCAACAAGTTCGAACGCGCCGCGAGTTGCTCGAAAAGACCGAAGACCAAAAGGGCGGAAATCGTCATGTCACGTTTCGATATCGCTTGGTCGTCGCCAACTTCAAGTCAGCTCCAGTAACGATTCGCATGGTAGATCGTATTCCATTGCCTGCCCAAGCCGCAGAAGTATCTTTGCACGTTGATTCCAAAGACCATCCGTTAAGTCAAGATGGACTCTACCGTCGTATTCAATACCCTCGAGGGATACTGCGATGGGATCTCAATGTACCGGCGGAACGCTTTGGCGAGAAAGCTTTTGATCTAGAATACACCAGCACGGTCGAGTTTGATCGCAATCGAGTTCTGACGTCATCGGATGCCGCCAATCAACAAAGGGCGGATCTTCGGGAACTCGGCCCCCGGCCAAACAACCGCAGCATGGGTGGCGGCATGGGTGGAATGGGGGGAAGCAATGTTGGCAGGTAGGCCTACTTTGCACCAACGCGTGCATCCATGTGTTGGACCTTGCCCGTAAAGCCATGTGGAGGGACGCACTCGTACATAACATCTGGATCGAGAAACCCACGATAAAGAATTGTAGTGAAAAACCGAAAAATCCGGCCTCGATCTTTAGCCGGGGGGGTTGTTGAATGTTAGCATTTGAGTTGATGGTTTTGTAGTCGGGGCGGTATTTGCGCAGCGATAGTAGGTCATCGACCGACTTTTTCAAATCGAATCCATGATTCTCTGCGTCCCGATCTTCTCTTGCTACAGTATCTTCGTACGTCTGCTTCTAGGGCGTGAAGGAAGTGGCCTGTGTTTAACTAACCATGGAAACAGTTCGCGTGGCTTTTGGCCAACCTCGGGCCGGTTGTGTTGATGTGCGAGAACTACCGCTCGGGCTTGCTCTGGCAATTGACGCGGAGTTGCCCCTGCATCGTCGCGGGCTTGCGGCGGTCTGCCGGAGGCACGGAGGACACAGAGAAGCTGCAATTTCCCTCTGTGATCTCTGAGGTGGAATGACTTTTGGTTTCATGCACATCGTCTCCTTCAATGCGTCGGCGGTTAGCTTGGGGTGTTAAAAGTTTGGTGTTGTGGCGTTTAAATCTTGCGCAATTTTTGTTCTGAGTCTCGAGAGGCTTCCAAGGAGGGTACCAAAATGGTTTCCGCTTACCTTCATGCCAGCGGGACCACAATTGGCAGCTACACCAATGGCAACGGACCGGAGATCAGCTTGGGAAGAAGTAGGTCTAACTGCTGTAGCAATTCAGGACGACGGTCATCTTCGGTGGTTCGCTGTTCAAGCAAACGCAAGCCCTTGCGCACCACTTCACTTGCATTTTTGTACTTACCGGACGCGACCAGGGTGTCAACCAACTCTGAGTAGTGGTCCGTCAAACTCTAATTTTAGGGTAGACCGACTTCAGCTTAATGCGTGCGTCATCGACTTTCATTTGCCAGACAACGCCTCGTTGCTTGGCATTGGTATCGCTTGACCACGCGGCCATTTCGGTCGCGGATATTGCCCAACGGTCGGCAATACTCGCATGAACCAAACAATTGATCACAGGGAAGAATTGATCACAGGGAAGGAGCTAGGAGGCAACGTAGGAGCATAGCGATTTTTTGCTCCTTGAAGTGCCGGCATTTCGACTGATGGACCTGAAAAGCGATCGGATAGATCAACAAGCAATTCGGAGTCCAACGCGCTAGGGCATTTTAGGAGTGAGGGCGATTTCTCAATTTTCGATTTGTTAGGAATCGAGTTGCTTGGCACGTTCTTATCGATTGATTCGTAAAGTGCATTTTGCTCAAAAAAAGGCAACATGTTCACGAAAAGACCAACATCACTCTGGTAACTAACTGTTTTGGGATGGACGTAGAGCAATTCGCTCGACTTTACTTGCTCCAGCGGATCGAAATCTTCACTGCAAGAAAATCCCACGCAATTTTGACAAAAATTCTGTGCCTTTTAAAGGCAACAATTGGGAAAGGCAAAAAGCTGCGTTGCATTGTCTTTGGTTGAGACCGCGTCCAAACCATGTCCCATTCCCGTGTAACAAAGCAATAGCCAGACTTGGAATAGGAAGAAACACTGAAAAGAGTGCGGCAAAAAACAAGATGCTCGCGTCGGCAACCTTGACGCCTCGACTATTTCACGACAACAACATCCAACATGGGGAGGTTGCCAGATTGCCAGATTGCCAGATTGCCAATCGATTGCCCCTTTTACGCTTGAAGAAATTGCTGCAGAAACATAAGCCGAATCGCCAACAATCCACAAATCAATCTAACCACTTGGGTTGACCTCTCAGTGTGAAAACGCAAACCACCAGCGAAAAGCTTCGGGAAACTAGAAAAATTCCAAAAAAAGCAAAAGATCCAAAACGTTTTCCAAGTGAACATTGATTCCGTTTTTCGTCGCTTCGAAAACGTGGCCTGCTGGACTAAATTCCGTCCAAAATTTTGGCCTTTGACCAAAGGTGTCCAACCGGTGTCGAAAACTGGTATGTGGGCCTGGAGGCTTGTTGTGAACTCGGCAAGAATGCGTTAGCATCCTTAACAGCATTAGGAATGCCAAGGTTTAGACGAGATTGATCTCTAGGTGATGGGCGACGGGTACGATTGAGAGATACTTGTCCACATGCGATTGCACACCCATTCTTTGTCTCTCATCATTATTAGGTTTCACTCAGAAAAAGGGAATTTCAGGTATGGCCGCTTCATCCAGCAAAAGCAAGAAAAAATCCGACAAAGGTCCACCGTCCGAGCCGATCACCGGTCTTGAAAACATTTACAAACGCGAGCCTAGCCTCAGGACCACCCTGCAACAGATCGAAAAGCAGTTTGGCGAAGGCTCCATCATGCCGTTGGGCGGAGAGGCCCAACTCAAGATAGAAGGCATTCCGACCGGCTCGCTTTCTCTCGATATGGCTTTGGGCGGGGTTGGCGTTCCACGCGGCCGAATCATCGAGATCTTTGGCCCAGAATCCAGCGGCAAGACGACCATCGCATTGCATATTTGCGCCCAAGCTCAAAAAGCTGGCGGCATCGCAGCCATCATCGATGCGGAACACGCGTTCGATCCTAGTTGGGGGAAGAAGCTTGGCGTGGAATTGGACACCTTGCTGGTGAGTCAACCAAGCAGCGGTGAAGAAGCCATGCAAATCACCGAAATGCTGATCAAAAGCAACGCCGTCGACGTCATCGTCATCGACTCGGTGGCCGCTTTGGTTCCCAGACAAGAACTGGAGGGAGAGATCGGTGATTCGCACATCGGACTGCAAGCACGTTTGATGAGCCAGTCCATGCGTAAGCTGACTGGGGTCATTGCCAAGAGCAAAACGTGCGTGATCTTCATCAATCAGATCCGTGAGAAAATTGGCGGGATGTCGTACGGTTCACCGGAAACCACGCCTGGCGGTCGCGCCTTGAAATTCTATTCGTCGTGCCGAATCGATGTTCGTCGAATTGGACAACTCAAAGATGGCGAAATGATTGTCGGTCAGCGGGTCAAAACCAAGATCGTCAAAAACAAGGTCGCACCTCCATTCCGCGTGGCCGAGTTCGACATGATGCACACCTGTGGAATCAGTTTCGAAGGGGACCTCCTCGATCTCGGAACGGCACACAAGATCGTGAATCGCAGCGGTGCTTGGTTCAAGTATGGCGACACCTACATTGGCCAAGGAAAAGAAAAAGCACGAAATTATTTGATGGAAAACAAGGATGTAGCGAATGCCATCCGCGACGCGATTATCGCATGCGGTGGCTATGCAGGTCCTGACGGCAAACCGGAAGTCGCCGACGAAGTCGAACAAGAAGTCGCGGCGGATTCCTAATCGAGTGCAGAAAACGAATCGAGTGCAGAAAATATGGCACCGCCGTTATTAAAGCCAACGGCATGCGAATGCCCCCGAGTTTAACTCGGGGGATATTTAACTTCCCTCCTAGAATCGATGGCGATCATGCGTTGCCAAGATTACCCAGACCCATGTCTCGTTCTTTCGACACCAAAGCCCAACTATGGACCAAAAGATTTCTCGGCATCGGGATGGCCCTGCCGAACTGATGGTTGGTTACGCGGGATACGCGATGGCGGATTGTTTTTCAGGCAATATGAAGCGGATCGAAGAGGTTCGCGACGAAACCGGTTGCCCCGTTACGAACATCGCGTCCGAACATCGCGTCCGAACACTGCGATGGGCAGTGGCGACTGCCGTCGGAGATCGTCAGTCAAAACTACCATCCTTATTACCAGGGGTACGGCAAGCTTTCGCACAGCGGTTATCACTGTGTCGACATGGTCAACTGCTTCCTGAAGGCAGGCATGGTCGAGTCAAAACGACCTGACGCTATGGCGGTGACCGCGAGCATTCGCCTACATCAGTGGCCCCTTCCAGACGATCTATATCGAGTCGAATCAAGCCAACGACAAACAGGATCGTAGTGACGAGATGGATTTCGATTTGGGCTGCAATAACCACTTCGACATTCTGATATTCCGGAACACCGGAAGGCACCGCGAACATAAGCCAATGGCTTGCGAGCGTGGACGAAGCACGATGATACCGGGATAGAAATGCGGTGGATAAGTTCGAATATCTGAAAAATCCAAATCCAATGTTATAAGCGATCGCCGCTCAGTCCTTCAAACATCGGCAACCTTGGGATCGAGTTCTCCGACCATTTGCTGATCAAAAATTGTCAGCGCATCATGGCCATGAGCGCGGAGCATCTCAGCAACTTCGGATGGCAAATTTTCGTCCACTTGGAAACGCATCACTCCGCCTCGGATGGAAGTGGCACAACTCGTTCTCTGGCCAGTTCCGCCGCGTAAGCAATGCATCCGTCGATGTCCTCGTTCTTCAAACTTGGATAGCTACGCAAGATTTCGTCTCGTTCTATTCCTGCCGCGAGGTTGTCGAGAACAACTGAAACCATAACTCTGGTTCCCAAAACGCAAGCACGGCCGTGACACACCAAGGGGTCGACACCTATTCGTTCTCTGGCCAGTTCATAAAACGCTCCCATGAGAAAATTGTAGCCAAAACGAATCTCGCGAAGTTACTTTGCGGACTGACTTGGCAATCTTCGTTACGCTGTCGCGGCACCGCAAAGACAAGACAACGCAATATCAACGACAGTGAGAACTGTCAGTACCCCGCCACCTCGACCTTCCACTCTCAAAATCACATGCGAAGCAAGTCCGCATTCCCTGTGTATCTCTTCAATGCATCAGGATCGAGCTCCAGACCCAAGCCGGGCTCGGCTGGAATGTCCAACATGCCGTTTGCATCCAAGTTCCAACCACCGACCGCTAGGTCGTCAATGAACGGAGAACCGGTCAAGTATTCGACGAAATTGGTTCCTGGAAAAGCCGATGCGAGTTGCAGGTCAGCCGCCAAACCGACCGCCGTGTTCCAACCATGAGGTATGAAACGCACTCCATGTTCCTGTGCCATCCATGCAATGCGACGTTCCTCGCTGATGCCACCTACCTTGGTCACATCCGGCTGAACGATATCGAACGCTCGAGCTTCCAGCCAAGGTTGAAACGCCTGACGTCGGGTGAGGACTTCACCTCCTGCGATTGGAACCGGCGAATGCTCCCGCAGCTTCACGTAGTCCTCGAGTGCATCCGGCTGGAGAGCCTCCTCAAACCAATAGACATCATAGTTGGCTAACATCTTCGATGTGTTGAGAGCCCACTTGTATCCGTTCGTCCAGTAAGCATCGCTCCCACCCGCGTCGACCATCAAATGTGAATCACCTCCGATCGCATCGCGAGCGGCTTTGACAATCGCTTCGTCGGTAGCGGCATCGCGTCGACCAAACGGCCCCCAGCCAATCTTGAAGGCTCGAAATCCTTGGGCTTTCACCGACAAGAGATGGTCTCGCAGTTTATCAGGCTCATCCATCAACAACGATGCATAAGGTTGTACGCGCTCGCGATACCTCCCGCCTAGCAATCGTCCTACGGGCTGTCCGGTCGCCTTACCAAGCAGATCCCAGAGGGCAATGTCGATACCGCTGATGGTATGTGTGATCGAGCCTCCTCGTCCGAGCCAGAACATATTTTGATGTAGTTTCTCGCTAACGCGTTCCGGTTCCAGAGCATTCTCACCGCGATAGAGCGGCTCCAAAACCGCGAGCGAAGCCCGCACCAAATCATCGTTGGTGAACACACTTCCCAGTCCGATGGCCCCTTCATCCGTATGAACCGCAATCAAGGTATGAACGCAGTCGTCAGGGCGAAGCTCATTACTCCAGCCACCTTCGGGGGTGGCTCCTCGCAAACCAGCGCAACGAATCTCTCGTATCTTCATCGTTATCGAACGCCTCGTTGAAATCGTTTCGCCACAGGAGTGAATGGGACGTTGGCGTCCAATGGGAAAATGGGACGCGGGCATCGCTGATGACCAAGGTAGCGTAGGTTGGCACTCGACGAACCAGGTGCATCCACCAGGACCATTTGAGAACACCAGTCGGCATACATATGGTGTTGGCAATGCGGCGATTTGACCACCACCGAATCAAAGTCTTTGGGGTCCTGGCCATGCGCATAAAAGAAAGAACGATCGTACAAACTCACCGCTCGACTGCTCACCACCAGGGTGAAGTTGTTCGACTCGAGCACCGCCGTTGGGCCTGCCGACCATTGTTCGCCGAACGACTCGCTTCGGAATCGGCCGTCGGACAGCAATCGTACCGTCGCTTGGATGAGTAGCGGTTGAAACCGCCCAGGATCGAGTGACCCACCAACCCATATTCGAATGGTCGCACCGATACCTGCATCCATGGCCAGTCGAACGGCCCCCTCATCGACCATCGGCAAGAGCGCGCGTCCGGTGTAGCCCGCTTCCAGCAGCGTGCGCAACACGGCGTTGCTGTCCCCCGAAGCCCCCGAGCTGGTTGCGTCGGCAGCATCCACAATTGCGACTGTTCCAGTCTGGTTTTCCTTGACCATTCGAGCCATCTCATCCAGGCTGACTAAGGGCACTTGCATCTGCTCGTGATCTTCCCAAAATCGATTGGCGATGCGAATCGCCTCACGCTCGGCCATCGCGTAGTCGTCGTCGGTTACCACGAAGCTATACGTCTGCAGCGAAGGCACGTCCGTAAATGGATTGCCGATAAACATACCTGCGGAAAGTCCTCGTGGACCAGTTTCCACTTCGTGAGCCATTCGAATACTCTGCCCGAACAGCCCGGTGGCAGTGATCAGTTCATCGCCTCGTACGAGCGCCGGAATGGCCACCTTGGCTGTTACTGGTTTGACCGTCCCCAACAAGATTCGAAGTAACAAGCGGGCCGCACGCGCCCCTGTCTCAAAGAAATCGACATGGGGATAGGTATGGTAAGCCACGATGGCATCGCTATGAGTAAGCATTTGATCCGTCAGGATGCCATGCAAGTCGAGGGAGACCACGATCGGAATTTTTTCGCCGAGGATCTTGCGAGTTTCCGCCAATAACCAGCCTTCGGGATCATGCTCCTCCTCGCTAGCCATCGCGCCATGCATGCAAAAATAGACTCCGTCGACAGATGGTGCTTCGCGTATCGCTTCTAGAAACTCTGCCACAATTCGCTCCCAAGACACCTTGTCCAACGAACCGCCCGACGTAATGAAGCAAGCGCTATAAGCAGGAAGCAACTCAACTCCCTCGGTTGCGTCGAAAACGCTCAAGGCACCGCCAATCTCGTTACCGACGCTACGATGGTAGCGGCAGATTGCTTCCCCGTGACGAATCGTAAAGTCCTCATAGCTGCTCCGATGCGGATTGAAGGTCGAGACCTCCTGTTTGCATTCAGCGATTAGTATTTTTGGCATGATATGGTGGACTCGGTCGGTTGGGTCATTCAGTGCCGTTGTCGTGGCCGTGGCCCTGGCAGACGCTGCTAGCGTCGGCTTGGACTGCAGCTCTCACACTGGCAGCTCTCACACTGGCAGCTCGGATACTGGCAGCATCCACCACGGGCTATGAAAACAAATCGTGCACCACGGTTCCATGGACGTCCGTCAATCGAAAGTCGCGACCACCATAGCGATAGGTAAGTTTTTCGTGGTCGATGCCCAGCAAATGCAGTAGCGTCGCGTGGAAGTCGTGAACATGAACCCGGTTTTCTCGAGCGTAAAAACCATACTCATCGGTTTCACCATATGAGAATCCTTTCTTGACACCCCCACCAGCCATCCAATAGGTAAATGCGTGAGGGTTGTGGTCTCGGCCATTCTTGCCTTGTGCGGTCGGTGTGCGGCCAAACTCGGCACCCCAAATGACCAACGTCTCCTCTAGCAATCCTCGGGCTTTCAGATCCTTCAAAAGGCCTGCGATCGGTCGATCGACCTCGAAGGCGAGCTCTTGGTGTTTTTCCTTCAACTCGTCATGCTGATCCCAATAACTGTGACTCACTTGCACGAAGCGGACACCCGATTCACTCAAGCGTCGGGCCAACAGACATTGCCGCCCGAAGTTTTCGGTCTTCGGCTGGTCGATGCCATACAATTGCATGGTAGCAGCGGTTTCGCGACTGATGTCCATAACGCTAGGTGCTTCCGTTTGCATCCTGAAGGCCAATTCCATCGACTGAATTCTTGCCTCAAGGTTCTTGTCGGCCCCAACGTCGTCCAAATAGGCGCGATTGAGCGATTGAGCCAAGTCCAGTTGTTGTCGCATGTCGTGCGATGAAAGGATCGCATTGCTCACATTGCTAATCTCCGCGACCTTCGCTGTTGCACGCCTGCTCCCGATGCGGGTTGCCTGATGGTCGGCTGGCAAGAATGCGGATCCGAAATTTTGAACTCCGCCGTGCCCGAGCGTTGGGTTGATCGTGATGAAACTTGGCAGATTTTCGTTTTCGGAACCGAGTCCGTAGCTGATCCAAGCCCCCATGCTGGGCCGGACAAACGTATCGCTCCCCGTGTGCATCTTCAACAACGCTCCTCCATGCGCTTCGTTCGAACCATGCATCGACTTGATGAAGGAAATATCGTCGACGCAACCTCCGACCTCCGGAAACAGATCGCTTACCCAAGCTCCTGACCGACCATACTGCTGAAAACCCCAAGGGCTCTTAAGCAAGTTTCCGGTTTGTGCGAATTGAACTCTAGGCTTGTCAAACGGCAGAGGCTTGCCGTCGTCCTTCGCAAGCATTGGCTTATAGTCAAAAGTATCGACATGCGATGGGCCGCCATGCATGAACAAGAAGATGACCCGTTTGGCTTTGGCTGGAAAATGCAAACCGTCCTTCGACTTGGCATGCGCTTTTTGCTCCTCGAGCAAGGACGCAAGCATCCATGCGCCGAATCCATTGCCGACATTTTTTAACAACTGACGACGTGGGAGTGGGCATCCAAAACAATGGCCGTCCCCGAGTGAACTCAACTTGCTGCTATTCGACATAGAGAAACTCGTTCGTCAAAAGGAGTGATCGACAAACTCGAACCCAGTCTTCCAAGCTCGAATTCATGGTTGCAAGACTTGATTTTAAGTCAGCCTGGCCGGAATCGGCGGAAATGCTAAGCAAAAATTCTCGAATGGCATCGATTTCCTTGGTTTTTGGAGATCGGCCAAACACGATCCTCGTTGCCATTGCCAAACGTGCAAAGTCGTTGCTTTGTTCCAAATGAATTCGAGTAGCCAATTGCTTACCAATCTCCAATGGGAGCGGATTGTTCATCATAAACAAAGACTGGTGAGGTACGATCGTGGCCGGGCGACGTTCCACGGAAACGCCCGGCTCCACGTAATCAAACGTCATCAAGAAGTCGGACATCGCAGCCCGATTGATGTCGAGATACACCGTGCGGCGAATGCAGCCAATGTTCTCGGCTCCGCTTAAGTTCTTTATCATAGCCGTCGTTGCATTTCGAGGCGACCCTCCCATACTTGAATCCAAAACATCGCCAATCGAAAGCAATGCATCTCGCAAGACCTCAATTTCCATGCGCCGACGGTTTTGTCGCCAAAGCATTTTATTGTCCGGATCGATCACCTCGGAGTCTGGGTCACTGTGCGTCGCCATCCGGTATGCTGACGAAAGAACGAGTTGCCGATGAAGCCGTTTGACGGACCAGTCGTTTTTTACAAACTCGTTGGCCAGCCAATCGAGCAGTTCAGGGTGGGTTGGAAGCTGACCGCGTAGACCGAAATTCGAAGCGCTCGTTACCAATCCTTCGCCAAAGTGTCCTTGCCAAATACGATTAACCATGACACGAGCTGTTAGCGGATGATTCTTGTCGGCGATCCACTTCGCCAACTCCAGTCGTCCTGAGCCTTTTTCTGGACCGGTCCATTCCCAGTTATTCGTATCCCCTCGGAACACCGTCGGAATCGAAGGTACCAAGGGTTCGCCGGTGGTCTGCAAATGATTTCCTCGTACATTCACTGCCACAAAGCGAGCGGGACCGTCCGTTACCGCCATCGCGCGGGGCAAACTGGGTCTCTCCTTCACCAGCTTTTCGGTCGTCGCTTGCAGTTCCAGGTAGTTTTTCTTCTCGTCTGCTTCCAGCGTCTCTTCGATTTTTGCGGTGTAGACAAATAACTCGCCGTCGAAAAATTGCGTAAAGAGTTTAGCGGTCTCAGAAGAAGTAATCTTGCCTTTGTCATTGCGGGGGGCATCCCGGACCTCTGCCCATATCTCGCGTAGAGCGGAAGCGTAGGTGTCCAGCAACTCTTGTACGGAAACCGGATGTGGGCGTTTGCTCAGTTTGACGTCCCATGAACTTCGCTTGTTCTCATCCGCAGCTAGCTCTTGCCAAATCGTGATCGCCTTTTCTGCGAACAAGTCTTTCTCCAAGGAAGCCAAACGCCGCCAAACGCTGAGGAAGTCGTTATCTTTTGAGGACGCTACGGGGTCACTTTTAAGAAGTGGTTGCCATTTTTCCGATTCCTTGGTAATTGGCTTTGCCAGCGATGCATCGGGTTGGAGTGAGTTAGACATGGCAACCAAAAACGAGCTCAACTGCACTTCAAACGCTCGGTCCGAATAGACACGCTTCTTTTCGTCTAACTCCGTATTGGACTTGTCGATTTTTTCTTGGTAAATCTGAATTGCCTTGGACAGCAACTCATCGGGCAAATCTCTCTCGTTCCATTGCGAAACAAAGTTGAGATGCTCCATCGACTTGGTGCTCTGAAGAATTCCAGCCAGCGCATAATAGTCCTTTGCAAGGATCGGATCAAATTTGTGATCGTGACACCTGGCGCAGCCCAGCGTTAAACCTAGAAACACTTTTCCGATCGTGTCGAGCTGCTCATGAACTCGCAGATCACCAAATCGACCTTTTCCTGGCTCACAATGGCCAGCGCTTCGGAGGGGCGCCGACACTCCAATAACTTGTAAAGCTTGGACTGCCCCGATCGCCCGCCTTGCAGCATCGCCCGGATCATCCGGCGATTGATTTCGGCGTCGTCGACAATCAGAATCGTCGATGAGTCAGCCGGCCCGGTGAACAGAATCTCCGGGGTACAGGATAGCCCTAGTTCTCCCGCTTCCAGCGGCGCATGGGCGCGAATTGGTATGTATGGTGTAGCCACCGGCAAGCAAGTCCTCAACGACAGGCTTCCGCCCTCATGATCTCTATCGGCCAGCACTTGCCTCTTAATTAGCCCCAACATGCTACTAATAAGGTCATGCGCCTCTTCTTGCTGTTGATTGCCGGTAGTATCCTCGCCGCGGGCCAGAATACTTCCATTACCCCGAGCGGCACTCTCTCCCAAGGCGAGCGCGACCGCGCCATGAGCTACCTCCACGCCACCCAAAAACAGGTCACTGACACCATCGCCACCCTCACCCCCGCCCAACTCGACTTCCACGCCGGCCCCAACCGATGGTCCGTCGGCGATTGCCTCGAGCACCTCGCCCTCACCGAAACCGGACTCTTCGGCATGCTCAAAGGCCAGGTGATGGCCGCTCCAATAGACTCAGCAGGCGCCCCCGAAAAGATGGCCCTCACCGCCGGCAAAGACGACGCCGTCATCAAAGCCATCTCCTCGCGCGAAGTGAAAGTCAAGGCTCCCGAAATGTTCGTCCCCAGCCATAAGTGGAAAACCACCGCCGAAACCCTCGCCGCCTTCCGCGCCGCCCGCAAAGTGACCATCGCTTACGTCGAAAAGACGCCGGCCGAATTGAGGCTGCACTTTACGGAAATGCCCGGCATGCTGATGGATGGCTATCAAGTCATCCTGATGATCGGCGCGCACACCGAACGCCATCTCGCCCAAATGAAAGAAGCGATGGCCGACCCCGCCTTTCCCAAAAAATAATGACCACCCTCGACGAAGACAAATTCCTCAGCGTGCCTTAGCCCGCTCCATCGCTGAGTACGTTATACTCACTGCATGAGTAAGCGGCTTCAAGTCATCCTCCCTGATCAGGAAATGGAAGCCATCCAGCGGATGGCGAACCTGGAGCAATTGAG